>NZ_JBJURJ010000001.1:106205-544644 GCF_046098205.1 Paenibacillus mesotrionivorans | reverse complement strand
GACGAGGTAGATAGGTTCGGGGTGGAAGTGTGGCAACACATGGAGCTGACGAATACTAATCGGTCGAGGGCTTAACCAAAATGCCCCACAAAGTGAAGCAAAGGCTTCGTAGAGTACGCAGGTACTTTGCGGGGACCCCGGGAAACCGGGAACTTCACAAGGGCGGTAAGATATATGATTTAAGAGGTTTCGGTGACCTTGTTTCGCATCCGGTTTTCAGGGAGTAAGTTGGAGACGAATCTGACGAGTGCAGATTCCGGTTCGACGAAACGGTACTTGGTCGTATCGTTCCTGAAACTACATACAGACGTTTGGTGATGATGGCGGAGGGGAACCACGCGTTCCCATCTCGAACACGACCGTTAAGCCCTCCAGCGCCGATGGTACTTGGACCGCAGGGTCCTGGAAGAGTAGGACGTCGCCAAGCACGAAAAAGTCTCTTTGCACAGGCAAAGAGGCTTTTTTGTATGTTGACGACCATGGCAGTGTCTGAGCCTTCATCGAAGGATATTCAGAGGAGCAGTCCCGGGGAGGCTCAGACGCCGACCACCCGCGCGAAGCAGGCGCCTGCGGCGGCGGGTGTCGGTGCGGAAGGACGTCGCCAAGCACGAAAAATTCTCTTTGCAAAAGCAAAGAGGCTTTTTTGTATGTTGACGTTTGGAAACAGAGTCCGAACCTCCTATCGAAGCAAATTTAGAGAAGTAGGCACGGCCCAAGCGGAAGCGTTGAGGTATCCGTGGCAGAGTCCGCGGCATCTGAGCTAACGGACCGGAGAGACGCTATTTGGCCAAAAATAAGCTTTTTTGAAATCTAACGGACCCCAGAGCATCTATTTACCCGAAATGGAGCAGAAGATGCATCGGTTGAAAGAAATAAGTGCTGCTGGGTCCGTTAGAATTTCAAATCGGAGCCTAACAGGCAAATAAGGTCGCTCCAGTCCGTTAGGATCACTAACCAGGCCGGGAGTTAGTCTGGAATGCTAAACAATCGTTAATTTTTGGTGGCGCTGGTGCTAAGGGTAGAGGTCAAGATATACGGCGAGTGAGCGGGTGCATTAATTATTGTACCCCATGCTTGCGGAAATCGGAGGGTGTGCGGCCGATGTGTTTGCGGAAGACCTTGGTGAAGTAAAGCGGGTCCTGGAAGCCCGCGGCAGCCGCTACGTCTGCGATGGGCAGGTCTGTGTGAGACAGGAGCCGGGAGGCTTTTTCGAGCCGGTAGAGGAGCAGGAATTGGTATGGCGTCTGGTGCAGCTCTTCGGCGAATAACTTGGCGAAATAGCTCCGCTCCAGCCCCACATGCTTGGCCAGCGAGGAGACGGTCAAGCCAGGCATGGCATAATGGGCTTGAATGTAAGCAAGGGCTTTGTCCAAATACCAGCTTCTGCTCAGATTGGTGCTGGTACAGGCAGGCATTTGGCCGATAAGGGAGTTTTCCACCATGGAGGCCAAAAGCCGGTACAGGATGCCAACGGCATGGAGCTGGGAGGCGGGAGACGGGGCAGCCCCATACTCCATCAGCTCCGTGATATAGGCCTCCAGCCAATCCGGTTCGGCATGCTGGTAGATCGGATTACCCGGGGTCAGCCCCGCCAACTCCATGTAGTGAGAGAGCCCCTCTCCCGCGAAGGCAACCCAGCTGTATGCCCAGGGGTCATCTGGATCCGCCTGATACGCACCGGGAATACCGGGGAAGAGCAAAAAGCTGTTCCCGGCTCCAAGCTGATAGCTTCTGCCCCCGCAATGGTAGGTTCCCTTGCCGCTGTGGATATAATGCAGCAAATAATGGTCCCGCATGGACGGGCCCCAGCTATGTCCCGGCGGACATGGCATTTGCCCGCAATAATGAACGGCGGTTCCTTTTGCTGGCAGGACCCGTAAGCTATGCTCCATTCTCGCACCCTCCTTTTGCACACAAATGTACGTGGTATTCCACACAAAAAAATATAACTCTTCCCCTGCGGTGTAATCTATGATGGAGACATTAAACGTCTACAGGATGGTGCTGCAAAATGATATGCTGCCAAACGGATCCTTACCTCATACAGCTAATAGGCGAACGTGCAGAATTTGAAATCAGCCTGGATACCGAACGTATAGGCGAGGGGCTGGAACAGGTTCATTTACATATCCGGCGGGAGGAGGCAGGAATACCTCCGCAGCTTCAACTGGTCTGGACTCATCCTGTCCGGGATATCGCCGGCTACTGGCATCCGGGTGCAGGGAGAAATAGAGGCCTGCAGGTGGATTGGGGAGAAGGGAATCCTTCGCGGGGAACCTCCTCTGCGCCAGTTGGGTGTTTGTTCAGCGGGTCCGGACATAATCGGCTGACCTTCGCCTGGTCTGACGCACTGAATCCGGTCAGATTTCTGGCCGGGGTTCACGAAGAGACGGCTGAGCTTCATTGTTCGGTCACTCTTTTTCAGGAGGCGGCTTATCCCATAACCGATTACCGGGCCAGTCTGCTTCTGGATACGCGGAATATGGAATACACCGACAGCCTCCGTTATGTGCAGGAATGGTGGCAGCGGCAAACAGGCTATTCCCCTGCAGCTGTACCCGCCGCGGCCAAACTCCCCATGTATTCCACCTGGTACAGCTTCCACCAGCAGGTAAGTCCGGAGGAGATTGAGGAGCAGTGCCGTTTGGCCAAGGAGCTGGGCTTTGGCGCTGTGATTGTAGATGACGGCTGGCAGACGGAGGATGGGGCCCGGGGATATGCCTACTGCGGCGATTGGGAAGCCAGCAGTGCCAAAATGCCGGATATGGCCGCTCATGTAAAACGGGTGCAGGGTATGGGGATGAGCTATCTGCTGTGGTATTCCGTCCCCTTCATCGGCTACCGGAGTAAAGCCTGGCAGCGCCTGCAAGACAAACTCCTGTACCGTATGGACAATATGGGTGCAGGGGTTCTGGATCCCCGCTACCCTGAAGTGAGGGAGTACCTCACCAGCATCTATGAAAAGGCGGTTGCGGAGTGGGGACTGGACGGGCTGAAGCTGGACTTTGTGGACAACTTCCGGCTGCCTCAAGGAGAACATCCGGCAAATGGAGAAATGACCGCGCCCTCCAGCCTGCCCGAAGGCTGGGATACCGCCTCCATCCAAGAGGGAGCCCACCGCCTCCTATCGGGTGTAACCGGACGGCTGCAAAAGCAAAAGCCCGGTATTCTCATTGAATTCCGGCAGCCGTATATGGGGCCCTTAATGCGGAAATACGGCAATATCCTCCGGGCTGCAGACTGCCCTAATGACGCGGTGGAAAACCGCATCCGGATCCTGGACCTGCGACTTCTCGCAGGCGGCACGGCAGTTCATTCCGATATGCTCATGTGGCATCCGGAGGAAACGGCAGAGCAGGCAGCGCTGCAAATCATCAACGTGCTGTTTGCGGTTCCGCAGCTGTCGGTGCGCCTGGACCTCTTGCCGGAGCGGCATATGGCCATGGTCCGGTATTGGATGGGCTTTTGGCTCATGCACCGGGATATTCTGTTGGAGGGACGGCTGCACCCGCGGCATCCTGAGCTGTTGTATCCGGTGGTAGAAGCCCTCCTCCAGACCAAACGGCTAACCGTGGTGTACCAGGCGGATGCAATCGCGGTAGAGACTCCCGCAGATACCGGTAATGAATCGTCTACTCACCGGAAAACCACCATCCAGGAATGGATCTTAGTCAACGGCACCTCCCAAAACCGGCTGGTCGTGGAGCTGCATCAGGAGTGGACCTCCATACAAATGGAAATAACCGATTGTACGGGAGTAGTGGCCCAACAGAAGATCGATAGTCTTTCACCAGGTCTCCATTCTCTTCCCGTACCCGCTTCCGGTACAGTCCGCATCCAAATGCAGCCCGCCCATGAGAGCTAATCAGCTCTGCCCCTCAGTCCCGTTTCACTGACCTAAAATGGGCCGTCCCACCATCAGCCTAATTCCGGCAGGGGACAACGATTTCTACACAGGTGCCGATTCCCGGGCCGCTGGCAATACGGACTCCAAAGGACTCCCCATAATGGAGGCGAACCCGGGAATCCACATTGCGGATGCCGTAGCCGATCCGCGGCCCCTCCGGGTCAAGAATGCGGGGGATGGTGCCCGGGGACATGCCGATTCCGTTGTCAATGACCTTAAACACCACCTCATGGCCCCGCCTCACTACCACAAGCCGGATGCCCAGGCTGCTGCCGAACCAGGCATGCTCCAGGGCATTTTCGATCATAGGCTGGAGAATCAGCTTCACTGTGGAGCAGAACAGCGCATTTGGATCAATGTCGTAATACACCTGAAGGCGGGTCCCGTGTTTGATGCATTGAATCGCCACATACGCCTTGGCATGCTCCACCTCCTTGGCTACAGTGGTCACAATTTCTCCCCTGTTGAGGGAGAGCCGATAAAACTTGGCCAGCTCCTGCACCAGCAGCTGGAGCTTCTCCATATCCCCGAATTGGGCCAGCCTGCTGATGGAGGAGAGGGTATTATACAAGAAGTGGGGGTTAATCTGGGCCTGCAGGGATTCCAGCTCCGCTTCCTTCTTCTGGAGGTCGGCCATATAGTTTTGCTGGATCAGCTCCTCGATGTTCATCCCCATCTTGTTGAAGGCGGCGGCAATCTGGGCGAATTCGTCATTGCCCCGGAAAGTGATCCGCCGTCCCAAATCCCCGTCCCGGAAAGCGTTTAGCGATGTGATAATTCGCCGGATCCGCCTGGTCAAATATCCGGAGACTGCCATCCCTAAAAGTGTCATCGCCGCCACACTCACCACACAAACCATTACGGTCATACTCCGGACACGGCGGGCGCTTTCGTCGAAGAGGCTCTCCGGGATGGAGGCCTCCAGCCGCCAGCCTAGCCCGTCCAAAGGCTCCGTCAGCAGCAGCCGCTTCGTATCTGCCAAGCTGCCCTCCGGCCCGGCATCATCCGGCGCGGACTCCATCATAACCCTGCCGCCGGCATCCCGGACAGTCAATGTGCTGGACCCTCCGATATTCCGGTAATCCACCGCTTGCAGCAGATCCTTCAACTGCACAGTCACCCGCAGGACCCCAATATGCTTCATCTGCTGGATATCGTCAAACCGTTGGAGGAGGGAAATATTCGCGTACGGCTCATCATTCTGTACCTGCCGCCACTGGTGGTTTTCCGCGAACTCGCCGGAGAGTGCCAAGGTTTTATACCAGCCCTCCTCCTCAATCCGGCTCAAGTGAAAGATTTCATACCTTTTTTTACCCAACAGAGGGTTTACCTCCGTATCCGAATAATACAGCTCCGGCAGGGTATCGTTCTTGAGATAGACCGAGAGGCCAATGTTGAAGGATGTGTAATTCAACAGATTTTCCAGTGTAGGCATCATGGTTTTGGTCATGGTTTCGTAGCTGTACCAGCCCTGCTCATACCGCCGGAGGGCGCTGTGAAGCGACTGGTTAAAATATAGCATATCCGTAATCCGTTCCAGGTCTGACGTGTGGTAGTGGATATTGTCCCGGATCTGACGGAGGGTTCCCTGGAGGTTGTCCCGGGTTTTGTCCCGCATGGTCTGGACGGAGTTGGTATAGGCGAACAATCCTACAGTCAGTACGGAGATCAGGAGAAGGAGGAGATAGGAGAGCACCAGCTTGTAGCTGAAGGGCCAGTCGCGGACAGGCTTCATATTACAGCTGCCTCCTGAAATCACCCGGGCTAAAGCCGAAATAATCCTTGAACTGTCTGCTGAAATGGGACAGATTCTTATATCCCACCCGGTGGGCTGCCTCGTATACCTTCAGCTTCGGATCCATCAGCAGCAGCTTGACCCGTTCCAGCCGTCTGGCGGTGACATAGTCCGAGAAGTAGGTGCCTGTTTCCTCATAGAATATCTGCCCGAAATGATTGGGGGAAAAGGCAAAATGGTTGGCCGCATCCCGCAGCATCAGCCCGCCCTCCAGGTTATTTTCAACATAAGCTTCAATTTCCTCCACCAGCCGCCGCTTTTTGCCCTGGCGCTTGCGGTGGAGCAGCTCGGATAGCTCAAACATACGGCGGCGCAGCCAGGATTTCATGTCCGCCAGCGTTTCGAAATGATAGAGGATATTGAGATTGCGCATCTCCAGCCCCAGCATGCCGTAGAAATCCTCATTCAGGGTATGCAGGTAGGTATCCAGCCGGGAGACGATATGCAGGAACAACTGGTAAACAGCCAGCTTCGTATCCATGGCCCCTGCCAGTACGAACAGCTCCTCGATGCAGTCGTCCACCTTCAGCAGCTCATAGGCGGACATGGCGGTGCACAGAGACTCCAGAATATGATCCAGATTGCGGACATTGTCGGACATGACTCCCTTGCCGTCCGTGTGGCGGATCAGCCTTCCTTTGCCGAGAAACAGCTTTCTGGACAATGCCTCCTTGGCCCCGGCGCAGCTCATATGCAGAAGGGACAGATGGGAGACCATAGGCCCGATGCCGATGGTGGCCGTCACCGGTGTGGCATTCCCGATCCGGCGGATCAGCCTTTCCAGGCGCTCCTCCGTATACCCCTCTTCCAGAATGAGGGCGTGGCGGAAGGAGTCCAGCCTGCAGGATTCGATTGTCTCCTCCCGGCAGAAGCCGTCCACCTCTAACATCAGCTTTGCTTTTACATCCAGCTTCACGGACTCCTCAAACCCGTTCAGCTTCCAACTAAGATCATCAGGCTCCAGCACCGCGGCCACAAAGCGGGAGGAGTGCCAGGAGATGCCGATGCTCTCCAGCAGCGACAGCACCTGATCCTCTCCGGCGGTTCCCTCCAGCAGGTTTAAGAGCAGCTCCTGGCGCAGATGGGATTGGGATTCGGAGAAGTATGCTTCCAGATGGGAGCGCTTCCTTTCCTCGTCCAGCTCGCTTTTTACATCGGCCAGGGCTTTATGCAGTTCCGCATTATCCACGGGCTTCAGGACATACCCGAAGGCATTCAGCGAAATGGCCTGCCGGGCATAATGAAAATCCTCATACCCGCTGACAAAAATGACCTTCAGCAGCGGCTGTTTCTCCAGGGCTCTGCGGGCCAGCTCCATGCCCGACATGATGGGCATCTTGATATCCGACACCATAATATCCACCGTGTGGCTGTCCAGCATCTCCAACGCTTCGAAGCCGCTGGCGGCGGAGGCGCAAACCTCCATATCCAGACTGCTCCAATCCATAAAACGGGCCAAACCCTCCAAATCCAACAGCTCATCGTCTACCAGGAGCACCTTGTACATGATCGAAACCTCCGGGCGTCAGGGATGGGAACATTCACAGGAATAGACAAAGGGAGTATACATGGTCACCAGTATACCCCACCTTGTCGCAGGAAGCTTTATTATTTTTTCATTTTGGCCAGGTTGCTTTGCCACCGTTCGGTCTGGAATTTAAGCAGCTTGTCGTAACCTGCGCGTTTGGCATCCTCTTCCGCTTTCTTCAAGAGGCTTTCCACTTCCGCATCGCTTTTGGCGTAGAGGGCCTTGGCATATACCTCGGTGTAAATATCGTTGACGATGGTGGCGATGCTGCCTTCCGCCGAATCGGGGAGAGGGTCCAGATTAACGAATTCGGTAAAGTCCTTGGAGGTTTTCCAGGTCACCTTATTCTGGGCCTGGGTGGTCCAGTTTTGCTTTTCCGGCGGAAGCAGGGTATCCATTTTGGATTTGGTCTTGTCGATGAAGGTGGTATTGCCTACCCAGTTAAAGGAGCCCAGCTTTTCCTTGCTCTTCTCAGCCTGGGTAGCGGTCAGAAACTTTTCGTTTTGGACCGGTGCGCCATCGGCGTCGGTTTTATCCCAATACAGTCCCGGAGGTCCAAAGTTGGTGACCCGCTGCCCTTCATCGCTGGTCACCCAGTCCATATAGGAGAAGACAGCGTCGGGGTCCTTGGCTTTTTTGGTGATAAGAAGCACGTTCCATCCCAGAGAATTGAAGCTGCTGGGAGTAATTTTCTTGGCGTCCAAGCCTGCCTTGTGAATAGGCCAAATCACATCGTAGCCGGCTTCCTTATCCTGCTGCTGCAGGGCGGTAGTGGCGCTTCCTCCGGGGTTCACCACATCTCCGTCCACATAAACGGCCACACGTCCGGTTTTCAGCTTTTCGCCAAGCTGGTCGCTGGTTTGGGTGAAGAGGTCCTGGGTAATCAGCTTTTCCCGGAAGAGCAGGCTGGCGAACTTCATATTCTCCATAAAGACGCTTTCGGTAAAAATGGATTTCAGCTCATTGCCGGCAGGCGCCGCTTTTTTGAGATAGGGCTTGTTTTCGGCAAAGCCGCTGTACATAATATCGATTCCCGCCCCTTTGGGCCCAACCTCTAGGGGAACCACGTTGGGATACTTTTCCTTTACCTGCTTCAGATAAGCGTAAAGATCATCGAAGGTTTCCAGCTTGGGGGAACCCAGCTCCTTGTAAATTTTGCGGTTAATGATCCAGCCGCTGTTGCCGTTGGGGGAGGAGGTGTACCAGTTGGGAATCTGGTAGAGCTTGCCGTCATCGGCCCGCAGCATATTCAGAGTGGCGGCACCTACGTTTTTCTTGATATTGGGGTACTTCTCCAGGTATTCATCCAGCGGGACAAGCATTCCGGCCTGCCGCAGACGCTCCACACTGTTGCCTCTGTCCGTCATCACAACATCAGGCAGACTGCCCGAAGCAATCATGGTGCTGAACTTGGTTTCGGCGGCTCCGCTGGATTGGATGGGGGTCACATTGACCTTCAAATTCTCCACGATCCACTTGGAGGTGGAATCGTTGCCCCACGGGTCCATGGTAAACCAGTCATAGTTGCCGTAAAAGCTGAAGGTGACCGGCTTAACCAGGGCGTTGTCGGTTGCTGCAGCAGGTGCGGATGCAGCTGAAGTGGCTGCTGCTGATGGTGCTGCGGCCGGACTGGCAGAAGGTGAAGGTGCGCTGCTGTCTGTGCTGCTGCAGCCGATTGCGGTCAGCATACTGGCTCCCAGCAAGGCGGCCGTCAGGGAAATGCGGTTGGCAAGCTTCATGAAGATACCCCTCTCATGTATATTCGTATGGGTGGGCTCCCGGATGTACCGGGAAGCGGACAGCCTATTCCTTCAGCGAGCCGATGAGCACGCCTTTTACAAAATATTTCTGGAGAAACGGATAAACCATGATGATGGGCAGGGTGGCTACCATGGTGGTGGCCATGGACAACGAACGGGTCGTCACCGATTGGGCGGCAGCCAGCCGGTCCTGGGCGGCAGCATTATTGCCAACGGATTGCAGAAGCTGCTCCGTGACGATATTGGAGTTGAGGATTTGCTTCAGCAGCGTCTGGATGGGAAGGAGCCGGGTATCGTTGATGTAGATGGTTGGTGAAAACCAGTCATTCCAATGCCATACGGCTGTAAAAAGGGAGAGGGTGGCGATAACGGGACCCGAGATGGGTAGCACAATCCGGAACAGCACCCCGAAATGATTGCACCCGTCCATTCGCGCCGATTCCTCCAGCCCTGCGGGAAGCCCCAGAAAAAACGTGCGGAAGATAATCATATTGTACACGCTGATAAGCCCCGGGATAATCATAACCCAGAAGGTATCCATCATGCCCATGCCCCTGATCAGAAGGAAGCTGGGAATCAGCCCGCCGCTAAAGTACATGGTGATGATGCAGAAGATCATATAATATTTCCGGCCGATGAGCTCTCTTTTGGATAAGCCATAGGCAAAAACGGCTGTAAACAGCACGGAAAGCAGCGTGCCGCTCACGGTACGCAGGGCAGAGATCATAAATGCCTGGCTGATCCGCCCGTCCCCGAAGACCAGGCTGTAGTTCTCCAGGGTAAATTTGCGCGGCCAGAAGGTAATTCCCCCCAGGGAGGTATCCGACCCCACATTGAACGAAATCACAAGTGAATTCCAGAAGGGGTAAAGGGTGCTGAAGCCCAGCACGGCCAGAATAAAGCAGATGATAACCTGAAGTCCCTTGTCTCCCCACGACAGCTTCATGCGGACACGCCCCCTTCTACCATAAGCTGGACCCCATTCTCCGCGCTGCGGTATTGGCCAGCACAAGCATCCCCACGCTGATTACAGCCTTGAACAAACCGGCTGCCGCTGCATAGGAATAGCGGTTATTGAGAATGCCCATCCGGTAGACATAGGTGTCGATCACATCGGAGACATCCCGCAGCACCGGGTTGGTGGCCAGAATCAGAATGTCCTCGAACCCCGCGTTGAGAATATTGCCCACGGCCAGAATCATGAAGATAATGATTACCGGCGCAATGCTGGGCAATGTAATCAGATACACCTGCTTGAAGCGGCTGGCTCCGTCGATGGACGCGGCTTCGTACATGTGGGGGTCAATACCGGCAATGGCGGCCAGGTACACGATAGCGGCGAACCCGATTTCCTTCCAGACACCGGTTCCCACCAGAATGCCCCAGAAGTATTCCGGCACCGACAGAAAGCTGACGGGCTCTTCAATCAGGTTCAGCCCCTGGAGCAGCATGTTGACACTGCCGTTATCCGTGGACAGCATAGAGGTGACGAATCCCCCGACGATGACCCAGGATAAAAAATGGGGCAAATAGCTGATGGTTTGAATCACCCGCTTGAACAAAAGACTCCGGACCTCGTTTAGCATCAACGCCAGCAGAATCGGGGCGGGGAAGCCGATGAAGAATTTCAGCAGGCTGATCACGATAGTATTGCGCATCACATTCCAGAAGTCCGGAGATTGGAAAAAGGCTTCGAAATGTTTGGTTCCCACCCATGGACTGCTGAAAAAGCCCTCATGCAGCCGGTAATCCTGAAAAGCCATCAGAACGCCGTACATGGGCAGGTAGCTGAATACAAACACAAACAACAGGGCGGGCACCACCATGAGCTGGATATCCCATTGGCGGTACAGCCGGGACCACCAAGACGTGCTGGAAGATGCCCGTTGGAAGGTGTGCTGTTTGGCCTCCATGGTTTTCATCCGTGCGTTTCCTCCTTTCTTTCCTCTGGTTTTATCATAAAAAAAGGAAGGAAACGCTTCCAGCACCGCCGTCAACGAAAAATGTGCTCCAGCAACGGCGGTGCCCTCTTTTGTGTGGAACGGTTTATTCGGGAACGGGAAGTTTCACGGCACGGATGTTATCGATAAAGAGTGTTCCGCTGCCTTGGCTGCCGCTGCCCTGGGCGATGTAAAAGGCAAACTCCTTGATTGAGCCTAGATCAATCACGCCGTTGCCCCCGGTGGACCAGCCGGGACGGGCAAAGGCGGTAAAGGGCAGGCGCACTAGCACGGGAGTGGTGCCTGCCAGCTTATAACCGGCCTCCCACACCTCACCGTTGGTTTCGTGGAACTGGACGGCCAGCTGGCGGTTGGAGCCGTCAGGCGTCAGCCAGAATTCGATGGCCTCCATGCCCGGCCATTCAGCGCCTAAGCTGCGGAAGGCTCCGGCATAGCCCGGATTGCCCACCGTATAGTCCAGCTTCAACCCATAGGCTCCGCTGCTGATGCCGTAGGTGGATAACGTGACGGTAAGCGCATTGCCGGAGGTGTTGCGCTGCCACTTGCTGCGCAGGCTGCCGTCGGAGCCTCCGTATTGTTCGAAGTCATCGATGATATAGCTGTCCACAGGAGGCGGCACGTAAGGACCGTTGGGTGTAGGGCCTTGGTTTACAGCCCGTGGATGAGCGTATACGGCCTGGATTTGGCTGAGTGAATTTTTGTCTGTCAGATAGCCGGGCCAGGTCATGAAATAGACATAGCGGGATTGCTTGGCAGCCAGCATATCCATGTCCGGGAGCTCGCCGTTTTCCCCGATGGCAATGGGGCGGCCTCCGCTGAGCTGCGCCAGCTTGTCATAATAGGAATCCCGGTAGTCGTTGTTATAGATGTCCATAGCCAGCACATCCACATACTGGTGGCCGGGATAATAGGGAGTGGAATCATAGGCCCAGGCGCTTTCCGCATTGGGATTCCACAGCCAGATCAGATTGTTCAGCCCGTGATGCACCGCCAGCCGCTGATAGGTATTGATCCACAGCTGCTTGAATAATTCCGGCCGTGCGCCCCACCAGAAGAATTCTGCGTTCATCTCATGATACGGGCGCCATAACACAGGCACTCCCTCATCCCTCAGCTGTGCCAGATAGCCGGCCACCTCATCCATCTGTGCTTCCCAGCGGCTGTACAGTACAGTTCCCGGGGTCACAATCTCCTGCATTTCCGCCTCGGTGACATCGGCGGTTACACTCTCCCAGCCCGCCGTGGCCGAATCGGAGGGGCGGGGCTGGTGAAAGGTGAGGGCAATCACCACACCCTGCTGGCCCTTGGCTATGGCGGTATCGGTCATAGCCTGCCGCAATCCCGCGAAATCCCCACCCGTGTAATAGGCGAAGTCGGAGCCCCACAGGGCCGGGTAAAAGCCGGACAGCTCCGCCGCTTCATCGTACCAGCGCTCCGGCTCCTCATAATAGTTGTGCTGGCCTGTCAGAACACCATTGCCTATTAGGGCATACAAACGGGCAAGAAGTGCGGCGGCCTCCGGGGAGGCGTTGGGGTTGACAGGAAGCATCGCAGTGGTTAGAGCTTGGACCGCTGCTGCTGCCGAAATCAGGGTTCCTTCGCTTAAAGCCTGAACCTTGATATCATATTGGGTTTCCGGCGATAATCCCTCCAGCTTAAAGACAACGTGAGGGTTTCCGGTGGTTGGAGGGAGCGTTAGCTCCGACCATTGGGAGCCGGTGGTTTTTTTGTAGCTGATTTTGTACCCCGTAATACCCAAGGGAGCGGCAGGAGGGTTCCATTGAAGGCTTGCCGACACACCGTCCGTGGAGATAACGGCAAGTCCGCCCGGCACAGAAGGCTCTAGACTTCCGGGCAGCTCGGGCATTTTGCCGATAAACACATCATCCATAAACATATCCACTCCTGTGTTGTTCCAGACGGACAGCCTCAAGAGTCCGTCGGCGGGGCCGGAGCGGAGGGGGCGTTCGGTATAGGACCAGGTTAAGGTAGGTTCGGGCAAAATAGGAGTGCGGGTTTCCACCGGACCCATGAAGGTGCCGTCCAAGCCGAACCAGCCTCCCGGCTGTGAGGAAAAACGGGACCAGTAGCTGAAGAGGTAAGAGGTATTCGGCTCAGCGGTAATTTTTTTGGTGCCGCCTCCCGTCAGATGTTTGATCCAGAGGGCATATTGACCGTTGTGGGGGCTGCTTTCGGTTACGGAGAGGCTCTTCCAGACCTCCCATGGCGTAACGGAGCCTGACTCCAAATCCGGATTCGCCACTAAATTGGGACCTGGGGTGGCTTCCAAGCCCAAAAGCGGCGCGGAGCGGTTGCCTGCCCCGTCCAACGCAAGCAGTCGGATGGCATAGACGGTATAGCTGTCCAGTCCGGACAACGTATGCGTATATGCAGTCTGGCCAGTCGTATGGGGCACCGGCAGCGTGGTCCACTGCGGGTCCGCCACTTTTTTGTAGGAGAGCTCATAGGAGGCCACCCCTATATCGTCAGTAGAGCCCTCCCACCGGAGGGTCAGGCTGTCAGGACGGTGCTCGGTCTGCCATTGGCCGGGAGTGCTGGGATTCTCTATATCCACATTCTCCCGGATCACCGCATCGTCCATATAATAATCTGCCGCTGTGCTGTTCCAGAAGGAGATGCGGATATGCTGGACCCCTTGGGGCGGAGTATACAGGAGCTGCTTGTATTCCCACTCCGTGGAGCCGGAGAAGGTCAGGCTCTGCTGACCCTGCTGGGTGCCGAAGGAATCCATGGAGATGGTATGTGTTGAAACTCCCGCTGCGGCAAACTTGACCCATAGCCCTACCCGGTAGGTTTTGCCGGGCTGTACAGCGACCGACATGGAGGCGCCGCCGGTATTGCGTTTCACCAGCAGGGATTTGCTTCCGCTATGGGCAGCGCCTGTTGTGACAAGGGGACTGCCCCATTTTTCCCAATTGGCGTCTCCCGCTTCAAACCCGGGATTGGCAAGAAGATTCTCCCCTGCGGCCAAACCACGGCTTGGGCTGATCAGCCCCCCGGTCCAAACAGCCGCGGCTAGAGCGGCCGCAAGAAGCAGGCGGAGCCATGTGGTGGAGCGTCGTGTGATGGTCATAAACTTCCTCCTTTAGACAGTTGATGTCCGGATACGCGGAATACCCGGCGATTATAATGTAAGCGTTTGCTTTTTATCTGGCAAGATTCCCCAGCAACGAAAACTATTCCGGATCAATGAATGGCATGGACAACAACCCCCAAAAAAACGCCCTCTCCCGGATGGGGAGAAGGCGTTTAAGGATGATACGGATATTGTGCTGCGGAATTGCTTATTTCAGGTCTGTCCACTTCCAGCTTTCCACTTCGGGAAGGTCATAGCCTTCCTCACGGATGAACTGGTGATGCTTCTTGATGATGGCATCCATTTCGTCGGCGATGGCTTTATATTGGGCTGCATTTGGCAGGCTCAGAACGGCTTCCTTGGCCAGATCGAAACGGTCCATTTGATTCAGGACACGCATATCGAAAGGAGTGGTGATGTCGCCGTTTTCCCGGTAGCCGTGGACATGCAGGTTATGGTTGTGACGGTCGAAGAACAGATCCTTGATCAGCCCTTCATAACCGTGGAAGGCGAAGATAACAGGCTTGTCGGCGGTGAAGTAGCTGTCAAATTTCTCGTCGGACAGGCCACGGGGATCCAGCTTTTGGCTTCTCAGCTTCAGCAGGTCCACAATGTTGATGTAGCGGATTTTCAGCTCCGGCAGCTTCTCGTGCAGAATGGAGATGGCAGCCAGGCTTTCGATGGTAGGCTCAGTACCGGCGGAGGCAAAGACCACATCCGGCTCCTGGCCCTTGTCAGTGCTGGCCCAATCGATGATTTTCAAGCCCTTTTCCACCAGCACGGAGGCTTCTTCAGCACTGAACCATTGCGGGCGGGGATGCTTGGAGGAGACGATCAGGTTGATCTTTTGACGGTCATTCAGCACCTTGTCGAATACGGCCAGCAGGGAGTTGGCATCGGCAGGCAGGTATTCACGGATAAATTCCGGCTTTTTGTCGGCCAAGTGTCCCAGAAGTCCCGGGTCTTGGTGGGTGTAGCCATTGTGATCCTGCTGGAACACGGTGGAGGTAGCCACCACGTTCAGGGAAGGAATATCTGCACGCCAGCCTTGATCGGTAGCCTTGCGCAGCCACTTGAAGTGCTGGGTGATCATGGAGTCTACAACCCGCAGGAACGCTTCATAGCTGGCAAAAAATCCATGGCGCCCAGTAAGCACGTAGCCTTCCAGCAAACCTTCCGCCTGATGCTCGGATAGCTGGGAATCGATGACACGGCCGTAAGGAGCAAGGAATTCATCCTGCGGCTCCTGAATGGCATCCATCCATTGACGCTTGGTGACTTCGAACACGGGTCCCAGACGGTTGGACATGGTTTCGTCCGGACCGAAGATGCGGAAGTTGCGCTGAGCTTCATTGAGCTCGATAACTTCCTTCATATATTTGCCCAGCACCAGCATGTCTTGGGCGATGATTTGGCCAGGCTTGGAATTGTCAAGGGCGAACTTGGTGAAGTCGGGCAGCTTCAGGTCCTTCACAAGTCTGCCGGCGTCGGTAACCGGGTTTTTGCCCATTCTTCTGTTGCCGGTAGGCAGAATTTCTTCGATTTCGGGCAGCAGACGGCCTTGGTCGTTGAAAAGCTCCTGCGGACGGTAGCTGTTCATCCATTCCATCAGAGCGGGGGCATGCTGCATGTTCTTTTGGTCCACGGGAATCGGCACCTGGTGGGCACGGAAGGAGCCTGTGTTGGGAACGCCGTCCCATTCCATCGGACCGGTCCAGCCCTTGGGCGTGCGGCAGACGATCATCGGCCACAGTGGACGGGTTGTGTTGTTGTTTTCACGGGCATTCTTTTGGATGGCTTTGATTTTATCAATAACGGTATCCAATACCTTGGCCATCTGGGGATGCATCAGCTCCGGATCAGAACCCTCCACATAGTGGGGCTCCCAGCCCATACCGGTGAAATAGGCATCCATCTCCTCCCGTGTTTGGCGGGACAGGATGGTGGGGTTGCTGATTTTGAAGCCGTTTAGGTGAAGAATCGGCAGTACTGCGCCGTCGGTGATGGGGTTGATGAAACGGTTGGAGAACCAGGATGCCGCCAACGGACCGGTTTCGGCTTCGCCGTCGCCGATGACAACAGCGGAGATCAGCTCCGGATTGTCGAGAATGGCGCCAACACCGTGGGAGAGGGCGTAGCCCAGCTCGCCGCCTTCATGGATGGAGCCCGGTGTTTCCGGTGCGGCATGGGAAGCGACTCCGCCCGGGAAGGAGAACTGCTTGAAGAGCTTGATCAGGCCGGGAATGTCCCGGGTGATCTGCGGATAAATCTCGGTGTAGCTGCCGTCCAGATAGGAGTTGGACACCATAACCTGGCCGCCGTGGCCGGGGCCTTCGATGTAGAACATATCCAGATCATACTTGGTAATAACCCGGTTCAAGTGGGCATAGATAAAGTTTTGGCCGGGGATGGTGCCCCAGTGGCCGATGGGCTTTACCTTCACGTGGGCATCCTGCAAAGGTTCCTTGAGCAGGGGGTTGCCCTTCAGATAAAGCTGGCCTACGGAAATGTAGTTGGTTGCGCGCCAATAGGCGTCGAGCTTATCCAGATACGCCTTGGAGGAGTAATCCAGAACTTGAGTAGTCAGTGTCATTTCTTCCACTCCTATCGAAATTTTGTTTCTGTCTGATCTCTCCGTAATTTCAAATTCATAATAACCACTTCAGAAATTGAAATCAATCATTTTTGAAAGTAATACGGTCCAATTATGTGAAAAAATGAACTTACTATGAACTTTGTCGAATGATGGCGTTTACATGGGTGGTTATCGGGGTGATGGGTTTTTGATGGAGGGTGAAGGTGGGTTCTGCAGTGCGGACTCCGTTAATGGGAGGAGCTAACTTGGTAGCTAATTATTCTAACGGCGGCCAGCGCCGCTATTTGCCCCAATTGAGCAGCTCCAAAATTCTAACGGCGGCCACAGCCGCTATTTGAGGGGAAATCCCAGGTTGGGAGGCCAAAAAGCCCCAATAAGGTCTCTCACCGCCGTTAGAATTTCGAAACACCGTTTTCTGGCCAAATAAGGTCTCGTGCTTCCGTTAGAACCGGAGCCGGGGACACAGAGTTACTTGGACTCCAGAACAGCCGTGACAGAGAGCAGCCACGACAGAGAGCAGCTGCCGCGGCGGCAGTACAAGCAGGCAGGTCTTCCCCCACAAATAAAAAAGACCGGACGGTTGTCCGATCCTTATTCCTGCACCGATACAAAGGTATTGAACTTCAGATACTTGTAGTGGAAGCGCATATTGGAGAACTCCAGCGGCGTACCGTTATCCAGGAAGAAGATCCCTTCCATAATCCCCACCGGCTCATGCTCCTTCAGGTCCAGCAGTTCCCGGTCGCGGTCATCCGAAGGTTCGGCGTAAACGGAGAGGAAGGACTTGGTTACCGCCAGATTATGGGCTTCCTCCAGGTAGTTAAAAATCGAACCCTCAATAATCGTCTGGTTCAGATTCTGGATGATCTTGATGGGAATGTAGCCGGTTTCGATCATAAACGGGGTTTCGTCAAACAGGCGCAGCCGGACAATTTTGTACACAAAATCATGGGGCTGCAGGAACAGGTCCCGCTGCAGCTCCTCCGTCGGCGGAATTACCTCAAAGCTCAGGACGCGGATTTTGGGCTTGACCCCGTGCATCTGGAAATTATCCGTGACTCCCAGGTTGGAGCCCTCGTAATTGAAGATGGATTCATTCTTGATGTATAACGGGTTGATAAAGGTGCCGGAGCCCCGTTTTTTGAAAATGATGCCGGCATGCTCCATCTTGGTCAGCGCCCGCTTGATAGAGCTGCGGCTGACCTGATAGGTTTCACTGAGACTGCGCTCGTCCGGCAGGCGCATATCGGGAAAATCCCCCGCGAAGATCTTCTTCTTGAGATCGTCGACGATTTGCTTATAGACGAATTGTGTCATGGTAACTCCTTCTTAAGGACCCTGGAATGATGTCCGTGTCAACCGGCACTTTTACTATATCATAAAGAAAACCGTCGGTCCTCACCGGAGGCCGGATACCGTGAAAAACCACCGTATCCGGTCGATGGGCAAGGTTTACAGCGCTTCAACCTCTTTCAGCCACAGCGCGCCGGAGGCGTCACTGGGCATCCGCCAATCTCCCCGCGGAGATAGGCTGACCGTCCCCACCTTGGGGCCGTCAGGCAGACAGGAGCGTTTGAACTGCTGGGAGAAGAAGCGGGCGTAGAACACCCGCATCCAGGAAACCAGCTGCTCCCGGGTGAATACGCCGGCGAACGCCTCCTCGGCAAGATACAGAATCTTCGCCGGCGGGGCCCCCGTCCGCAGCATGTAATACAGATAGAAATCATGGACGTCGTACGGTCCAAGAATGTTCTCTGTCAATTGGGCAATTTCGCCGGTTGGCGAGGGCGGCAGAAGCTCAGGGCTGATGCCGGTGGCGATAATGTCATGTAGGAAACCCTTCACCGCATCGTCCGCTTCATAGTCCGCATACCATTGCACCACAAACTTGATCAGGGTTTTCGGGATTCCCCCGTTCACACCGTACATGGACATGTGGTCTCCATTGTAGGTGCACCAGCCCAAGGCCAGCTCCGACAAATCCCCCGTGCCGATGACGATACCGCCGTTTTTGTTGGCCAGGTCCATGAGAATCTGGGTCCGTTCCCGGGCCTGCACATTCTCATAAGTAAGGTCATGCACATCCTTGTCATGGCCGATATCGGCAAAATGCTGCAGGCAGGCGGCTTTAATATCCACCACCATCATGGAAGCACCCAGAGCCTTAATGAGGCCTACGGCATTGTCGTAGGTCCGGTTGGTGGTGCCGAAGCCGGGCATGGTGACAGCCAAAACGTCACTGGCCGGACGACCCAGCCGCTTCATGGCACGGACCGCAACAAGCAGCGCCAGGGTGGAATCCAGGCCGCCGGAAATACCGATCACTGCCTGTTTGATGCCGATATGGCGGATGCGCTTCATAAGCCCGGAGGTCTGGATGGACAAAATCTCTTGACAGCGTTCGTCCCGCAAGAGCGGATTGCCGGGTACAAAGGGATTCGGTGCCACCTTGCGGGCCAGCTTCCGCGGCTTGTCTACTGCTGTGGCCGCGGCAGGGTACGAGAAGCCGATAACCCGATAATCCCCTGCGCCCCGGCCCGCCCGGAAGGTGCCCATGACGGTGCGGGAATAATGGAGCTTGGGAATATCGATATCGGCTACGGTTAGCCGGGTTTCATGGGTGAAGCGTTCCGACTCGGCCAGAATTTGGCCGTTCTCGGCAATTAGGGAGTGGCCGCCGAACACCACATCCGTGGAGGACTCGCCGGTATTGGAGCCGGCATATACGTAAGCCGCCACGCAGGAGGCGGATTGCCCGGATACCAGCTGGCGGCGGTAATCCGCCTTGCCTACCAGCTCGTTGCTGGCGGAGGGATTAAACAATAGGACCGCTCCGGCTTGGGCCAGATGGCTGCTGGGCGGAATGGGCACCCAGAGATCCTCGCATATTTCCACGCCGAACAAGAGATTTCCGTCCTCCCGGCAGGCAAAGATTAAATCACTGCCGATGGGAACGGTTTTACCATCCCAAACAAGGGTGTCCGTCTCCAGCTCTTCCGCAGCGGCAAACCATCGTGGCTCATAAAACTCACTGTAGCCGGGGATGCAGCTTTTGGGGACAAACCCCAGAATGTCTCCGTTCTGAATGACGGCTGCGCAATTGAACAGACGTCCGCGGATATCCAACGGCAAACCCAGAACCACGATGATGGATTGCCCTGCGGTGGCAGCGGCGATCCGGGTAAGGGAGGCTTTGGCGCCGTCCAGGAGGGTCCGCTGCAGGAACAGATCCCCGCAGGTATAGCCGGTGACGCATAGCTCGGGCAGCACCAGATATTCTGCTTGCGCCTGAACGGCATCTTGAATCGCTTCTATAATCTTTGCGGTGTTGAAATCACAATCCGCTACCTTCAGCTCTGGTGAGGCGGCGGCTACACGCGCGAAGCCGTAATGCTGCATGTGATTCACCTGACCTTTATGGAAGTGTGGGAAACAGGAACGATGGGGTTGGGTTCAACTTCCCGGAATTGCTTCGATAAGAGCTTATTTTACCATAAAAAACCGATCGGGGGGAAATGACTTGTCCCTGGACCGTCTGAATGCAAAAAAGACAGGAGCGGTGAATCCATCCGCATCCTGTCTGCCGATTCATCAAATCTTTTAGTGCCCCGCCATCATAGAGGCTTGGGCTTGACCTGCGCCTTCCTCGCTGTCACCGGGAATAGCCTTGGGCTTGCGGAGAATCAGCGCCAGAAGAGCGCCCAGCGCCGCGATGCCTGCTGCAACCAGGAAGGTATCACCATAAGCATTGGCTGCCGCCGCCAGGGGACTGCCGCCGGATTTGGCGTGTACGGTAATCTGGGAGGTCAGGTAGCCTGTAAGGCCGGCCACGGCGAAGGAAACCATGACCTGTTGGGCTGCGGTAGTCAGCGGTGTGACCCGGCTAACCAGATGTTTGGGTGCCGATTGCAGCACGTGGGTATTCACCGGCATCATGGTCAGACCCATACCCGCGCCCATGAGGCCCAGGAAGCCCATGATATAGAACAGGCTGGTGTCCGGGGTCATCCGGGAGAGCATAAACATGCACAAGGTAATGATACTGAGCCCGGTAACGGCCAAAGGACGCGCCCCGATTTTATCAAACAGCCTGCCGCCGATGGGCATCACCAATCCGGAAGCCAGCGCCTGGGGAAGCATGACGAGTCCTGTTTTCAGCGGGCCATAACCTTTCACGGTTTGGTAAAACAGCGGAATAAGAACCATTACGCCGAACAAGGCGATTTGCATAAGCCATGCGATAACAATGCCTCTGGTGAAATCCGAGGACCGGAACACCCGCAGTTCCAGCAGGGGCTGCTTTTGGTTAAGCTCCACTATAATGAAGAGGATCAGCGCAACCCCGCCGATGGACAGCCCGGTCAGGGTGGAGGTGGAGGTCCAGCTTCTTCCGCCTTCGCTGACTCCATAAGCCAGCATGGAGAAGGCTACCGGAGCCAGGAGAATGCCGAGAATGTCCAGGGACGGTACGGATTTGGTTTCAAAGGCGGGCAGATACCGCATTCCCACCAGAATGGCGATGGCCCCCAGGGGCACATTGATCAGGAAAATCCAGTGCCAGGTGGCATATTCCACCAGCCAGCCCGACAGCACGGGTCCAAGGGCCGGAGCCAGCAGCATCGGAATGCCCAGCATGCCCATGATGGAGCCGATTTTGTCGCGGGGTGCAAGCCTGAACACAATGGCCATACCGATCGGCGCAACCATGCCGCCGCCGATGCCCTGAATAATCCGGTAAAGGATCAATTGGGCCGGAGAAGCAGCCAGAGAGCAGAGGGCGGAGCCCAACGTGAACATTATAATCGTAAGCAAGAAAATCCGTTTGGCGCCGAACCGGTCGGTCATCCACCCGGCCAGCGGAATCACCGCGGATAACGCCAGTGTATATCCGGTGATGGCCCACTGCATGGTGGTCACCGAGGAATTGAAATCCTCCACAAGACGGGGCAGTGCCACGTTCACCACCGTACTGTCCAGAATAACCATCATCATACCCAGAATCACAGCCATTAGCGGGCCGATCAGCTTTTTGAGGGAAAACTCATTTCCCTGGGTTTGGTTTTTTGCATTCATTGACTGTTCCATCTCCTGTCCTGAATATCTCTATATCGTCAAAGTTAATGAACATGTGGTATAGTAATAAACACAGTGTCCATTAAAAGACCATATGCCTATTATAGGGAGATTCGCGGCAAATGCAATAGTCACTATTTTGCAATCTGTCCGGTAATCGCCACAGGATGCGAGTATGTTGATTAATTCGGGGTGGTATATACATGACAACAGAAGAGTCCACGGTGGACCGGCGTATTCTGCGGACCCGGCAAATGCTGCGGGATGCGCTCATTGATCTGATCGAGGAACGGGGACTGGAAGGGCTGACCGTCCGGGATTTGACCCAGCGGGCGGGATTAAACAGAGGCACGTTCTATTTGCATTACCGGGATATTCAGGATTTGCTGGAGCAAAGCAAGGAGGAGGTGCTGAAGGGGCTGACGGAGTCGATGCTAAGAGCCTCGGAGCGCCACTGCTCCGGACCGGGAACAGGAACCGGCAATCCGCCGCAGATAACACAGCCTAACACAATAGGGGCTTTTGAATATTTTTCCAGGCATTCCCGGTTTTTTTCGGTTATGATGGGGCCGAACGGGGATCCCTGCTTTTTTCTGGATTGGAAAAAGGCCATGATGGAGGATATGAGGAAAAAATCGATGAAATTCCAGCCGGATGACAGCAAGCTGTCCATTCCGAGAGATTACCTGGTGGCTTATATTGTATCCGCTCATCTGGGGGTTATCCAGCATTGGCTGGAATCAGGGATGGAGCTTACCCCGCAGGAAATGGCGGCTCTGATGATGAAGCTGAACGAGCTTGGACCCAAACGGATTTTCCGGTCGTCCAGCCTTGACGAGCCGCCTCAATGAGAGTTTAGGCGCCGCTTGTTTCTTCCCGGGGGTTGGCCGCGGGTTTGCGGAGGCGGAAATAAAGGATGATGCACACGATAGGAATAAAGGCGAGAACTCCGCTTAATATAAAAGCCCCGTCCGGTCCCAGATGCTCCGCCGCGATCCCGGCAAAGAAGTTGCCCAATGGAGTAGAGCCGGTAAAGACTAGGGAGTAGATGCTCATAACTCTGGCCCGGTATTCGTCCTTGGAATGGATCTGCAGGGTGGAGTTGCAGCTGGTGGTGAACAAAATATTGCAAATGCCCAGCACAGCCAGCGCCAGGCCTGTCACATACAGGTTGCGGGTGAAGCCGATGGTGGACAAAAATACCGACACCAGCACGCTGCAGGTAAGGATCAGCTTCATGCGCGGCCCGCCTTTGCTGCGGACGGACAGGGTTATAGCACCGATCAGCGAACCTACCCCGATGCAGGACATCAGGAAGCCGTAGGTGCCCTCCTCCATATGCAGCACGCTTTGGGTAAAGGAGGGGATCAGCACGTTGAAGTTAAAGCCCAGCACACCGATGACCACCAGGAGCAGCAGGGTCTGGGACAACACCCGGTCATTGGCGATGTAAACGAAGCCATCCCGGATTTCACTCCAGATGCCGGTGCCTGGTTTCTTCGGCCGGACATACGGCGTCGCCTTGATGCGGGTCAGACTGAACAGCACTGCCAGAAAGCTGAAGCCGTTGAGCAAAAAGCACCAGCCCGCACCTAAAAATGCCATCATGGAGGCGCCAATGGCAGGGCCGATAATTCTAGCCAGATTGAAGGTGGCGGAATTCAGGGCAATGGCGTTCATCAGATCGTCCTTGCCCACAATTTCAATGGTAAAGGCTTGGCGGGTAGGCATATCAAAATTATTGTTCATGCCCAACAGAAAGGCCAGCACCAGAATATATCCGTACTCTACCTTGCCGCTGAATACCAGGGCGGAAAGAATAAAGGCCAGAAGCATGGCGACGGTCTGGGTCACCATTAGGATGGTTCTTTTGGGAAAACGGTCGATGACTAGTCCGGCAAACAGGGAAAAGAAGGTCACCGGCAAAAATTGAATGGTGCCTACGAGCCCCAACAGAAAAGGGGAGCCTGTCAGCTTTAGCACCAGCCAGGACTGGCCGATGTTCTGCATCCAGGTTCCAATGAGGGAAACACATTGTCCGAACCAATAATACCGGAAATTGCGGTGGGTTAACGCGTGAAAATGATTGTTGACCAAACGTGAAATCGGACTTCCTGCAAGTCTAGGCTGTTCCGTTGTCAAAACCTCCGTTCTTACGTTATTGTTGCAGCTTGCGGCCTCCGCGCCCATTCGACTTTTACCAGTATAACATACATTTCCTGCAGGGAGACAGCGCTGTCACGGGGAAAGAGGGGGATAACCGGGTTGGAGGAACGGGTTGGGGCGGACGGGGGATTGGATGGTTGACCGTTTGTTGGCGGGTGGATGGATGTTGGCTAGCGGGATGGATGCTGCTGAGCGGGAGAACGGATGTGCGGAAAGTACGGGTTGGTTAAGTGCTGAGCGAAACCGGATGTTTATGCTGGTTGTTACTTAACTGGTGTGGTGGAATCGGATGTGTTAAATGTGAGAGGAGTTAAGTGCTGGTATGAAGTCGGATGTGCGGAATGAGGATGGTTAGCGGAATGCTGTTGGCCGGTGAGGCTCTTGGATGGCTGACACACTGTTGGTTGTATATGAAAAAGCGAGTATAAATTTGTAAATACCCTCAGATGGAGAGGTTATATATGAAATTTCATATACAATCCAGGGAAATCGCAGGGGTAGGGCCATTTATATATGAAATTTCGAGTATAAACCGCTGAAATGATAAAATCGGCGAAATTATATATGAAATTTCGAGTTCAGCTGCAAGAGAGCCCTTCGATTTGGCTTTGCCAAATCCGAAGCTTCCTAAACTTTATCCGGCCTCTGGCCTGGACCAAAGGTATGAAAGAGGGAGTGACAAGGTAATATGC
The DNA here is from genome assembly GCF_046098205.1 of Paenibacillus mesotrionivorans. Taxonomy (NCBI): domain Bacteria; kingdom Bacillati; phylum Bacillota; class Bacilli; order Caryophanales; family Paenibacillaceae; genus Paenibacillus; species Paenibacillus mesotrionivorans. Next base: position 520,069 of record NZ_JBJURJ010000001.1, on the reverse strand, counting down.
TTGACATCTGCACAAGGATCCGCTAATATAGTCAATGTTCGGTGTAAAGGAGTGAACCTTTACACGCTCCGGCGGGGCTGCTGCGGTTGCCGCGTCCACTCCCGGATGCGAGGTGCATTCGGAACGGGAGGGTCACCTGAAGATGGAAGATGACACGCTGCTGGAACGGACGAACCGGGTAAACACCCTGTTCGACTTCTACGGAGCGCTGCTGACGGACAAGCAGCAATCCATCCTGTCCTTGTACTACCAGGACAATTTTTCCCTCGGTGAAATTGCGGCGGATTTTGAGGTCAGCCGGCAGGCGGTTTACGAACACCTGAAGCGGGCCGAGCAGTCGCTGGAGGATTACGAGGGCAAGCTTCGGCTGGCGGAGCAGTTTGCCCGCAAGAGCCAAGCGGCAAGTGAGCTGGAAGCATTGATTAAACGGCGGCAGGGGGAAGACAGCAGGCGGATGCTGGAGCTGCTCTCCCGGCTTTTGACCATAGAAGTGAAGGACGATACCCCATGAGTTGGGGCCGTATACAGAATCATTAGACTTGCGGGAGGCGGGGCACATGGCATTTGAAGGATTAGCCAGCAGGCTGCAGAATGTGTTCGGAAAGCTGAAGTCCCGGGGCAAGCTGACGGAGGATGATGTCAACGAAGCCTTAAGAGAAGTGCGCCTGGCCCTGTTGGAGGCGGACGTCAACTTTAAGGTCGTCAAGGACTTCATCGCCAGGATCAAGGAACGCGCCATCGGCCAGGAAGTGATGAAGAGCTTCACGCCGGGTATGGTGGTAGTAGATATCGTCAACAAGGAGCTAACCGCTCTTATGGGCGGCACTCAGGCCAAGCTGGCCCGGTCTAACCGCCCGCCTACCATTATCCTGATGGCAGGTCTGCAGGGTGCGGGTAAAACCACCTCTACCGGCAAACTGGCCAAATATCTGCAAAAGCAGAACCACAAGCCTCTGATGGTGGCTGCGGACATCTACCGGCCTGCCGCCATCAAGCAATTGCAGGTATTGGGCGAGCAGCTGAAGGTGCCGGTATACGCTCCCGGGGCGGATGTTAATCCGGTGGACATTGCTACACAAGGCATCGCCCACGCCAAGGAGCACGGTCATGATTATGTGCTGATCGATACCGCGGGGCGTCTCCATATCGACGAAGCTCTCATGGAGGAGCTGACGAAGATCAAGGAGGCTGTCCAGCCGGACGAAATTCTGTTTGTGGTGGATGCCATGACCGGCCAGGAGGCCGTGAATGTGGCGGACAGCTTCCATAAGCAGCTGGGTTTGACGGGTGTCATCATTACCAAGCTGGACAATGATACACGCGGCGGCGCAGCCATCTCCGTTAAGGCGGTTACCGGCTGTCCCATTAAATTCGCTGCTACAGGCGAGAAGATGGATGCTCTGGAGCCCTTCCATCCTGAGCGGATGGCCTCCCGGATTCTCGGCATGGGGGATGTGCTGACCCTGATCGAGAAGGCCCAGGCCAACATCGACGCGGACAAAGCCAAGGAAATGGAGCGCAAGCTCCGCAAGGCCGAGTTTACCTTCGATGATTTCCTGGAGCAGATGGAGCAGGTCAAGAAGATGGGTCCGCTGGACCAGATCCTGGATATGATGCCGGGTATGGGCAAGATGAAGGACCAGATGAAGAACGTGAAGATCGACGAGAAGCAAATGGCCCGTACGGCCGCCATCGTCAAATCCATGACCAAGGAAGAGCGCGCCAAGCCGGAGCTCTTGAGTCCTACCCGCCGCAAGCGTATCGCTGTGGGCAGCGGGAATACGGTGGTGGAGGTCAACCGCTTCATCAAACAGTTCGAGGATATGCGGAAGATGATGAAGCAGTTCTCCGGCATGATGGGCAACGGCAAGAAAAAAGGCGGCATGTTCGGCAAGATGGGCAAGGGCGGACGGTTTCCTTTTTGAAAATATAAGGACATTCCTTTAATTTTGCTTTGCCAAATTCGAAGCGCTGTGTAACATTATCTGGCCTACGGCACGGACCATGTTACCGCGTTATTCTGTTAAGGAGGTGAAACAACAATGGCAGTTCGCATTCGTCTGAAGCGTATGGGTTCCCACAAGGCTCCCGTTTATCGTCTGGTGGTATCTGATTCCCGGTCTCCCCGTGACGGTCGTTTTATCGAGGAAATCGGTACTTATAACCCGCTGACCGCCCCTGCTACCGTCGCAATCGACGAGGAGAAGGCGCTCAAGTGGCTGGGCGACGGCGCGCAAGCGTCCGACACCGTCCGCAACCTGTTCAGCAAAGCCGGCATTATGAAAAAGTTCCATGAGTCCAAATTGCAGAAGTAATTTGGCTTAACGGAGGGCGGCATATGAAAGATCTGATAACCGTAATCGCTAAGGCGTTGGTGGATCATCCGGAAGATGTCAGCGTAAATGCCGTGGAGCGTAGTCAGGAAATCGTGTACGAGCTTACCGTGAACCCCACCGATATCGGCAAGGTGATTGGCAAGCAAGGACGCATCGCCAAAGCTTTGCGCACAGTTGTCACATCGGCTGCTGTCAAGGAGAACAAGCGGGTTAGCGTTGAAATCGTATCATGAGCAATTGGAAGGGGTGAGGGCAACCTTGCCCCTTTTTGCATCATCAGACAGAATTTGAAGAGGGTTTTCTTCTGTTCCGGACAAGCGGGGAAGAAAGCCGGCTTGAAATGCTGTAGCTATAGAATGGACCGCATTCCACATATAAGGAAGTGTATATCGCATGAGCGACAAGCTATATAATGTAGGGAAAATCGTCAACACCCACGGCATCCGGGGGGAATTGAAAATTCTGTCCCAGACGGATTTTCCGGAGCTGCGGTTTGTGAAGGGAAGCAAGCTGATTCTGGTGGAGCCGGAGAGCGGCAAGCAGATCCAAACCCAGGTAGAGCAGGCCCGCGAGCATAAGGGGATGTTCATTACCCGTTTCCAGGGATGGGATAACATCAACCAAGTGGAGCAGTACAAGGGCTGGCTGGTGAAGGTGGATGAGGAGAGCCTGGCCGACTTGGACGAGGACGAATACTATTACCATGAGATTCTGGGCTGTACGGTGGTGACGGCTGGCGGGGAAAAGCTGGGCGAGATTAAAGAAATTCTGACTCCCGGAGCCAACCACGTCTGGGTGGTCAAACGCCCCAAAGGCCGCGATCTGCTCCTGCCTGTTATTGATGAGGTCGTGCTTGAGGTAGACGTGGATAACAAGCAGGTTACCGTTGAGCTGATGGAAGGACTGCTGGAATGAAGATCGATGTTCTGACCTTGTTTCCCGAGATGTTCGAGGGGGTATTCGGCGCGAGTATTCTTGGAAAAGCCCGCCAAAAAGGGCTTGTTTCCCTGTCCACCTTGAATTTCCGGGATTATGCCAACAACAAGCATAACACAGTGGATGATTATCCCTTCGGCGGCGGGGGAGGGATGGTGCTGAAGCCCGGCCCGATCTTCGCCGCGGTGGAGGAATTAATGGAGCGCCATTATCCCGGTACCGTTGACAGAAACGATGTAGAGGGTCTGATGGACGTGCAGGAGAATCCGTCCGCAGAAGTGCCAGAAGGTAAGCCGGATGAGCCGCTGGTAGATCTGCCCAACGCTGAACCAAAACCGCGGGTGATCCTCATGTGCCCGCAAGGGGAGACCTTCACCCAACGGAAGGCGGAGGAGCTGTCCCGGGAGGAGCATTTGATCTTCATCTGTGGCCACTATGAAGGCTACGACGAACGCATACGGGAGCATCTGGTCACCGATGAGCTCTCCATCGGAGATTATGTGCTGACAGGCGGGGAGCTGCCTGCTATGGTGGTCATCGACAGTGTAGTGCGTCTGTTGCCCGGGGTTCTTGGTAATCAGCTGTCTGCGGTTACGGATTCGTTCAGCACGGGGCTTCTGGAATATCCCCACTACACCCGGCCGGCTCAATTCCGTGACTGGGAGGTGCCGGAGGTGCTGCTGTCCGGCCATCACGAGAATATCGAGCTGTGGCGGCGCAGACAGTCTCTGGAGCGAACCTACAGAAGGCGTCCGGAGCTGCTGAAGGATGTGGAGCTGTCGAAGAAGGACAAGGAATGGCTGGCGGAGCTGAAGCGGCAGGCGGCTTTGAACAGGGAGCAGAAGTGAGGCGGACGGCTGGTAAATAGTTATCAAAAAAAGTTGAGACAAACATTGCTATGCGCCTGCAGATATGTTAGTATATTTAATGTTGTGATTTGATAACGGTGGTCCTCTACGCGGTTGCGGCTCATCAATTGGGATGTAGGCCGATAAGCGGAATGAACACCTGTGTGGAAGGAGGAAGTCAAATGAATTTGTTGGTTCAAGAAATTACCAAGGAACAACTTCGCAAGGATATTCCGAGCTTTCGTCCAGGCGACACCCTGAAGGTGTACGTGAAGGTTATCGAGGGTTCCCGCGAACGGGTCCAGCTGTTTGAAGGCGTTGTGATCAAGCGTCGCGGCGGTGGCATCAGCGAAACGTTTACCGTTCGTAAAATCTCTTACGGTGTTGGTGTGGAAAGAGCATTCCCGCTCCATTCCCCGAAGATCGATAAAATCGAAGTAGCCCGTCGTGGTAAGGTTCGTCGCGCTAAGCTCTACTACCTGCGCGCACTTCGCGGCAAGGCAGCAAGAATTACCGAAATCCGATAAGATTGAACAGGGGGCTTGGGCACAGCACAAGCCTCCTTTCGGTTTTTTGAGGAGTTTTAGGGATGGAGGCTCACGAGAATGGAACAGGAGCAACAATTGCCCGAACAACCGGCACAGGCTGTTTCAATGAAGAGCGAAGCGTGGGAATGGACGAAGGCGCTGTTTATCGCCGCCGTTCTCGTTATTATTATCCGCTGGTTTATTTTTGCACCGTTCATTGTGGACGGGCCCTCCATGGAACCGAATTTCCATACCAGAGAACGGCTTATCGTGAACAAGATCATCTATAATATCCGTACTCCCGAACGTGGTGAAGTGGTGGTGTTTCATGCGCCCACGGGTGTGGATTATATTAAGAGGGTCGTTGCTCTGCCCGGTGAGAAGATCAAGATCCAAAACAATAAAGTGTTTATTAACGGGGAAGAATTAAAGGAACCCTACTTGCAGGAAGCCGTTGACGATTACAAGGCCCGGACCAACAGCAATTACAACGTGGACTTTTCGGAGATCACGGTTGAAGAAGGCAAGGTATTCGTCATGGGCGACAACCGGGTCAACAGCCAGGACAGCCGCGCAATCGGCACCGTTGCTTTTGACAAGATTGTCGGCCGTGCGGATGTCCGCTTCTGGCCCCTGGCCAAGCTGGGATTTATCAAGCATTAAGGTGAGGTGAGAAAGATGGCAACCATTCAGTGGTTTCCCGGCCACATGACCAGGGCGAGACGGCAGATTGAAGAAAAGCTGAAGCTCATCGACGTGGCCATCGAGCTTATCGATGCCCGTGTCCCCCTGTCCAGCCGCAATCCGATGGTTGATACCATCCTGCAGCATAAGCCCCGCCTGGTACTCTTGAACAAGCTTGATCTGGCCGATCCGGCCGCTACTGCGGACTGGGTCGCTTTTTTTCAGGAGAAGGGATTGGATGCGCTGCCCATTGACGCGGTAACCGGAAGCGGAACGCGGGACATTGTGCCGCGATGCAGGAAGCTGATGGCCGAGAAGATGGAGGCCCGCCAGCGCAAAGGAATGAACCCCCGGGCGATCCGTGCTCTGATCGTAGGCATTCCCAACGTGGGCAAATCCACGCTGATCAATAAGCTGGCAGGACGCAAGGTGGCCGCTACAGGAGACAAACCGGGCGTCACCAAGGGCCAGCAATGGATCAAGATGGCAGGCGGAGAGCTGGAGCTACTGGATACGCCGGGTATCCTGTGGCCTAAGTTCGAGGACCAGCAGGTGGGTTTGCGTTTGGCAACCATTGGCTCGATCAAGGAAGAAATTATGCCGGCGGATGAAGTGGCTTTTTATGCCGTTCGATATATAGCCGAAGCATACCCGGGAGTGCTGTCCGAGCGTTATGGCATCGGAGAGCTGCCTGCGGACCTTTCCGAGGCTGAAACCGTCATTGAAGTGATGGAGAACATCGGCCGCAAACGGGGCTGTGTGGTCTCCGGAGGCCGTGTGGATCTGGGGAAGGCATCCACCCTGATTCTTCGTGAGCTGCGTGCCGGAAAGCTGGGGCGCATCAGCCTGGAACGTCCGGATATGGCGTAGTCTGAAGCGGCTGTGGAAAAAGACGGTTGCACACCGGATAAGCAGATGCAAACCGGCTGTGGATCCAGCAGCGGCAGCAGCATAACATACGGTGCAGATGGAACCGCTCCTGATGGGGGCGGTTTTTTGGTGATAGGGCAGAACGTTGACACAGCAGGTATAATAAGAGAAGGAACATCCATTGTTTCTCACGCACGGAATTTGTCATGGATAGGGGAATAAGGAATGCTGGATTATGAAAAAGAGCTGTGGGCCAGCGGCTACAGCCTGATTGCCGGAGTGGACGAGGTGGGGCGTGGCTGTCTCTTCGGGGATGTGGTAGCGGCGGCGGTGATATTGCCCCAGGGACTGGTGATAGAAGGGGTCAACGATTCCAAGAAGCTTTCGGAGAAACGCCGGGAGGTTTTATACGATATCATCTGCGAGCAGGCCCTGGCCATTGGCATCGGGTATGCTAACGCGGAAACAGTGGACCGAATCAACATCAAGCAGGCGGCCCGCCTGGCGATGAAGCAGGCCTTGGACAAGCTGGAGACAAAGCCGGATTATCTTTTGGTGGACGCGGAAAAGGTGGATGTGCCGCTGCCGCAGCTGGCGATTATCCATGGGGATGCGCTCAGCCAATCCATCGCCGCGGCTTCGATCATTGCCAAGGTAACCCGGGACCGGATGTGTCTCCATTGGGACCTGGACTATCCGGAATACGGCCTTGCCATACATAAAGGTTACGCAACCAAGCAGCACCGGGAGGCTTTGGAGACCCATGGGCCCTCTCCTTTGCATAGAAGAAGCTTTCTCGGTAAAATCCTGGCTCAGCAGCAGGAGCTGTTCTGAGTATTAGGTTATACCTGCGGCTCATCAGGAAAAGGGTTTTTGCCGATAAAGTAATACAAGATAAATAATCATAGAGCCGGTGACGCCAAAGAATCGCCGGTTAAAAATAAATCCCGGAAGATCAGCCTAGGAAGGAGGGGGAAGCCTTGAATATCAGCCAATTGCTCCGCAGTGTGATTGGAGACAGCCACGTATCCGATGCCAAAACCTTGGAGCTCAAGGTAGGCCAGATCGTGCGGGGGGTGGTGCTTCAGATGCTCTCCGAGCAGGATGCGTTGATGAATATCGGCGGCGCCCATGTTCAGGCCCATCTGGAGGCGCCTCTGGCCAAGGGGCAGTCGGCGCTGCTTCAGGTCCAGCCGGAGTCTATGGCCGGGAAGGTTGTGCTGAAGCCTGTGGAGGTATCCCAGGTGCAGATCCCGGAGCCTTCGTTAGCCGAACTGCTCAAAAGCTTCGACTTGAAGGACACTCCCGCCAACCGAAGGGCGCTGCAGGACCTGCATCAGGCCAAGCTGCCGCTTACCCGGGAAAATGTTCAGAGCTACGCCGAAATGGCCGCCAGCCAGCCTGAAGGCGCGGCAGACGGCGAGTGGCGGCAATCTGCGCTATTGGCCATGAAACGCGGCCTGCCCTTGACCCAGGAGACGGTGGCTTCCCTGCACCGGACGGTTTTTGGGGGCGGGGTAAGCCGGACCATCGAGAATTTGGGCAGCCAGCTTCCCAGCTTCCTGGGGAGGGATGCCCCTGATGCCGCTGTCAGTCCGGCTACCCGGCAGCTGATGGTGCAGGTGAAGCAGGCGCTGGAGGCCCTGCCCGCTATGCCGCAGGCTGCGGACGCTGGCGCAGCCCCTGCGCCGGGGCCGCGCACCGCGGGCGAAGCCGCCCAGGCCGCGCACGCTGCCCGCGCGGACGCCCCGGCGGCAGGCGCGCGGCCAGCCGCTGCCGGCGAAGCCGCGGCGCAGCCGAAGGCGCCGCCCGCCGCGGAGCAGGCGGCCACCGCCGCCCGCAGCAGCGGCGGCGCCGAAGCGGCCCCCGCGCCTGCGGGGCCGCCCCGCGGCGAAGCCGCTGCCGCAGGCGCGCACAGCGCGCGGGCCGCCGCCGGCGGCCAAGGGCCCGGCGGGGAGGGCGAAGCCCCCGCCATGGCCAGGGAGCCTGCCCCGTGGGTGGGCAGGCTCCTAAAGGCACTGGGCGTGCAGCATGAGCTGCAGCTGGCACGCCCCCATGAGGGCGGCGCCCATGCGCAGCCGCCCCACACCCGCGCCGGCGAAGCGGCACCGCCGCCGGCAGGCACTGCGCCGCTGCAGGAGGCGGATGCGGCGGCGGACACCGCCACGCTGAAGGGCCTGCTGCTGCAGCTGTCCGCAGCGGAGGATGCCCCGCCTGCAGTCCGCGAGCAGGCGCAGCAGCTGGTGCAGCAGGTCACCGGCCAGCAGCTGCTGTTAACACCGGACCGGACCGCCATGTTCACGCATATGACCTTGATGCTGCCCATTATGAACCAGAACGGCAGCCAGACGGCGGCGGTTCATATCCAATCCCGCAAAGGCGCCAACGGCCAGCTGGATGCCCGGAACTGTCATCTGGTCTTCGATCTGGATATGCGTACCTTGGGAACCACACTGGTGGATGTTCAAGTGACGGACAGGATTGTGGCGCTTCGCGTCCACAATGACTTTCCCGAAATTGGGGAGCTTCTGGAGGAGCACCGGGAGGACATCCGGGAGGGGCTGGACAAGATCGGCTACCAGCTGTTGTCCATGAAGGTGCTGCCTTATCCGGAGCCGTTGACGCTGGGGGCTGAAGCCGGTACGGACAGCCAAACGGGGGACCATGGCCCAACAGCGGCATCATTGGCAGCCAGCCGTTACTACACCACGCCCTACAAAGGGGTTGACGTTCGCATATGACACAACCGGAGCAGCCCGCCAGCGCCGTCAAAAAGGCGGTGGCGTTGAAATATTCCCCCTCTGCCAACAAGGCGCCTGTAGTGGTGGCCAAAGGCAAGGGACAAGTAGCCGAGGCCATTCTGGGCAAGGCCAAGGAGGCCGGGGTTCCGGTCCAGGAGGATTCATCCCTTGTAGAGGTATTGTCCAAGCTGGATATCGAGCAGGAAATCCCCGGTGAGCTGTATCAGCTGGTGGCTGAAATTCTATCCTTCGTATACCGCTCGGACAAAAAGGCGCGAGAATGGAGGGATAACGGAGGATGACCAGGGAGGAAAAGCAGCCGACCCGCCCGATCAAGGACAGCCGCCCGATCAAGGACAGCCGCCCGATCAAGGACAGCCGCCCGAACCATCGTTCCGCCGATCACCGCAAGGCCTTGGGGAGATGGGGCGAAGAACAAGCGGCGGCTTATTTGTCCAGCTTGGGCGTACAGATTTTGGAGCGCAACTGGAGAGCAAGAAGCGGGGAAATCGATATTATCTGCGAAGCGGACGGCCGCCTGATTTTTGTGGAGGTCCGCACCCGCCGTCCATCGGGCCGGTTCGGGACGGCGGCAGAGTCCGTGGATGCCCGCAAGCAGAAGCAGGTCCGGGATACTGCACTTGTTTACCTGCATGCCACCCGCCAGATGGCCCGTTCCTGCCGGTTTGATGTGGTTGCCGTCACCGCAGGCTCTGTCCAAGCTAAGGCGGATATCACGCACATCCCCAATGCCTTTTAGCCACCGCCGGGATCGGCGCATTCCAATGAAGCACCGCCTCCTTGGTGAGGCGCTGCTTCTTTTTTTCGTCCTACACAAAAAAGCCGTTATTTAGTAAAATGAATGCATAAAGCGGGCTTAGGGTCTGTCTGCAAAACCGCTTGGGGGGATCTTTTATCGCCTTTTCGTCCCGGGCTATCATTACCATCGCTTGACGTCCCCCCCCCCCGGTACGCCTTCACAAAAGTGCCTTGCCAGGAACAAAAATTCGCCGAAATCTGTTCCCCTCGGAGTTTGAAGACAGCCCCTAGTAGAGAAAGGGAGGTTCATGTGAACAAGCCGTTTACCCGAAACCGTAAAACAATGCTCATTTTGCTGAAGCGCTGCTTTAAATATTTTTCCTTGCTCATTGTGCTCATCGCGATGATCACCCCATTATTCATGAAGTCCTATTCACTGGCCAAGCAGTCTACGATTGAGCAGAGCAATCTGAGATTGAAGGAGGGAATGGATTCCCTGGAGGACCAGATTATCAAGGCACAGGAAATTACGAACATCTTGCAGCAGGAGGAAACCTTTAAACACCTGTTTTTTTTGGAGGGCCCGCCCACCAGTGAATATTACGTGGATATGAATACCCTTCAAAACAAATTGAAAAGTCTGTCCCTGACCCAGGATATGCTGTCCAATGTATACATCATGTTTCGGGACAATCCCGTTTTTATCTCCAACTACATTTCGTCTGACGATTACGCGAATGTGTACAATTTGTATTTTAACTATCCCGAGCTGCCGGTGGGTCAATTTCATGATTTACTGTTTAAGGGAAATGCGCTGGTACGGTTGCTGCCATCTATGAAAACGGTTTCTTCTTATTATAACCGGGGCAGCTTCAACGGTTTGACGGCCATCATCAGCAATTCCTACTTTAACGCTACAGATCAGAAAAGTGTGATGGCTATTGTATTGGATGAAGCGGATATGATTCGCAATATTCTGCGCGAGGCCGATCTTGACGATCATTTCGCCTACATGGCCGACAGCCAGCAGCAGCTGCTGTTTTCGCATAACTACGCGGACAGTGAAGTGCTTAACCATGCCGAAAATATGGAAGAGATCACCCTATCCTCGAAGAAGTATATCACGCTTACCTATACCACTCCCAAGCTGGGACTGCAAACCGTCATTGGAATTCCGCTCTACACCTTCCAGCAAAATGTGAATGCCATCCTGGAATTGGTCACCCTCTACATCCTGATCGGCGCTGCCGTTATTGTGCTTCTGTCTGTGCTTTTTTCCATGAAGGAGACGTTGTGGTTGAAAAGGCTGGTGGAGGTTGCCTCCGATTCCACGGATACCAAGTTCAACGCCCGCAATGAATATTCGTACATCGATCATGCCTTTACCCATATCAGTGCTATCAATAAGGAGCAGCTGGACAAAATTGACTACCTGAATACGTCCGTCAAGAACTCGGTGCTGAAGCATTTGTTGATGCTTGGTGTGTATACGGAGCGGGAGAAGGAGGAGGCGGACAGCTATTTCGGGCAGCAATTTCAACGGTTTTGCGTGGCGAAGGTGGGATTTCGTCTGGATGAGAGTGATCAGGGCACCCGCAATATCCAGCAGAGGCTTGTCATTGAGCTGGAGCAATTGGTTAAGGAGACCATCAAGCATGAGTATACGGTGCTTAACTTCCATTCTAATGAAGTCATATTCGTTCTATTCCCGGAAGAAGAGATTACCATCGAGGTCATCAAGGATCAGCTGTCCGAGATGATCAGGGCGATGAAGAGCGAGCTTTTTTTGACCATAAATGTGGGGCTGAGCCGGATTGCCCAAGGCAATATGAATGCCAAGGCAGCGTATCAGCAAGCGAAGTATGCCTTCAGCAGCAATGAAAATGAGATTTCCAGCGGTGTTTATTTGTACGAGGCTTTGGCGGAGCAGACGGACAGCCAGATTTTTGACATGACGCTGCTGTTGAAGCTGAATGATGCCCTGATTGCCGGTGAAAAAGGAATTGTAAGCCGGCTGTTTGAGGATAGCATCCAAGGCTGTATGATGCGTCCGGCAACAGAGCAGCAGCTGCAAATGTTCTTCCTGCACCGGCAGGCTGTTTATAATGCCTACCGGATGATCGTCCATGAAGTAATAGATTCCGAAAAACGCTCCGTCATAACCATTCCTCAGTATGATCAGGTAACAGAGATAAGCAAGCTGTTTCTGGAGCTCAAACAGGCCGCGCTGCAAATATGTGATTATGTCGGTATGAACAAAAGGAGCAACAATGAACGGCTGAAGGTGGATATTCTCCGCTACATTCAGGACCATCATGGAGAGCTGTCGCTGTCGGCCAGCAGCATTGCCGAAGGCCTGCTTATTTCAGAAAAGTATGTTTTCTCCTTCATCAAGGAGCAGACCGGAAAAAGCCTGGGAAAATATATCGAGGAGATCCGCATCAATAATGCGGAGCGGTTACTTTTGGAGACGGATTATCCCAACAGCAAAATTCTGCACATGTGCGGATTCGGCAGTGAAAATACATTTTACCGCTCCTTCGCCAAAAGACATGCTGTTTCACCTAATGCCTGGCGGGAAATGAACAGAAATTTGCATCAGAAGCCATAGTGGAGCCTGGGCAGGATGCATTTTCCTTGTCCGGGATTTTCCGCATTCTCCTTGGCCTATCTATAGTCCGTACGGTAATGAAGCGGCGCTGTTCCATACCTTTTCTTGAATATCCGGCAAAAGTAGGTCACATCCGCATAACCGACCTTACTGGATATTTGGCTTACCGGCAGGGAGGTAGTCAGCAGCAGCAGGCTGGCCTCCTCCAGCCTTTTTTTGTTGATGTATTCGGTGATGGTATTGCCGGTATGGCTGCGGAACATTCTGGACAGATAGCTGGGAGACAGGTGAATCTCCGAGGCCAGCTTCTCCAGTTGGAATTGCTCCTGGTAATGCTGCTCCAGCCAATCCATGACGATCTCAATATGCCTGGAGGCCCTCGGCTGAAGGAGGTGGCCGGGGAGATGGCTGCCGGCAATGATTCTTGTCTGGAGATAGGAGAGGAAGGGGGCGAGAAAGGAGAAAAAATGCTGCCTCCGGTCCGAGTGAGGAGTCAAGGCAAGGGTTTCGTTCAGAAGGCGGAATTGGCTGACCAGCTCCAGATCCTGCCTCTCATTCAGCAGGAATACTTGCTCCTCCGGCTGCAAATGAATCAGGGAGGAGATGAAGGCATGTATGGACGGGAACAGAGCGCCAAAACGTTCATCCAGAGGCAGCTTGATTTTGAGAAGGGTACGGGTATAGGGAATATCCATATTGAAAGAATGGATCTGGAAAGGCTGATAAAACAACAGCATATGCGGCTCGATCCTGTATTGACGGCCGTTTAGGATAAGCTGGCCCATCCCTTCATGAACATAAAGGAATTCCATTCCCTCGTGAGCATGGATAAATTCTACCGGATGATCCTGGAAACGGTTGGCATAGGTAAACAAGAACACATCAAGCCAAGGCATGGGCGTTAACTGAATCATATGTATGCCTCCTCCTCTTGAAATCAACCATGTGCAGCCGACCGTTCCGCGGCCAGATGAAGAAGAATATCCCACTTTGCAGGCGCATCCGCATTGTAGCATAAATCAATATGTAAGCGCTACCGCGAAGTGGGAAAGGAAGTTCAATTCTTTCAAAAATTCCTATATCCGCCCCATGGTACAATTTGAATGAGTTATATTCAAACATAAGGAGGAATAAGGATGGTTTTTCGAAAAGCTTCGAGGGTTTTGCTTGTTTGGTTATGCGCTGTATTAATGCTGAGCTTCAGCTTTCCGGGGATGCTGTCGGCGGCAGCCGATCCGGAGGATGTGCCGGCAGGTGTTGAACTGACGGTTGACGCCGGCACAGTGGTGGCCCCGATGAAGGATACCATTCGTGGTACAAACATCGGACTGTGGACGAATAACGAATTTCATCCAGTTAGCAGCCGGTCAGAGAGGTATGTAAATTTAATCAAGGAGGCGGGGATTACTCTGGTGCGCTTTCCCGCCGGCAGTGAAGCCGACAGCATCTACTGGGACAGGACCAACTCCTATAAGTGGTACCAAGGGCCAAGTCCTTATGCCAAGACGCTGACAGCAGCTACCTTCGACAGCTATATGGACATGCTTCATGTGGTGGGGGCGGAGGCGCTGGTAACGGTGAATGCCAGGATTAACAACAGTGCGATGGCAGCAGATATGGTGCGATATGCCAATGTGGAGAAGGGCTACAACATAAAATACTGGGAAATTGGCAATGAGCCCGAATACTACAGCGGTGAGTTCAAAATCACCCCTGTGCAGTTTGCCCTCCGGATAGAGGAGTATACGGCTGCCATGAAGGCTGTAGATCCGTCCATTATCATCGTGGGTCCGGCCAATGGCGGTATCACGGGTTTGATGACGGGTTGGGTAAAGCCCACTTTAGAAAAGCTGCATACGGACAATAAGCCGGTGGATGCCATATCTGTCCATTGGTATCCGCTGGCGGGAGATCAGACCAATCCGGGGTCCTCTGCCTTTCCGAGCATTGAGAATCTGCTCACCTATGAAGGAACCGATTGGCAGCCATCCTACATGAACTGGGCGGACAAGGTAGCTGAAACCATGCCTGTGGATAATTTGATCAATTACCGCAATCAGTATGCCCCCAATGCCCTGATTGGGTTGACCGAATTGGGACAAGTCACCTCCAAGGGAGAAGGAGTTGCAGACAGCCTGGCAGGAGCTGTATGGCTTGCCGATATTTTAGGCAGATTTGCTTACCATCAGGTGGATTATATTACCCAATTCCTGCTTCAGGGTGACCAGACGTATTCCTTATTCAATATCGCCAAGGAGCTTCGGCCCGCTTATTATGTCTATCCCCTTATCACCCGTTACTTCGGTGACACCCTGCTGTCATCCAGCAGCAGCGACAACCAGAATTTCACCGTGTGGGCCAGCAAACGTACAGGAGAGGACAATAAGCTGTATGTCATGGTTATCAATAAGAATATAACCGAGGATTTGCCGGCAACGCTCAATCTTGCCCAATTTAATCCGCAATCTGCCGCATCGGCCTGGGTGCTCAATGGTCCGGCTGCCAATGCATTAACCGGGACCAATATCAACGGAGTCCAAGCAGCGGCTAACGGTACGCTGGGTGAAATTCCCGGTGCCCCTGTTTCAGGAGTGTCAGACAGCTTTACCAGAACCTATCCTGCCCATTCCGTTACTGTAATGGAGCTGACGGCCAAACCGGAGACCAAACAATCCACCCGCTACCTGGGGCAATATACGGAGGGAGTCAGTGAAAGGAAGACGGCAAAGGATTTTCCCGGAAATGCTACCCATACACCGGAGGGCTTCGGCAAAATATGGGCCACCGGATCAACCCAATTCAAAGTAAATATCCCCGAGACCGGCGTTTATGACTTCTCGGCGCTTGCTTACGGGGAAGGGGGCAATCCATCCTTTAATGTCCTGTTAGACGGACAGAGCGTTCCCGGCGCTTCGTGGGGCCTGACCAATAGCTGGAAGCAGTATCAGGGAAGTCTGGGAACGGTAACCGCCGGTATGCATACGATTCGAATTCACAACAATAGTCCGGCCGGTAATAATCTGGATCTGGCGCATCTGGATATCGTTGGCGCGGCACCGGCTCCGTTCAGCCAGATATTACCGGCTAACAATGCCACTATTGACTCCAGATCTGTAGTGCTGGATTGGAAGCAAACTATTGGAGGAAAGCTGTTTGCCCCCTTCGGAGCAGATGACTATTTTCTCACGGTAGCGGATAATCCGCAGTTTACCAATCCTGTGGTGAATAGAAGAGTCACTGCGACCAGCTATGAGTTAACTGGCCTGCAATATAATAAAACGTATTACTGGAAGGTGACTGCTAATAATACCAACGGCTTAACCCCCTCTGAAGCCGTGTTCAGCTTCACTGTGGATGGCGAAGCTGCCCGTTTTTGGGCCTCCTATGCAGATGGTGTCCAGGAGAGGAAAGCACCTTCCGACCTGCCTGGCAATCCGGTGAATACCCCTCAAGGATGGGGAAGAGTCGGGCCGGGGGAATCAGCCAAATGGTCTGTTCATTTCCCGGAAACAAAGGCTTATAATGTGACAGCCAGTGTATATGGCGAGGGTATGAACCCCTCCTTTCAATTGAAAATCGATGGTCAGAGCATCCCTGGCGCATCGTGGACCGCAGGAAACGCTTGGAATGCGTACACCGGCAGCCTGGGAACTGTTCCGGCAGGCATCCATACGGTTGAGCTCAGCAACAGTAGTACCTTGGAAGGGAGCGGCATCAATGTTTCGCATCTGGATATACTGGGTGCGGCTCCGGCTTTATTCAGCCTCGCTTCTCCGGCAAATCATGCAGCTGCGGGGCCAACTGTAACACTAGACTGGGCGCAGCAAGTGGATGGCAGGCAGTTTGCTCCCCAGGGAGCAAATGACTATACGGTTATGATCGCCGATAATGCAGGGTTTGCCAATCCGGTGTTGGAAACCACCGTTAACTCTACCAACCTGCTGGTGAATGATTTGGCCTACAGCTCTACGTATTATTGGAAGGTCATCGCCAATAATGCCAACGGCATCACGTCATCAGGAACAGCCTTCAGCTTTACGACCCCTGCAGTTCCTGCGGCTCCTGTGTTTACCCGCCATCTGGCTCAATATGCCACTGCCATGAGTGAACGGAAGCTGGCAGGGGATTATCCGGGAAACAGCAGCAGCACCCCCAATGGATGGGGCAAGATCTGGATGAGCGCGTCCGGTAAATGGTCTGTCCATATTCCCCGATCAGGCAGCTACAATGCTGTTATCCGGGCATTAGGGGAAGGCACCGCCACAATGGAAGTAAAAGTGAACGGAGTGACGGTTCCTGCTTCCTCCAGGGCTCTGACCAACAAGTGGGTGGATTATACAATAAGCTTGGGTGCACTCTCTGCAGGTAAGCATACTGTGGAAATCCGCAACAGCAGTGCCACTACAGGCAATAATGTGGATGTGGCCTGGCTGGATATCGCCGGGGCGGCACCTGCTCCCTTCACCTTGATGCAGCCGGCGAATGACGCCATCATGGATCCAGCAGCTGTGACGCTGGATTGGACCCAGGTGGTGGGCACCAAAGCCTTTGCTCCCTTCGGTGCAGCGCAATACAGTGTGGTTGTTGCCGATAATGCCGGGCTGCTTAATCCCATTATCAATGCCACTGTAACCGGGACCACCTATCAAGTGGATAACCTGCAGTATCAATCCACGTATTATTGGAAGGTGACCGCCCATAATGCCAATGGCTCTACACCGGCCAACGCTGTATTCCGCTTCAACACACCAGCTGCACCGGAAACATACGCAGCAGCCCGTTATCTGGGACAATACGCACCATCGATGACGGAAAGAAAAGCGGCAGCGGATTATCCCGGCAATACCAAGGATACACCAAACGGGTGGGGCAAAATCTGGATGAGCGCTTCAGGTAAGTGGACTGTCCATGCTCCGCGTACGGGTATCTACATCGCCGATATCCGGGCTTTAGGAGAGGGCACAGCAACCTTCGAGGTGAAAATTGACAGTGTGGCGGTTTCCCGCTCTTCCCGGACTCTGACCAACAAATGGGCAGATTATCAAGTAGGCCTGGGAGTTATGACAGAGGGCAATCATACAGTGGAGCTTCGAAATGCCAGTTCCGTAACCGGCAACAACGTGGATGTGGCCCATCTGGATATCTATGGGGCAGCACCTGGCCCATTCACCTTGATGCAGCCTGTGAATGGAGCAACGGTAAATCCGGCAGCTGTTACCTTGGATTGGACACAGATCGTTGGCAGCAGGCCATTCGCCCCTTTCGGTGCTGACTCGTACCAGGTTGAAGTCGCCGATAATGCCCAGTTGATCAATCCGATCATTAGCACCACTGTTACGGGAACCACCATTCAAGCAAACAATCTTTCGCACCAGGCCACCTATTATTGGAGGGTGACAGCTAATAATGCCAATGGCTCAACAGCAGCCGATTCCGTATTCCGCTTCACGACCGAGTAAGAAGAGGTAGTCAATCCATTCCGGTTCAAACGCTCACGTATTTGCGGGTATTTCCCTCCCGTACAACACGTGGGCGTTTTTGCGGGCGGGGAACTAAGAGACTGCGACGAAATAAAGTACCGCTAATTTGCTGACAAAACTTCCTGAGGGCTTTCCCAAAGGAAAGCCAGCTTCGTAAGCATCAGCTAACCATGGAGATTTTGTCAGCAAAAGCGGGTACTAATTTCCTCGCAGCTCCTAAAATTGTCTTTACTGTGTTCTTCCCCCTATTTACAATGGAAAATGAGATATAAAATCTTACTGTGTGAGAGTGTCATACAGAAATGCCAGTAGCCAATTCATACCCAATGACAGCAGATCTGAGGAATATCTGTATAAAGAAATTACGGAGCAGGTTATATTGAAAGCGGTTACGATAAGGAATGCACACATAAAAAGGAGGCGCTTTAGCTTGAAGAAAAAAGAAGCTTCATTCGGAAAAAGGTTTGCGGCTGCTGCTTTGCCTGTAGCCCTGGCGATTACGATGCTGGCCGGCTGCCAGTCCAAGGAGGAGCCCAAGGCGGCAGGAACAAGCCCTGCCGTCAATGAGGCCAGACCCAAAATAACGGTGGCCGTCACAGCCAATCCCAATGTGGAGGATTACGAAACTAACTTTTATACGAAGAAGATTGAAGCGGAAATGAATGTGGATTTGGATTTTGTTGTACTGCCCAGCAATGTGAATGAAGCCAAAACCAAGCTGTCCCTGATGATCTCCTCCGGACAGCCCCTGCCTGATGTGATTAACTTTTATCTGGATGCCACTACGTTGAACGACTATGCCACCAAGGGTGTCATTGTGAAGCTGGATGAGTATTACAAGAACCCCGCTCTTGCCGTGAATTTCAACAAAATCCCGGAGAAGGATTTTCTCCTGAAGAAATTGCAGCTTGCCGACGGCAATGTCTATTCCCTGCCCAAGTATATTAAGCAGGAATGGAATGAAGGCCCCAACCGCGCATGGATTAACACAGAATGGCTGAATAAATTGAATTTGCAGACCCCTACCACCACGGAGGAGCTTTATCAGGTTATGAAGGCCTTTGTGGATAAGGATGCCAACGGAAACGGCAAGAAGGATGAGATCGGCATGGTAGGCTCCAAGGACGGTTGGGCGCAACGGCCATTGGTTTATCTGATGAATTCCTTTATTGAAGCCAACCCCGACAGAAGCTTCTTCTATCTGAAAAACGGGAAGATTACCCCTGCCTTTACCCAGCCGGAATGGAAGCTGGGATTGGAATATATGAATAAGCTGGTCAAAGAGAATCTGTTATCCCCGTTAAGCTTTACCCAGGATCAAACGCAAATGAAAGCTCTGATTAACACCAAGGGCGGTATGGTGGGGATTGTGCCTTCAGGCAGCTACAGCGCATTCGATCCTGCCATTCTGGAGAATAAAATGACGCTTCTGTCACCCATGAAGGGACCCCAGGGGATTGCCTATTCACCCCGGAATGAAACCCTGCCGGATAAATTATGGGTTGTCACCAAGAATGCTAAGAACCCGGAGCTGGCCTTTAAGGTGGGGGATTACATGCTGGGTGCGGAGCCTTCCTTGATAAACCGTTACGGTGAAAAAGGAGTGGACTGGTCTGATGATCCGGCCATTGCTTCCCAGTATGTTGGGGAATTCGATGAAAGCGAAGGCTTGAAGGCTAAATATGCGGTGCTGAATCCGAAAATTTGGAACAATCCGCAAAACAAGCACTGGAACCAAATGTCTCCCGGTTATATTCCTTCCGAGGTTTCAAAGGCGGTTTCAGCACTGAAAAAGGGCGACACCAATGCTTCGCCTAACTGGCAACCCTTGTTCGCCAATCTTTATGTGCCTTTCTTCCCCAAGGAGCCGTTGTCCGCTCTCAGCTTCAACTCGGAGGAGCTGAAGAAAATCGCCAATAATAAAACGGCTATTGATCTGTATGTGAATGAGAGTGCAGTCGCCTTTATTACAGGCAACAAGCCGTTGTCCCAATGGGACGCGTATTTGAAGGAACTGGCCAAGATGGGGCTGGAGGATTATGTCGCAACCTCCCAGATCGCTTATGACAGAAGCAAATAACAGCGAAGGAGCCATTCCTCAACCGGCTGGAGGGACCAAAAGCATGTTATCCGAGAGCTTTAAGAAGCAATATTTGCAGAATTGGCAGCTGTATATATTCCTGCTGCCGTCCCTCGCCTTTATCCTTACCTTTGCTTACGTTCCCATGGCGGGGATTCAGATTGCATTTAAGGAGTACAACTTCAACCTGGGGATATGGGGCAGCGAATGGGTAGGATTAGCCAATTTCCGGCGGTTTTTTGACTCGTATCAATTCACGACTCTGCTGTGGAATACGGTCTCCCTTTCCTTTTATGCTCTAATAGCAGGATTTCCTCTGCCTATTATCTTTGCTCTGCTCCTTAATTCCTTCACCAGTGCCAAATACAAGAAGCTGGTACAGTCCATCTCCTACATGCCGCATTTTATCTCCACCGTGGTTATTGTCGGTATGCTTATCCAGCTGTTTAATCCGAGAACGGGGGCATTTGGCGCATTGTTCACCCTCTTCACCGATTCCATGCTCCCGGATGCCTTCGGAAAGCCCGGCGCTTTCCAGCACCTGTACGTATGGTCGGGCATTTGGCAGGGCATCGGCTGGGGCAGCATTATCTATATCGCCGCCCTGTCTGCTGTGGATGAGGAGCTTCACGATGCGGCTCAGATCGATGGGGCTACCCGCTTCCAAAGAGTCCGGCACATCGATTTTCCGTCTATCCTGCCAACAGCAACGATTATGCTGATCCTGTCGGTAGGGCATATCATGGATGTAGGCTTCGAAAAAGTATATTTGATGCAGAATGACTTGAATATTTCCAAGAGTGAGGTTATTTCCACGTATGTATATAAAGTGGGTATGACCATCGGTTCAGGTGATTTTTCCTTTGCTACAGCCATTGGGCTGTTTAACTCCCTGATCAATTTCGCTCTGCTGATCACCGTTAATCTGGCATCCAAAAAATTCAGCAATACAAGTCTCTGGTAGCTAGGGGGAGGAGAGAATCATATGGCAGCAGGAAAAATAAAATATTCGGCCTCAGATCGTATCTATTTCGGCATCTCAGGCTTTCTGTTAACCTTCGTGCTCATACTGGTATCCTATCCGCTGATTTATGTGTTATCGGCCTCCTTCTCCTCAGGAAGCGCGGTTTCCTCAGGGAAGGTACTGCTTTGGCCGGTGGATTTCACACTGGAGGGTTATCGGGCGGTTTTCAAGAACAAGGATATTGTCGGGGCCTATTTAAATACCATTTTCTACACATTCGCAGGTACGGCGTTGAATGTGACTATGGTGATGACCTGTGCCTATGCGTTATCCAGGCGTACGTTAAAGGGACGGAATGTGTTTATGTTTATTTTTACCTTTACGATGTTTTTCGGTGGCGGTCTGATTCCCTTTTATATTCTGCTGAAGGACCTGGGCATTCTGAATACAAGATTGGCCATGATCGTACCCGGTGCCTTATCCGTGTACAACATGATTATTGCCCGAACCTTTATCCAGTCCTCCATTCCCCATGAGCTTCTGGAGGCGGCAAAAATAGACGGCTGCAGTGACTTCCGCTACTTTTTCTCCATTGTGCTGCCCTTGTCCAAGGCGGTTATTGCCGTCATTGCCCTGTTCTCTATGGTTGGCCATTGGAATGCTTATTTCAACGCCTTGATGTTCCTGAATGAGAGAACCTTATATCCGCTGCAGATTATTCTGCGTGAAATTCTGATCATGAATCAATATGATCCTACGATGGTTATTGATCCTGAGCTGCAGGCTGCCAATGCCCAGGTAGCTGCCGTGTTAAAGTATGCACTTATTGTCGTAGCTACAGTTCCTATTCTCTGCGTGTATCCGTTTATTCAGAAATATTTTGTGAAAGGGGTTATGATTGGTTCGCTGAAGGGATAAGAAAAAAATGTAAATAATGTAAAATATAATCAGGATGGCAACGGCAGGCTGCTGAAACACGGATGCAGCCTGTTATTGCCATTCAGGGGAGGAAGCCATGGAATCGAGGACTCTTAACGTCCCCCAATACGGTCGGGCGGAGCTAACCCTGCACACAACGTCCGCCTTCGGCAATCCCTATACGGATGTAGATCTGAAGGTGGAATTTACGCTGCCGGATGGTTCGATCATTCTTGCAGACGGCTTTTATGACGGGGGGAACTGCTTTCGTGCCCGGGCTTATGCTTGCAGATGTGGGGTATGGAGGTGGCGCTCTTTGTCCAGCCACCCGGATATGGACGGACAGGCGGGAGAGTTCGCAGTGCATCCCTCACTTCTGCCGGGAAAGCTGCGGATACACCCGCGGGACCCTTATCAGTTTGCTTATGACAATGGGGAATGGTTTCTTCACATCGGCGATACGGGATACCGTTATCTGGCGTCTGCGGAAGCTGGGTGGCAGGAATATCTCGATCAGGCCGCTGCCTGCGGCTTCACCAAAATCCGCACCTGGTTCAGTCTGGGACGCAGCGATGTCAAGAATCTGCTGGAGCATAATCGAAAGCGGCTGAATCTGGCATATTGGCAGGAAATGGACCGCAGGTTGGCCTATGCCTGGAGCCGCTATCCCAGGGTGATGCTCCAGCTTATTCCCTTCGGCGAGGACCTGGAGGAGGTGCTGAATTATGGCGAGGGGGAGGAGGGCGCCCGGCTGATTCTGAAGAATGCTATCGCCCGCTTCTCCGCCTATTCCAATGTGCAGTGGTGCTTCTCCAATGATCTGCAGCTGGAAAGCAGTTTCTCGGGCAAGTCGGAGCGGGCAGGACAGGAGCGGGAAATGGAAATGGCCGACCGGCTTAAAACGTCCATTAACAGGGTTGGCGGGGACTCCGCCGTAATGGAGCCGTGGGGAACGCTACGGACCAATCACCAAAGCCGTTTCTCCGGCTACTCCTTCCTGGATGCTCCCTGGTCGGACCTGATTACGCTGGAGGATTTGGGTCAGGTGGACGGTGCGGCCTTGCTCCACTACCGCTCTCTATCCGCGCAGCCCGCTGTGCTGGATGAGGATCGTTATGAATCCTGGCGGGCCCCATGTCATCCGCGGTACTTCTTCCGCCGTCTTATGTGGGCGTCGCTGTTGTCCGGAGGCCACGCCACTTATGGAGGCTTGCGCACATGGGATGCTTATGATGGAGACTTGTGCGGCATGCAGGGGTATTTCAAAGCCTGCGGGGACGGTAAGCTGTCGGAGGGAGCCCATGACTTCGTCCATATTCACCGCTTCTTCCGGGAGACCGGTCTGTCTCTGGCGGGTATGATCCCGGATGATGGGGCGGCCGGTGCTGATCCGTTGCGGTGGAAGGCATGCAGGGACCAAGCGGGCTGCACGTGGATCATCTATCTGGCCAATCCCGACCAGTATGAGGGCCATGCGCCGGACGGCTTCGATGGTCTCTATACCGACGAACTGGCAGCACCGTCATGTGAACCGGCTTCTGTAGCACTACCCGCGTATGTCCTGGCAAACGCAGTCTCCGCCTGGTACAATCCCTCCACAGGGCAGTGGATCGAAGCTGACGGTAGCAAGCCGGTGATGATTTCGCCGGGTGGAGGGGATTGGGTGCTTTTGGTACGGGGTGGACAGGCCGTTTAGAGTAGATATGAACCCGGCTCCGGTAGCGGGTTCTTTCTTTTTATTCCTGGAAAATTTATCCCGGACGGAGTATACTGACAGCGATTCATTCATATCCGCTTATGGGCAGGGGAAGGAAAAATCTACTATATGATTCTTTGGATAAACGGGGCCTTCGGCTCCGGCAAAACGACCAGTGCCTATGAATTGCACCGGCGGCTGCCGGGTTCATTCGTGTATGACCCGGAGAATATCGGTTATTTCCTGTTTAAGAATATGCCGCGCCGGCTGCGGATGAAGGATTTTCAGGATTATCCCCAGTGGCGGCTGTTCAATTATGAGATGCTGAAGGACCTGGCGGGAAGGTTTGACGGGGTGATCATTGCCCCCATGACGGTAACCCACCCGGAATATTTCGACGAAATCATCGGCAGGCTGCGGCGGGAAGGGTTTGAGGTCCAACACTATATCCTGTCTGCGGAACGGCCGGTTCTGGAGAAGCGTCTGAACAAACGGCTCCAGAGGGGCGAAACCTGGGCCAAGGCGCAGATTGACCGCTGCCTGTATGCGTTTACCCACCATATCACGGAAGAGAAAATTATGACCGATCAACTCAGCATAGATGACGTGGTTCAAGAAATTGCCTCAAGAAGCGGACTGGTGCTGCTGCCGGACTACAGAAGCCCGTTGAAGAAGTGGAAGGACCGCATGTTTACGCTTCTCCGCCATATTCGCAAATAATGGTCCATTCCATAAGGAGGCCTGTACCATGGCCCTTGTCAAATCCCCCGGTGGCTCCATCTTTCCTTATTTCTACAAGAACGGAGAGATCCATTGTTTGAAATACGGCAGCTATTATGAACAAGAAGAGGCGCTAATCCGGCTGATGAAGGAAGAGGAGATGTTTTTGCTGAACCAGCCCAAGCGGCTTCCGGTTTGGGTGGACCTGTACAAAACCAAGCTCAACCCCCGGGTGCTGGGGGCTCTGCTGAATAACCTGGACACCCTCCAAAGCCGTATCCTCCGATTAGCTTTGGTTGGGATGTCCTTCGGGGCTAAGCGGAAGTGGGAGCGGCTCCTTAAGAACCGGGAAAGCGGATTTCCCTTTACAATCCGCCACTACAGCGACCCGGAGGAGGCCAAAACCTGGCTGGTGGGGGAGTGAGGCTAGCTTTTTTTGTCCAGCTTCCGGTACTGCAGCGCTTCGGCCAGATGGTTCAGCAGGATATCCCCGGAGCCTTCCAGATCGGCAATGGTTCTGGCCAGCTTAAGCACGCGGTCATGGGCGCGGACGCTTAAGCCCATGACCTGGAAGGCAGAGGCCAAGAGAGCCTCCGCTTCCGGAGCCGGACGGCAGAATTGGCGCAGCGCCCGGCCGCTCAGCTCTCCGTTGTACCGGTAAGATGATCCCTCATAACGCCGGTCCTGGATGCGCCGGGCAGACATCACCTGTTCACGCATCTCCTGGGAGGATAAATGGCCGCCCGTATCGGTAAATGCCAGATCCTCATAGCGGGTGCGCGGCACCTCCACATGGAGATCGATCCGGTCCAGCAAGGGGCCGGATATCCGGGAGCGGTAATGCGCCACCTTAAGCGGCGAGCAGGTGCAGGCCTCTGTGTCCGACTCGGTTCCGTAGAATCCACAGGGACAAGGGTTCATGGAGGCCGTCAGCAAAAAGTGGGCCGGATAGGTGTAGGTGGCCCGGGCCCGCCCGATGGTGACCTTTCGGTCCTCCAGCGGCTGGCGCAGCACCTCCAGGGACAAACGGCTGAATTCCGGCAGCTCATCGAGAAACAGCACACCATGATGAGCCAGGCTGATCTCGCCGGGCTTGGGGACGGACCCGCCGCCGGCCAAACCGCTGGGGGATACCGTATGATGCGGGGAGCGGAAGGGCCGCAGACGCAGCAGCTGGCCCCGGTCTGTCAGCCTGCCCGCCACACTGTAGATTTTGGTAACCTCTAGTGCTTCCTCATCATCCATCTCCGGCAGAATGGTGGGAAGCCGCCGCATCAGCATGGTTTTGCCTGTGCCCGGAGGCCCGATAAATAAGAGATTATGCTTGCCGGAGGCTGCAATCACCAGCGCCCGTTTGGCTTGGTGCTGCCCGCAGACATCCGCGTAATCCTCTTCTGAAGGCAGTCCGCTGCCAGAGTCCGCTGTTCTGCCCGCACTTGAAGGCTCCACAGACTCTTGCGTTTCCGCCCACACCCGGGTCAACACCAACGGATCCGCCAATTCCCGCAGCTCCCTTATCGTCACTACCTCCAACAGCCCCACAAGAGCAGCCTCCCTGGCATTTTCTATAGGCAGCACCACCCGCCTCAGCCCTTGCCGGGCAGCCTGATGCACCATGGACAGCACGCCCGACACCGGGCGCAGGGAGCCGTCCAGCGCCAGCTCTCCGATCCACAGGGTATCCGCCGCATCCTCTAACCGGATTTGCCCGCTGGCCTCCAGAATCCCCGCAGCAATGGCCAAGTCGAAGGCAGAGCCCTCCTTGCGCACATCCGCCGGAGCCAGGTTCACGGTTATCCGCTCCATTGGGTAAGTAAAGCCGCTGTTACGGATGGCCGCCCGCACCCGTTCCGTAGACTCCCGGATGGCGTTGTCCGGCAGACCCACCACCTGAAAAAACGGCAGGCCGTTGGCAATGTCCGTTTCCACCTCCACCAGCACACCGTCAATTCCGGCCACACAAGCACTCATTAATTTTCCGTACACGAAAAAGCACCCCCGGGACTATACCGGCCTGCGCCGTATGGCACAGTCAGTAAGAAGTCGGCAAGAGGTGCTTCCATCATAACCGTTTGAATTTATCTTACAGCAGCCGCAGCTGAATGTAAACAGGCTGAGGGACGGCCATCTAATATGAGTTAATACCGGAAGCTCGGGTTAGGGGCTGCGCTACCGGTGAGACATTGCTCAAACATTTCGATCAGTGTCAGGAACCGTTCTGCCTCGCGGTAAACATGATCCGCCAGCAGGGGATGGATGATGCTTTTGATCCGGCAGGCTTCAATGAGATCCCGGGCGGTTTTTTTGAAATCGCGCAGGCTGGTGACCGAAACCTTATTCTGGTCCAAAAACTGACTGAGGAGAGGCGGTGTTTGGGACTGGGGCCGCATAGAGCTGAGATCCAGAGCCTGCCACAGCAATTGGTCGAAATCATGGCTGAATTCCCTGGCCTGCTCCACCAGCTTTCGCTCAGAAGGATCCAGCAGATGGCTGATGAATTTGGCGTGATCGGCCATGATTTTGAGGAAAAACACATTCTCGTCGATAATCGCATCAGGCAGAGGCTCCAGGCAGCCTTGGTTCAGCTCAACCAGGCGGCTCCGGAAGTAATTGGCTTCTCTGCTGACGTGGTCCACCAGAAGGGGGAAGTTATTGCCGCCGGGCAGCTTGCAGCTTAATATCAGCCCCAATATCTTTCGCTTGAAGGCCCAAATGTGGGTTGCAGCAGTAAAAACTTCGGTGTTGAATTTGCGGATTTGCTCGGGGTCAGTGGCCGGCGAAAATGCATGGGATCTTGCTTCAATCTGCTCAAACAGGGCATAAAATCCGTTTGCCTCCTGAATCAACTGCGTGTCCTCACACCGAAAGCCCAGCTTCAGAAATAAAGAGTGCTCCTTCATGATTCTCGACCAAAACTGGATTTCGTCCAAGGAGCGCATCACAAAACCATCCACTGCCAGCCACCTCCCGTTTCTTCAAGTAATGTTTATGTTTCCTTTTCTTTTCCAATGACACATGATGAATTCTTTCCCTTGACAGTCAACATGAGCTTGCATTAAGATAAGTTAAATTCAGGAAAAAGAAAGGAGCGTGAGCGGGGATGAATAAGCTAATCTTTTCATTTACATTTAAAAGCATACGGCCCCGCTGCGTGTCCTTTTTCCAAATCCGTCTCTCCATAGCTGTGGGGGACATATAGGCAGAGCCGTGATGTGAACGGATTTGTCCGGATTGGAAAAGACCGCTGGGGAGCCGGCGGTCTTTTTATATTTTTGGAGGAATAAAAAAAGGCGAGGAAATAGAAGAAAAAGGGTTGACATCTATAAAATACCATGATAATATCAATTGTGTAAAGCGGTAACGCGTTAAACTTAAGAAGCGGTTAAAGACAACGATGAACGAAAAATTCTGGTGAAAGGAAGGGATAGGCGATGAGATTCCGGTCATTTTATGAGCATGAACGATTTAGTCACTTTTTTTCAAGCCTATTTCATACCCTGCATCAGTATATTTTACGTACATCGTTGGGGCTGTCCAATCCTTCGGCAAGGAGGACGGAGCTGACGTGATCATGAATCACGGACTGATTCTTCTTTGAATCCGTAGATCCGTAGATCCATAGAACCGTACGTAAAAGGCTGCTTGCATCCGGCAAGTGGTCCATTTGCACATACTTTTCCAAGGCTGAACCTGGAGAACAAGTGCAAGTGGCTACGGCTAAACAAGCGGTTTTTTTGTACCCCTACACGGAACGTATGTTCCTGTTTACTTTTTCAAGTTTAAGGCGCTTTTGGCAGCAATGGTTGGATAGCTCAGTTGGTAGAGCGATGGTTTGAAGAACCATGCGTCGCCGGTTCAAACCCGGCTCCGACCACCATGGGATCATGGCGAAATGGCTACCGCGGCGGGGCACGACCCCGTTATCACCGGTTCAAATCCGGTTGATCTCCACATATATGAAATTTCTTTAATGGAGGCTAAGCACATGAAACAGCGGCGCAGGACCGATATCGGCAGACAAACCTGGGTCCGGAGCCCGGTTACCAGAGTCAAACCCAATAAAAAAGGGAAGGGCTCTTATAACCGCAGCCGGAAAGAGAGTGGAGAATAAATGGTGTATTTCTCGGGCAATCGCAGATTTAGACAAAATAGTAATCCTTTTGACGGGATACAAAAGTGCGGATTTCATCCCTGGTGAGCAGTGGACATTCCGCAAAGCTGCCCACATACCGTTCCGGCCTGAAGCGGCTGCGGATATGCAGCATTCCTGCCCGTCGTATCTGCCGGCGGAGCGGAAGGTCCTCCATAAGGGAATGCCATAAGATCACTCCTTCCTGAATACTATATTCTTCTAAAATTCTGGAAGAGTGATAGTTTTTTCATCCCGCATAAACCTATTTTCCGTTGGCTCTTCCAAGAATAGATACACCTGTCTCTGGGGAATACTGGGGATAGAGGTGAGCATAATGACAGATAACCAAATGCAGGATAAGCCTTATTTTTGCCCCAATTGCCGTTCCAACCGGGTGAAGTTCAACGTGGTGACCACTTATAGCCAAAGCTTCATGAAGGATGCCATTACAGGCTCCGTAACGGTCCAGGAGGATCCGCTGCAGATTGCGGAACCGGAGCCGAATATTCAATGCCGGGTGTGCGGATTTACCGGTAATGAGCTCCGTTTTGTGAAGCAGGCGGAAAGGGAGCCGCGGCAAAACACCAATCCCGGACAAGGGCTGTAATGATGCAGGAACAGGCCAAAACACCGTGCTCACTGGAGCCGGTGTTTTTTTCTTAAAAATAATGATTCCCATTTAAAAATAAAGGCAAAGTTTCTTCGGACGTGATACAATATGAAAAGATTTTCTAAATTGTCATAATTGACGATTGTGTGAAGGATTATTTACCCAGGAAGGCGAATAAGGATTCAAGATGCATGACCCTGTTTCATAATGAATGAGGGAGGACTCGAAGCCATGAATATCCACGAGTATCAGGGCAAGGCTGTTTTGAAGCAGTACGGAGTCGCGGTTCCCGATGGCATTGTTGCGTTTTCAGCGGAAGAGGCAGTGGAAGCAGCTAAGGCTTTGGGGACGACCGTGGTTGTGGTGAAGGCGCAGATTCATGCCGGAGGCCGAGGGAAAGCGGGAGGAGTCAAGGTGGCCCGCAACCCCGATGAGGTCCGCAGCTTTGCCGAACAGATCCTTGGTAAGGTGTTGGTCACTCATCAAACCGGCCCTGAGGGCAAGGTGGTCAAGCGGCTTCTGATTGAACAGGGCTGTGACATCAAGAAGGAATATTACATCGGCGTGGTGGTGGACCGGGCAACAGGCCGGGTGGTGATGATGGCCTCCGAGGAAGGGGGCACCGAGATTGAAGAGGTGGCTGCCCATTCCCCAGAGAAGATTTTCAAGGAGGTCATAGATCCTGCTGTTGGACTTCAGGCCTTCCAGGCCCGGAAGCTGGCATATGCGATCCGCATTCCGGATAAGCTGGTGTCAAAGGCTGTCGGATTTATGACAGCGCTTTATCATGCCTTTATCGATAAGGATTGTTCCATTGCGGAGATTAATCCCCTGGTGGTCACCGGCGACGGCCAGGTGATGGCGCTGGACGCCAAGCTGAACTTCGACTCCAATGCGCTTTACCGGCACCCGGATATCCAGGCGCTGCGGGATTTGGACGAAGAGGACGAGAAGGAGATTGAAGCCTCCAAATTCGATCTGTCCTACATTGCGCTGGACGGCAATATCGGCTGTATGGTCAATGGGGCGGGCTTGGCTATGGCGACGATGGATATCATTAAATATTACGGTGGGGAACCGGCGAATTTCTTGGATGTGGGCGGCGGCGCGACAGCGGAGAAGGTGACCGAGGCCTTCAAGATCATTCTGAAGGATGAGAAGGTTAAGGGGATTTTCGTTAATATATTCGGCGGGATCATGCGCTGTGATGTGATTGCGGGAGGTGTCATCGAAGCGGCGAAGCAGGTGGGGTTGGACCGCCCGTTGGTAGTCCGTCTCGAGGGTACCAATGTGGAGCAGGGCAAGCGGCTTCTCGGGGAATCCGGGCTGAACATCATTGCCGCGGATTCCATGGCTGACGGCGCGCAGAAGATTGTGGCACAGGTAGGCTAATCGATATCCTTCCGGGAGGGCGGTTATTATGAGTATTCTGGTGAACAGGCATACCAAGGTAATCACGCAGAACATGACAGGGACCACAGGCATGTTTCATACCAAGGGCGGTCTGGAGTACGGAACCCAGATGGTGGCCGGGGCGGTTCCGGGCAAAGGCGGGCTGCAGGTGGATTTTTCCTTGGAAAATGGGACAACGGTCCAGCTTCCGGTGTATAATACGGTGAGCGAGGCCAAGGAAGCCACAGGCGCCAATGCTTCGGTGATTTATGTACCCCCCGCATTCGCGGCGGATGCCATCATGGAGGCGGTGGACGCAGACCTGGATTTATGCATCTGCATAACGGAGGGAATTCCGGTGCTGGATATGGTCCGTGTGAAACGGTTCATGGAAGGCAAACGCACCCGGCTGATCGGCCCCAACTGTCCGGGGGTCATCACGCCCGGAGAGTGCAAAATCGGCATTATGCCCGGATATATCCATATGCCCGGCCATGTAGGAGTGGTTTCCCGCAGCGGGACTCTGACCTATGAGGCGGTCCATCAGCTGACTACCCGGGGCATCGGGCAATCCAGTGCAGTGGGCATTGGCGGCGATCCGGTAAAGGGCTCCGAGTTTATCGATATTCTCAAGCTATTTAATGAAGATCCGGATACCCATGCCGTGATTATGATCGGTGAAATCGGCGGTACCGCCGAGGAGGAAGCGGCGGAGTGGGTGGCCGCCAATATGACCAAGCCGGTGGTGGGCTTTATCGGCGGCCAGACCGCTCCCGCAGGCAAACGTATGGGTCATGCCGGAGCGATCATCTCCGGAGGCAAAGGCACGGCAGCGGAGAAGGTGGCGGTGATGGAGCGCTGCGGCATCCGCGTTGCACCTACTCCTGCGGAGATGGGGGCTACACTTGTCGCTGTTCTGGAAGACAAGGGCATTCTCCAGCATTGTGTCACCAGCTCATAATTATGTACGGATAGGCAAGCAGCCTTCCGATGATTCGCGTAACGCGCGGATCTCGGAGGGCTTTTTTATTTTTACCCCATCTTATTCTATTAAAGGAGACCGAAACTCTATGAATCATCATCATGTACTTGTGGCCTTGCACGAAATGGAAGGGATCGGCTGGAAAACCATCCAGCGGCTTACGGACTATTTTCCGGACCTGGAGGAGCTGGCCGGGCTTACCCCCGGACAGTTGGCTGCGCTGCGGTTGGCGCCTGGAAAGGCGGAGCTCTTGTCCAGAGGTTTGTCCCGGGACTATCTGAACCGGATGGAGGAGGCGTATGCCGATTCTGTGGTTGTACCTATCGCCCGGGGGGATGAGGAGTATCCCCCGCTCCTGAATGAGACGGCAGCACCCCCGTGGGTGATCTATACCATCGGGCGGCGGGAGCTATTGAAGAAGTACGCTATCGCCATGGTAGGCACCCGCACCCCTACAGTATACGGCAAAAGAATCGCCTCCCGGATGGCGGAGGAGCTGTCGTGCTCCGACGTCTGTGTGGTCAGCGGCCTGGCCAGAGGCATCGACGGGGAAGCACATGAGGGTGCGCTGAAGGAGGAGGGGAGCACTATCGCTGTTTTGGGCTGCGGCATTGATGTGATTTATCCCCGGGAGCATACCCTGCTTTACCGGAAAGTCGCCGAGCAGGGTTTGGTGCTGTCGGAATATCCCCCCGGCACACAGGCAGCACAGGGGCTGTTCCCCCAACGCAACCGGATTATCGCCGGGTTGACCCTGGGGACGGTGGTGGTGGAGGCGGCGGCCAGGAGCGGCTCTCTGATCACCGCCAAATATGCGGAGGGGGAATTTCGGGAGGTGTTTGCCGTCCCCGGCCAGGTCACGTCTCCCAAAAGCAGGGGCACCCATGATTTGATCCGTGAAGACGGAGCTAAGCTGGTCACCTCCGCGGCGGATATACTGAAAGAATTCGGGCACCTGCCGGACATGGGCCGGAATAGCCTGAAGACGATGGCGTACACTAGAGAATACCTTCCTGTACTCACTGCCGAAGAGGAGCGGGTGGCTGCGGTTTTGGCGGATGGCCCCGCATCCATCGACGAGCTGATAGAGCGCTTGCAAACAAATTTTGGACATTTGCATTCAATTCTGTTATCTTTACAGTTGAAGAAGAGGATCGGGCAACTTCCGGGCTCGTTATATATGCTTCTATCTTAAGTCCAACAGGATACATCGAGTATCCAGGGGGGAGGAAGGCAAATGGCAGACTCTCTAGTTATTGTGGAATCGCCCGCCAAAGCCAAAACCATCGGCAAATACCTAGGCAGCAAATATATCGTGAAGGCCTCTATGGGCCATGTCCGTGACCTTCCGAAGAGCCAAATGGGCGTCGAGTTTGACAACAATTTTGAACCCAAATATATTACCATCCGCGGCAAGGGGGATATCCTCAAGGAATTGAAGGATGCCCGCAAAAAAGTGAAAAAAGTCTATCTGGCGGCTGACCCTGACCGCGAAGGGGAAGCGATTGCCTGGCATCTGGCCCATTATCTGGATCTGGATGATACGGAAGAATGCCGAGTAGTATTTAATGAAATTACGAAGCAGGCTGTGAAGGATGCCTTTAAGACGCCACGGCCCATCAATAAGGACCTGGTTAACGCCCAGCAGGCCAGACGTATTCTGGACCGGCTGGTTGGCTACAAAATCAGTCCGCTGCTCTGGAAAAAGGTGAAGAAAGGCCTCTCCGCAGGCCGTGTACAATCCGTTGCGGTGAAGCTGATCAATGACCGGGAAGACGAAATTAAGGCCTTTATCCCGGAAGAATACTGGAGCATCACCGTTCAGCTCAAGTCCGGGTCCAATACCTTTGAAGCCAAGTTTTATGGCACGGGCGGACAAAAACAGGAGCTGCATACGGAGGCTGAGGTCCAGGCTATTCTCCAGGGTCTGGAGGGTGCTGACTTCATCGTATCCGAGGTGAAGGAGAAGGAACGGAGCCGCAATCCCTCCGCCCCCTTTATTACCAGTACGATGCAGCAGGAGGCCGCCAGAAAACTGAATTTCCGCGCATCCAAAACCATGTCCGTGGCCCAGCAGCTGTACGAGGGCATCGATTTGGGCAAAGAGGGAATTGTCGGCCTCATCACCTACATGCGTACGGACTCCACCCGGATTTCCCCGGTGGCGCAGGAGGAAGCCAAGGGCTTCATTGTGGAAAAATACGGCGAAGCCTATTATCCGGAAACACCTCGGCAATATATCAAAAAAGCCGCTAACGCCCAGGACGCCCATGAAGGCATCCGGCCCAGCTCAGTGCTGCGGACACCTGAGGAAGTCAAGGGATTCTTAAGCCGCGACCAATACCGGCTGTATAAGCTGATTTGGGAGCGTTTCGTCGCCAGCCAAATGTCCTCGGCAGTGATGGATACCATGACTGTGGATATTCTTGCAGGAGCCTCCATGTTCCGTGCCGTCGGCTCCAAGGTGAAGTTCCCCGGCTTCATGAAGGTGTATGTGGAAAGCAGCGACGAGGAAGCTCCTGCCGGCGATGAGGAAAAGTTCCTGCCGCCGCTGGCTAAGGACAATGTGCTGAAGCGTGAGGCAGTGGAGCCTAAGCAGCATTTCACTCAGCCGCCACCGCGTTACTCCGAAGCCCGTCTTGTACGTGCGCTGGAGGAAATGGGCATCGGCCGTCCCAGCACCTATGCGCCGATTCTCGAGACCATCCAGAAACGGGGCTATGTGGCTCTGGAGGAAAAGCGCTTTATCCCTACGGAGATTGGGGAATTGGTAAATGAATTGATGGAGGAATTCTTTCCGGAAATTCTGGATGTGGGCTTTACGGCCCAGATGGAAGAAGAGCTGGATCATGTGGAAGAAGGCCGGGAAGACTGGGTCAAGGTATTAAACGGTTTCTACAAATCCTTCGAAAAGCGGCTGGAGGTCGCCGAAGAGGAAATGAAGGAAATCGAAATCCAGGATGAGGTCTCCGACGAGCTCTGCGAGAAATGCGGACGCCACTTGGTTTACAAAATGGGCCGGTTTGGCAAATTCCTGGCCTGCTCGGGCTTCCCGGACTGCCGTAACACCAAGCCGATTATCAAGGGTACCGGAGTGGTTTGTCCCTCCTGCAATACAGGCAACATTGTGGAGCGGCGCAGCAAGAAGGGCAGAGTGTTCTTCGGTTGTGACCGGTATCCCGATTGCGATTTCGTATCCTGGGACCGTCCGGTGGGACGGAATTGTCCGGAATGCGGCCAGATGCTGATTACTAAAACCAACCGCAGTGGTACGGTTATCCAGTGCTCCAAATGTGACTACAAAGAGGAGCCTGAGGAGGAAGCTGCGGATTTCGAGGATTAAGGAGCTGCATAGGCAGTCTCTACACGGTCAGATGGCGTGCTTCTATTAATGATGGTATGCTTAAACGGCAGACTGCTCTCGATGCGGTCTGCCGGACTTTGTTTTGTGCCCAATTTACAATTAAATGTAACGCAATAATAAGCAATGGGGGAAGGATTCACTGTGACTCAACAACAGCCTGTTATTGTTATCGGAGCCGGATTGGCGGGCAGCGAAGCCGCTTGGCAGCTGGTCAGCCGCGGTGTGCCGGTAATCCTTTACGAAATGAGACCGGTGGAGAAAACGCCGGCACATATTACAGATCAATTCGCGGAGCTGGTCTGCAGCAATTCTCTGCGGGCTAACGGTCTGACCAATGCGGTAGGTCTATTGAAGGAAGAAATGCGTACGTTAGGTTCGCTTATTATACGCGAAGCGGACAAACATGCCGTACCTGCCGGCGGCGCCTTGGCGGTTGACCGTGATGGTTTTTCCGGCGGTGTTACGGAAGCACTCCGCAGCCATCCTCTGGTGGAGGTGCGTAATGAAGAGCTTCGGGACATCCCGGCTGACGGAATCGTCATTGTTGCCTCCGGGCCCTTGACGTCCCCAGCGCTGTCGGAGAGCCTGAAGGCGCTGACAGGAGAGGAGTACCTGTATTTCTATGACGCGGCGGCTCCTATTGTGGAGAAGGATTCCGTAGACATGGACAAGGTGTATCTGGCTTCCCGGTACGATAAGGGGGAGGCGGCTTACCTGAACTGCCCGATGACCGAGGAGGAGTTCAACCGCTTCTACGATGAGCTGATTCAAGCGGAGGCTGCACCGGTAAAGGCCTTCGAGAAGGAGATTTATTTCGAGGGCTGCATGCCCATCGAGGTGATGGCCAAACGCGGGCGTCAGACCGTCCTGTTTGGTCCCATGAAGCCTGTGGGCCTGATCAATCCCCATACCGGCAAGCTCCCCCATGCGGTTGTGCAGCTTCGCCAGGATAACGCGGCAGGGACGCTGTTCAATCTGGTAGGCTTCCAGACCCATCTGAAGTGGGGTGAGCAAAAGCGGGTTTTCTCCCTGATTCCCGGACTGGAGCAGGCGGAGTTTGTCCGTTACGGTGTGATGCACCGCAACACCTTCATTAATTCCCCCCGGCTGCTATCGCCCACCTATCAGTTCAAATCACGGCCCAACCTGTTCTTCGCCGGTCAAATGACAGGAGTAGAAGGGTATGTAGAGTCTGCCGCCTCCGGCCTGGCTGCCGGTCTGAACGCCGCAAGGCTGTGGCACGGTCAGGAGCCGCTGGTGCTGCCGGCAGAAACCTCCATCGGCAGTATGGCCCATTATATCGTCTCTACCGAGTCGGGCCATTTCCAACCGATGAACGCCAATTTCGGGCTGCTGCCGCCTCTGGAGGAACGAATTAAGAATAAAAAGCTGAAGTACGAAAAACTGGCAGAGCGTGCCCTTCAAACAATTCAGAATTTTGTGGGCAATTTGCAGTGATGTCCCTTGTATGCCGTTCATGTGCTGTGTTACTATAATCGTATTGCGCTTATTAACCATTCGAAGGTTGCCGGCAGAACGTGTCTGTAACACGGCCTAGGCCGCATTTGGGCCTTCCGGTGTATCTCGTCAAACCATGTACCTGGACACCCCGCGGATGGCGCCGGCTTGAAGGCCCTCCCGGGGTTTTGCCGCGCCGGACATGTTTCTCGTCGAATGGGAATGACCATGGATGGAATACCGGGACAGGGACTGTGTACGAAAAAGTCGCGTTTTGATTATGAGCGAAGACTTTGGGCCAAAAGGAATTCTAACGGAAGTGAGCGACGTTATTTAGTTGTTTTGGGCCCGTTCTGAAAACTAACGGAAGTGAGCGCGCTTATTGTAGTTGGATGGAGGCGAAATCGGCCTTATTTTGCTAAATAAGGGCTGTGGGTTCCGTTAGCTTGGGAAATAAGCCGTTTAGGAGCGGATAACGGCTTTTGTGTCCGTTAGAATGGGCGAGGCCCGGCAGACGCTTTCGAAGTAGGCTTTGCTGACGCAAAGCCCTCAGGAGGGATTTTCATGGGTGAGTTTCACGCAACTACAATTTTTGCGATCCGGCATAACAATAAAGGCGCTATTGCCGGTGACGGTCAAGTCACCTTCGGCAACAGTATGGTGATGAAGAATACGGCCAAGAAGGTGCGCCGTCTGTACCGCGGCCAAGTCGCAGCCGGTTTTGCCGGCTCGGTAGCGGATGCCATTACGCTGTTTGAGAAGTTTGAAGGCAAGCTGGAGGAGCACCAGGGAAATCTGCAGCGTGCGGCAGTGGAGCTGGCCAAGGACTGGCGTTCGGACCGCGTTCTGCGCCGTTTGGAAGCGATGATGATCGTAATGGACAAGAAGGATCTCCTCCTGATTTCCGGCAACGGCGAAATTATCGAGCCGGACGACGGCATTCTGGCCATCGGCTCTGGAGGCAATTTTGCCTTGGCTGCCGGGAGAGCACTGAAGGCCCATGCCGGACACATGGAAGCCCGTGACATCGCCAAGGCTTCCTTGGAGATTGCGGCGGATATCTGCGTGTTCACCAACCACAACATTATTGTCGAAGAAGTATTGTAGAAACGGATGGAGGGATGGATCATGAAAGGCTCCGCGCTTACCCCTAGAGAAATTGTTTCCGAATTGGATAGATATATCGTCGGCCAGAAGCAGGCCAAGAAATCCGTCGCCGTCGCCCTCCGCAACCGTTACCGGAGAACCCTGCTCCAGGATGTGATGCGCGATGAGATCATCCCCAAGAATATTCTGATGATCGGCCCCACCGGTGTGGGAAAAACGGAAATTGCCCGCCGGCTGGCGAAGCTGGTGAATGCACCCTTCGTAAAGGTGGAAGCCACCAAGTTTACCGAAGTGGGTTACGTGGGCCGGGATGTGGAATCCATGGTCCGGGATCTGGTGGAGACAGCCATCCGTATGGTGAAAGCCGAAAAAACAGAAGCTCTGAAGGATCGCGCAGGCAAGCTGGCAGAGGAGCGGATTGTCCAGTTTCTGGTGCCTGGCGCCAACAAGAACAAGTCCGGACGCAATCCGCTGGAGATGCTTTTCGGCGGCCAGAAGGAGCCTGAGCGGGAGCAAGAGGAGCCGGATTCCGGTGTTACCGCCGGTCGTGCCGCCGTGCGGGAGAAGCTGGCCCGGGGAGAGCTTGAGAATGAACAAATTGAGATTGAGGTAGAGGATCATACCCCATCCATGATGGACATTCTGGGCGGCCAGGGCAATGATCAGATGGGCATGAATATGCAGGAGATGTTCAGCAGCCTGATGCCCAAGAAAACCAAGAAGCGCCGTCTTCCCGTAAGAGAGGCGCGCAAGGTGCTGATCCAGCAGGAAGCCCAGAAGCTGATGGACATGGATGAGGTGATTTCCGAATCCGTGCAGCGGGCAGAGCAGTCGGGCATTATTTTTATCGACGAAATCGACAAGGTTGCCAGCACCGGCAAGGGCAGCGGTCCCGATGTATCCCGGGAAGGGGTGCAGCGTGATATTCTTCCTATAGTAGAAGGTTCTACGGTTATGACCAAATACGGTCCAGTAAAAACGGATTATGTCCTGTTTATTGCGGCAGGCGCATTCCATATTGCCAAACCTTCCGACTTGATTCCCGAGCTTCAAGGGCGTTTTCCCATCCGGGTGGAGCTAGGCAGTCTGAACCATGAAGATTTTGTGCGGATTTTGAAGGAGCCGCAGAACGCGTTGACCAAGCAGTATACTGCTCTTCTGGAAACAGAGGGTATAACGATTACCTTTACGGACCAAGCCATTGACGAGCTGGCGCAAATTGCGGTGGAAGTAAACCAGCAAACGGAAAATATCGGTGCGCGGCGGCTCCATACCATTCTGGAGAAGCTTCTGGAGGATCTGTCCTTCGAAGCGCCGGATCTTCAGTTGGAGGCGTTCCAGGTGACGCCGGAATATGTCCGGGAGAAGCTGTCGGATATTGCCCGGAACCGTGATTTGAGCCAATATATTCTTTAATAAATCGCGGGGAATTGTTGAGTGAAAATAGGGGGATTTGAGAAATGCAATTGCTTTCGAAGACAAGACGGCTGAATCGGCTGCTGCAAAGGGCGGCAGGCAAAGCCTTGTCGTTTATGGAAATGACGGAGGTTTTGC
The DNA here is from genome assembly GCF_046098205.1 of Paenibacillus mesotrionivorans. Lineage (NCBI taxonomy): Bacteria > Bacillati > Bacillota > Bacilli > Caryophanales > Paenibacillaceae > Paenibacillus > Paenibacillus mesotrionivorans. The sequence goes on along the minus strand of NZ_JBJURJ010000001.1, from coordinate 481,300 downwards.
GGGATGCTATGGCAGCCAGTGTGTATGTCATCAGCCGCAAGGGAAAAATTCTGGGCTGTGCAGCCTCCGGAATGTTGGTTTCATTGGAAACAAACCGGGTCCTGTTTCAGGACAAAAGACTCACTCCCGAGCAAAACCAGCTTCTTTTGAAGGTGGAGGAAACTGTTTCCAACCTCGATCCGGAGAATCCGTATGTCCAGGTGACCAACCAACTGCAAAGCCTGTTCGAGCAGCATTACCTGACCATTATCCCAATAATGGGAGGCGGGGACCGGCTTGGTTCCCTGGTGTTGGCCAGGACGGAAGACCCGTTTGGCGAGGATGATCTGATTCTGGCTGAGTACGGAGCCACGGTGGTGGGTATGGAAATTCTGCGTGAGCGCGCAGAGGAAAGCGAGATCGAAGCCCGCCGGAAAACCATCGTACAGGTGGCGGTAGGCTCCCTTTCGTACAGTGAATTAGAGGCCGTGGAGCACATTTTTGAGGAGCTGAAAAGCAAAGAGGGTCTGCTGGTAGCCAGCAAAATCGCTGACCGGGTGGGGATTACCCGCTCTGTGATCGTGAATGCGCTGCGCAAGCTGGAAAGCGCCGGTGTCATCGAAACACGGTCCCTGGGCATGAAGGGAACCTACATTAAAATTCTCAATGACCAGCTGGTTCAAGAGCTCGAAAAGCGGCAGGCCTAAATTCGTGTTAGATTTATATTAGGTTTTAGATTATAAAGTCCTATCTTTCTAAAGATAGGGCTTTTTTCATATTGTATATTTTGCCATTTTTTTGCATGATTTATGATGTCGAATCTTCTCCAGACTCCATGATATGACAGCATTAGCGAAAATTTAAAATAATTTTATTGTCGAAAAAAAGAGGAGAATGAAAGAAAGCTGTTGAATAAGTAACGGTAATCTGTGGCCGGAGGTTGAATCCCATAATGAATATCCTGCAATCAGCAAGTTTTAACCGGTTGGAACGCACCTTGGATGCGGCCGTCCTGAGGCAGACTGTATCTGCCAATAATATCGCCAATGTGGATACGCCTAACTTTAAGCGTTCGGATGTGGTGTTCGAGGAGCTGCTCAGCCAGCAGATGAATTCCAAAACCCTCACAGGCAGACGGACCCATCCCAAGCATATTCCTATTGGAGGCGGAACATCTGCGGTGGAGTCGAAAATTGTCGTGGACAACAATTCGGTTATGAACAATAATTTAAATAATGTAGATATCGATGCCGAAATGTCCCTCGTAGCCAAAAATCAGCTCCGCTATAATGTGGTAGCCCAGCAAGTAACTCACGATATCCGCAATATCCGGACTGTAATTGGAGGGAGATAATGATGAAGCTGACCAACGGGTTTGATATCAGCAGCTCTGCACTTACCGCCCAGCGGCTCAGAATGGACGTAATCGCCTCTAATATGGCTAACGCGGATACAACGCGGGGCAAGCTGGTAGACGGCAAATGGGTACCATACAGCCGGAAAGTGGTCTCCCTGGAGGAAAAGCAGGGCGCTACATTTTCCCAGGTGCTGTCCGGTGCCATGGGCACAACGAAGGCTTCATCCGGAGGCGGGGTCAAGGTAAGCAAGATTTCCGATGATACTGCCCCCTTCAAGCAAGTATACAACCCCACCCACCCGGATGCGGATGAGAACGGTTTTGTGCTGATGCCCAATGTGGATCCGCTGAAGGAAATGGTGGACATGATGTCTGCGACCCGGTCCTATGAGGCCAATGTCACTGCGCTGAATGCAGCCAAGGCAATGATTACAAAAGCTCTTGAAATCGGCAAATAAATTAGGGGGTAACTACAGATGATCGAGAAAATAGGAATCCAGCCAGCCTCCTTGTTGAAGCCGATACAGACGGATGCCAAAGCATCGGCGGGAGCTGCTGACCTGGGGAAATCCTTCGGGGATATGCTAAATCAGGCTATTGGCCAATTATCGGCCCAGGAAAAGAATGTGGAAATACTGAATGATCAATTTGTCCGCGGCGAAGGGGTAGATGCCCATCAGCTGACGATCAATGCGGAAAGGCTGTCCTTGGGACTGGAGCTTACCGTCCAGGTCCGCAATAAGGTGATTGAGGCTTATCAGGACATCATGAGAACGCAAATTTGATCCTAACGTATGATTGACATACGTGCTGGCGGACGAGGTGAAATACGTGAATGAAAGATTGCTCCAATATTGGACGAATGTGAAGCAATATTGGAATCGATTCAACAAAACTTCTAAACTTATGATTGTCGGCATTTTTATAGCGATGATCCTGACGATTGTCCTGTTTGTTTACAACAACTCCAAAATTGAATATGCAACGGCCTTTACGGATTTGCAGCCTAATGACGCGGCATCCATTACCAAGTACCTGAAGGACAACACGATCCCCTACAAAATGAGCGAGGACGGCAAGAGCATCGGAGTTCCCCGCAAAATGGTGTCCCAAGTGAAGGTGGATATCGTCGGCCAAGGATTAACCAAAAGCGGCTCTATCGGATGGGGTGTCTTCCGGGAAAACAGCATCTTCGGCAAAACCGATGCCCAGACCCGAATCATGGAGATGGAGGCTCTCCAAGGAGAGCTGGAGCAGCTGATTAACACCAATGTGGCCATCGCAGGCTCCAAGGTGCTGATTACCCGCCAGGATGACGGCGTATTCCTTCGCCAGAACCAACCGCCTACAGCGTCGATTATGGTAAATACGAAGCCCGGCTACGTCCTCGATCAATTAAAAATCGACACAATGTATCAATTGGTGTCGAAAAGTGTCCCGAATTTGACGGTGGAGAATATCACCATCTCCGATCAGAACGGGGATTTGCTCCCATATTCCAAAACGTCTGCAGGACAGGTTGGGGCAACCAATGCGGCGGCGCAGCAGTTCCAGATCAAGAAGGACTTCGAGCAGGACCTGCGTAAGGAGATTACCCGCCAGCTTGGTTCCATAGCGGGAGCCAACAATGTGATGCCGATGGTGGTAGCTACCTTTAATTACGATAAGAAGACGCAAAACAATGATCTGGTTACGCCGGTTAACGGGGAAAACGGCATTGTGGTCAGCTCCAATGTGAATGAAAAATCCTCAACAGGAGCGTCCAACGGAGGCGTAGCCGGTACAGGCGAAACCGATGTTCCCACTTATCCGTCAGGCACCAACGCCGGCAGCGGTACGTCGGAGGAATCCAACCGGACCTACAATTATGAATTTAACCGGATCAAAGAGGTTATTGAATCCCAACCGTTTTTTGTCAACGATTTGATGATCAGCGTTGGGATCAACCGGAACGCCAATTTGACCGACGCCACCAAAACCGCCATCCAGCGGATGTTGACCAGTCTGGTAGCCACTTCTTTGGCCAATAACGGCCGGACCTATACCAATGAGGAACTGGCAGGCAAGGTAACCGTGTTTGATGAAACCTTTGCAGAAACTGCACCCGGAGCACAAACCGCGGGAGGCACCAATTGGCTTCTGTATGGTGGAATCGGCGCAGCCGCAGCAGCATTGGCGGCAGTGGGCGGCTTCGTGGTGGCCTCGCGCAGACGCAAATCCAGAGAATTGGCGGCGATGGAGGAAGAAGCGGCAGTTATGGCCCAAAACTCCAATGCCAAGGCTGAGTTCCCGAGCATTGATCTTGACAATCTTACTAATGAAAATCAGGCCAGGAAGCAGCTTGAGCAATTGGCGAAGAAAAAACCGGAAGAGTTCGTTAATCTTCTTCGCACCTGGCTTGTAGATGAATAGAGGGGTGTGCAATGGCAGCAGCGAAAGGGGCTTTTCAGGCTCCAGTTCTTACAGGCCGGCAAAAGGCTGCTATTCTGCTGATCAGTCTGGGTCCGGAGGTTTCCGCTCAAATCTTCAAGCATCTCCGGGATGACGAAATCGAACAGCTGACCTTGGAAATCGCCAATGTCCGCAAGGTGGACTCAGGAGAAAAGGACGCCATTCTGGCGGAATTCCATCAAATCTGCATGGCCCAGGAATTCATCTCCCAGGGCGGTATCGCTTATGCCAAGGAGATCCTGGAGAAGGCGCTGGGCAACCAGAAGGCCATCGATATTATCAACAAGCTGACGGCAACCCTGCAGGTTCGTCCCTTTGACTTTGCCCGGAAGGCGGACCCGTCGCAAATTCTTAACTTTATCCAGAACGAGAATACCCAAACCATCGCGCTGGTGCTGTCTTACCTGCAGGCCCAGCAGGCTTCCATGATTCTCTCCGCGCTGCCTGAGGATAAGCAGGCGGATGTGGCCAAGCGGATTGCCCTGATGGACAGCACCTCTCCGGAGGTGGTGGCTCAGGTGGAGCGTGTACTTGAGCAGAAGCTCTCCGCTACGGTTACCCAGGACTACACCTCCGCAGGCGGTATCGAATCCATTGTGCAAATCCTCAATGGGGTCGACCGCGGTACGGAACGTACCATTCTGGATGCCCTGGAAATTCAGGATCCGGAGCTGGCCGAGGAAATCAAGAAGCGGATGTTCGTATTCGAAGACATCGTCAATATCGACAACCGTTCCATTCAGCGCATTATACGGGATCTGGAGAATGCCGACCTCCAACTGGCTCTCAAGGTTGCCAGCGAGGAAGTACGGGAATCCATCTTCCGCAATATGTCCAAACGGATGGCGGAGACCTTCAAGGAAGAAATGGAATACATGGGACCTGTCCGGCTGCGTGATGTGGAAGAGGCCCAAAGCCGTATTGTATCCACCATTCGCCGTCTTGAGGAATCCGGCGAGATTATTATCGCCCGCGGCGGGGGAGATGATGTGATTGTCTAGAGTCATCAAGCCTCAATACTACATTACCTTAGACGATCGAAAGGAAATAAATGTTTCACCTTTTCCTTTACCCCATCATATGCAGCATGAAACCCAGGCCCAGCCTGTTACTGATGAGGAAGAGGCGGAGCTCCGGCAGTTGCTTCAGATGAAGGACCGCATTCTGCTGGATGCGGAGAATGTAGCCGAGGAGCAGATCCGCCAGGCCTTGGAGGATGCAGAGGAGCTTCGGGCTTCCGCCCAGCAGGAAATTGAAGGCTGGTGGGAAGAGCGCCGCGGCCAGGACCGGCAGGCCATGGAGGAAGCACGGCAGGGCGGATTCGCGCAAGGGTTCCAGGAGGGACAGGAGCAGGCCGAGGTTAAGGTGCTGGAGCAATATGACCAGCTTCTCGGTGATGCCCGTACTGTACTGGAGCAGGCGTACGAGCTGAAGCGGCAGATCATCCAGGAATCCGAACCTTTCCTGGTGGAGCTGGCGACTGCCATTGCAGGCAAGATCATCCAGCAGGAGCTGAGCGTGAATCCCCAATGGGTCATTGAAATGACTAAGGGGGTGCTGGCCCGCAAAAGGGAAAAAGGAACCATTACCCTTTGCGTAAGCCCTAAGCAGTTCGCCTATATCCGGGACGCCCGGGATGAGCTGAAGCTGTCCGTGGATTCCCAAGCGGAGCTGGAGATTCTTCCCGATTCCACCATTGATGATTACGGATGTGTGGTCCGCACCGCCTTCGGCAGCATTGATGCCCGTGTGGACACACAATTAAAGGAAATCAAGCTTGCGCTGCAGCAATTGTCCATGGAAATGGCGGAGGGAGAAGAGGAAGCATGAACATGCCCCAGGCTTCGCGTTATATCGAACACCTTCGTCATATCGACCCTGTGCTGGTGAACGGCAAGGTAACCCAGGTTATCGGGTTGACGGTTGAGTCCGAAGGTCCCGACGCCAGCGTAGGCGATGTCTGCTATATCTATCCCTATAAGTCCACCAAGCCGTTGAAAGCGGAGGTTGTGGGCTTCCGGGACAACAAAGTGATTTTGATGCCCCTCGGTGACCTGCATTCCGTCGGGCCGGGCTGTGAAGTGGTGGGCACCGGCAAGCCGCTCTCCGTACAGGTTGGTTATGAGCTTCTGGGCAAGGTCCTCGACGGCCTCGGACAGCCCTTGGACGGAAGCTTTCTCCCCAGCCGTATGACCCACTATTCCACCCACAATATGCCCAGCAATCCGTTAAAGCGTCCACGGGTGCTGGAGCCCCTCAGCGTAGGCATTCGGGCTATAGACGGGCTGCTTACAGTGGGCAACGGCCAGCGGGTGGGGATTTTCGCCGGCTCAGGCGTAGGGAAGAGCACCTTGATGGGGATGATCGCCCGGAACACCGCCGCCGATGTCAATGTGATTGCCCTAATCGGTGAACGGGGTCGGGAGGTATTGGATTTTATTGAGAGAGATCTGGGGCCGGAAGGACTTGCACGCTCCGTTGTTATTGTGGCTACCTCCGACCAGCCGGCTTTGATCCGGATTAAGGGGGCGCTGATTGCCACCAGCATTGCCGAATTTTTCAGAGACCGCGGTTTAAACGTCATGCTGATGATGGATTCCGTTACACGTTTTGCCATGGCTCAGCGGGAAGTTGGGCTGGCTGTAGGGGAACCGCCTGCAACAAGAGGATATACCCCATCCGTGTTCGCCATGCTGCCGAAGCTTCTGGAACGCTCAGGGACCAATCCCAAAGGCTCCATTACCGCTTTCTACACGGTGCTGGTGGACGGTGATGATATGAATGAACCCATTGCCGATGCCGTTCGCGGGATTCTGGACGGACACATCGTGCTTAACCGCAATCTTGCCAACAAAGGACATTTCCCGGCCATTGATATTCTGGCCAGCGTCAGCCGCGTTATGAAGGAAATCGTGCCGCCTGAGCATCAGGAGGCCGCCCAATTCCTGAATCAGCTTCTTTCTATATATAAGGATTCGGAAGATCTGATCAATATTGGGGCATACCAGCGCGGATCCAACCCGGAAATCGACATGTCCTTGAAATATATACAGGCCATCAATGAGTTCACCCGGCAAAAAGTAGATGAGAAAGTGACATTCACCGAGGTTCAGGAGCGTTTGTTATCCGAATTCAGCGGAGGTTGAGGCAGAGGATGCGGTTTAAGTACACCTTCCAGAAGATTGTGGATCTGAAATCCAATGAAAAGACTCAGGCTGAATGGGTATTGTCCGGTGCCATCGGCCACCTCCGGGAAGAGGAGGAGAGCCTTTCCACCTTGTTTTCCGAAAAAAACAGTGTAGAAACTGAGCTCGTCTCGGCAGCACAGCATACTACCGCCTCGGAGCTGATGAATTACCAGTATTATCTGGATCATCTGAATAACAGAATCCGGTGCAAAACGGCAGATGTCCGGCTGGCCGAAAAGGACGTAGTAGAAAAGCGGGGTATTCTCTCCTCCAAAATGGTGGAGGAAAAGGTTTGGGATCAAGCCCGCAACAAGGCATATCTGCTTCATCAGGCTACGGTGCTGAAGAAGGAGCAGGAAGTCCTGGATGAAATGGCCACCATGCGGCACAAAGCCAGCCATGGATAATAGATCTTGGACAAAAGGAAGTGCATAAATGATGGAGATGGAGGCGGAAAAGCCGACATTCAGCGCGTTTGAACGGTTTTTATACTGGTTTTTTATCCCCATTGTATTCACGATGGTGCTGATGGGGGCGCTCTTCTCCTTGTTTGGCTACAGTGCAACGGATGAGCTCTTGAAAATAGGGAATAAAGTGCCGGGTTTGTCCGCCATTCTCCCTGATCCCAAGGGAGAGGTCAAGGAAGCTCAGGCGCCTGCGCAGGGGACTGCTGCCCATACCGAAGGCACACCTGAGGCTTCCGCAACCGAGGCTTCCGCCCAACTGGCTGCCCTGCAGAAGCAGCTGGAAGCCCAGACGGCCGAATTGGCCGGCAGCACCCAGACATTGAAGGATAAGGAGCAGACCATTAAGGATCTGCAGGCCAAGGTTGCTGCTTTGGAAGCGCAGAAGGCAAGTGCGGCCAAAAGCGACGAAGAGTATCAGGCGCTGATTACCGAGACAGCTTCCATGTATGCCAAGATGTCGCCGAGCAAGGCTGCGCCTATTATGCAGAATCTGACCCTGAAGGAGCAGGTGCTGCTGCTTTCTGAGATGAAGACGGACGACCGGGTCCGCATTCTGGAGAAAATGGACGCCAAAAAAGCCGCTGAAGCCTCCATCTATCTGAAGGATGCAGTTCCGGCCAAGGACAAGCAAATCGCCGCCCTCCAGGAGCGTCTTGATCTGAACAAAACGGCCGCTACCACCCCGTCAAGCGCCATGACCAAGCAGGAGCTGGGTCAGACCTTTGCCGGCATGACGCCCAAAAGTGCTGCTGAGCTTCTGGTAGAAATGAATAAAACGGACTCCGCCAAGGTTGTTGAGATCCTGAACAGTATGGATGTGGCGGGGCGCTCCAAAGTAATGACCTATCTGTCAGACAACTTTAAGGAAGTCGCTCCGGTCATTGCATCCAAGCTGGCTCCATAATTCAAATTAGAACCAGCCCATGAAAGGAGGTGAAAACGAAAATGACAACGATTACCCCATTGGTCATGACTATGCCGGGAAATACCGGAGCCGTTCAAGGGACTGCAGCTGGAACCGCCTCAGCAGCGGGCAGCAATGCTTTTGGCCAAATGCTGGTGCAGGTCATCGGCGGTACAAGCGCCCAAGCTCAAACAAGCACACTCCCCAATTTGTCTACGCTGCTGGCAGGTTTGCTGGCCGGGATGAGCTCTGAGGAGTCGGCAGCCATACTGGCAGGACCCGATTCGGAGGTTTTGGTGAAGCTGCTGGAGCAATTGGCTGACAATCCGGATTTGCTGGAGCAGCATCTTGGAGATGAGGATATGCAGGCTTGGCTGGCCCAGGCGGCACTTCTCCTGCAAGGCATGCAGCTGTTGCCCGCGGCGGTTTTGAACCCGGAGGATGCGTCAACTCTTGCCAATCAGGCGGAGGGAGAATCCACAGCCGCTCCGGCTATGAACGCACACCAGGCGCAAGTGGTGCTGAAGGAATTTGTCCAAGCGCTGAATCAGCATCCGAATGAGATCTTCCTGAATCAGCTCCAGGATAAGCTGGCTGCAATTCTGACGAAGCGCAATCAGCCGGAGCAGACCCTGCCTGTGCATACATTGGAAGACGGTAAAGCCGGTGCCAATAAGTCCGCCGACGTAACGTTTACCGTACTGCCCTCCACAGCCGCTTCCCGGCTGGAGATGCTGGCAGCCAGACATACGCCTATCCAGTTGGCCGATAACGGCAAAGGCGCACAGACCTTACCGCAGGAGCAAGCCGAATCCGGTCAAGAGTCCGGTGACACCCAAGAGGGACCCTTCAGCACAGCACCCGTTAACGGGAGACACCTGCTTGATAGAACCCAGGCTCCCGCAGAGTCCGTCCCGGTACGTGCAGGACAGCTGGCGGAGGATATCAGCAAGTTTATGCTTGGCAAGCTCCGTGTCCAAACCGGCAACGGGATAACCGAAGCGAGACTTTCTTTGACGCCTGAAGCATTGGGGCATGTGGACGTGAGACTCACCCTGCACAACGGACAGCTGGTGGCTCAATTCGCCGCACAGACCGCGATGGGCAAGGATGCGCTGGAATCCCAGCTGGCCCAGCTCCGCAACATGCTGCAAAGCCAGGGTATTCAAGTGGAGAAGATTGAAGTCGCCCAAAGTCCTTCCCTGCAGTCCAGCATGTTCCAGGACCCGCGCGGGCAGCAGCAATCCAGGCAGCCGGGCTCTCACAACCGGGAACAGGCCCGTGATGGAAACGAGGAGTATGCTGTTGAAGCAGCCGCTATTCTGCGCAGAGAGACTTCCGAGGAAGATGGCTTTGACGTGATCGCCTAGATGGCTGGCTCCGTCTTGTGAAAAGGAGGTGTAAACAATGGCGGATTCTCCTATATCCACCCAGAATGTATGGCCTTATTATTCCTCCTCCAACGTCAGCAAAGCGGCGAAAACCAACGGCAGCGAATTGGGGAAGGACCAGTTTCTTAAAATCCTGATTACCCAGTTGAAGAACCAGGACCCGATGCAGCCCTTGCAGGATAAGGAATTCATCGCCCAGATGGCGCAGTTCTCCTCTGTAGAGCAGTTGACCAATATGGCGACGGAAATGAAAGCATTGCGTGAATCCCTGGGAATGGCCTCCGGATTGATTGGCAAATCCATCACATGGACAAGCAAGGATTCCGGCGGTTCTGAAACCGAAGACAGCGGCATTGTCCAATCCATCAGCTTCAAAAAAGGTGTTCAGTATGCCAATGTGGACGGCGTAGAAGTGTCTTTGGAGAAAATTACAAAAATTGAGAACGCGGAGACCACATCATGATGGACAATATGAAAATTGGTCAGATGTATCCCGCCACTCTCCCTCCCGGCAATGTCAGGGTCGGTTCCAAGCCCGGTGCAGGCGCTCCGGATAAAAGCTTCCAGCAGGTGCTTCAGGAGGAAACCCTCAAATTCAGTCATCATGCCGAACTCAGGCTGAAGCAGCGGGGAATTCAATTGGAGCCCGAGCAATTAAGGAAGATCGGGTCTGCCCTGGATAAGGCGGCTGCCAAAGGCGCCAAGGATTCCTTATTGATCATGAATGATCTTGCACTCATTGCCAATGTGCGCAACAGGACCATCGTTACCGCCATGGACGGCGACAATTTGAGAGACAATGTTTTTACTCATATCGATAGTGCCGTGGTTGTATCGTGACAGGAAAGGGCCGGCCCGAACAGGAAGCCTGATTTGCGGATCGAAGGAAGCAAACAGCCTGTCACATCAAAAATTGCCAATTGAAGCATTCGGGGAGGAAATGAATTTATGCTTAGATCTTTGTATTCCGGCGTTTCCGGTATGCGCGGCTTTCAAACCAAGCTGGACGTCATCGGCAACAACATCGCCAATGTTAATACCGTAGGCTTTAAGGGTGGCCGCGTGATGTTCAAGGATATCTTGAGCCAAACGGTTTCCGGAGTTACGGCGCCGAACGGAAACGAATCCGGAGGTGTGAACGCCAAGCAAATCGGCCTAGGCGTTGCACTCAGCTCCATCGATACCATCCATACTCCGGGCAGCGCCATGACCACTAACGTGCCCACCGATCTGCGGATCGACGGCGACGGCTTTTTCGTGGTAAGGGCCGGAGAAGAAGATAATTACTTAACCCGGGCGGGGAATTTCACCGTGGACACCGAACGGAACTTGGTTAATGCGGACGGTCTGCGGGTTCTCGATTCCGAAGGTGCGCCTATCGTCATTGGGGAGGATGTTACTGCCTTCTCCATTGCTAATGATGGAAGTATCATTGCGGTTCAAGCGGACGGCACCTCTGTTCCTACTGGCATTTTGATTGCCGTAGCCAAGGTAGCTAACCCCAGCGGTCTGGAGAAAATCGGCGGCAATCTGTACCGCGTTACACCCAACGCCAATCCGGGTGGAACGCTGGATGTGGCGGGAGCCACTGCTAACAATGCTGCAACCGGCACCGGCGCAATCGTATCCGGCCAGCTGGAAATGTCCAATGTGGATCTGACTGCGGAATTCACCGAGATGATCGTCGCCCAGCGCGGCTTCCAGGCGAACTCTCGGATTATTACCACCTCAGACGAAATTCTCCAGGAAGTAGTTAACCTGAAGCGTTAACGTCTATGAATAATTGATTTACCGGAGGGCCCAAAAACCCTCCGGTACATCCTTTATATGTTTAATGCTTACGATGTAAGAGCCGCAGGAGGGATGGCATGATCACCGTCAGACGGTTAAACGGAAAGCCTATTACCATAAACGCTCTATTGATCGAGACGATTGAGGATACTCCGGACACAGTGATTACATTAACGACAGGAAAAAAGTTTATGGTTCTCGACGACGTTTCAGATGTGATACGCTTGGTGCAGAACTTTTTGTCGGCTATTGGCGGAGTACGGGGGACGATCATGAGCTCGGAGTTGGAGGGGTCTTAAGGTGTTTAAAAACAAACTGTTTATGATCATTATCGCCATGCTCATTGTGATTACCCTGATTTTGGTGGCGTTCTTCACGTTATGGACTGTGATGGACAAGAACAGCCAGCCGTCTGATCCGCAGGAGGCAGCCAAAGCTTCGGTAAGCCAAGTGGAAGGCAAAAAGCTCACACCGGCCCAGGTTAAGGCACAGACCGTTTTTATGGAAAACGTACTGACTAACCTGGCAGAAAAAGGCCGTGTGGTGAAAGCAAGCTTCGCGTTTACCCTGGATAACAAAAAAAGCAAGGAAGAGTTCGAAACCATTGTGTTCCAGGTGAAAAGTATTGTCATCCAAACCCTGGCTGACATGAAAGCCGAACAGATTCAGGGCAGCAAAGGCCAGGAATTCCTGATCTCCACCCTGATGAACAAAATCAATGAATTGCTTTCTGAAGGCAAAGTGGTCTCCATTTCCCTTACGGATTATTATGTGGAGTAGCCGATGATTATGGACAGGAAGTATCCGAGGAGGTGACGATATGGTAGACGTACTTTCGCAAAATGAGATCGACGCCCTGCTGGCGGCCTTGTCCTCCGGCGAGATGGATGCGGAGGAGCTGAAGAAGGAAGAGACGCAGAAAAAAGTGCGGGCGTACGACTTTAAGCGCGCCACGCGGTTCTCCAAGGACCATCTGCGCAGTCTCACCCGGATTCATGAGAACTTCGCCAGGCTGTTGACCACATATTTTTCCACACAGCTGCGCACGTTTGTGCAGATCAATGTGGTGCAGGTGGAGCAGCTGCCTTACGATGAGTTCATCCGCTCCATTCCCAAAATGACAATCCTGAACATTTTTGAAGCGGAGCCGTTGGAGGGTCGGATGGTTTTGGAGGTACATCCCAACGTCGCTTTTGCCATGCTTGACCGCTTGTTGGGTGGGACAGGCATATCCCCTTCGAAAATCAATGCCTTGACTGAAATCGAAACCATTATTATGGAACGGATTTTCAGCCGCGCGTTAGATACATTGCAGGAAGCGTGGAAAACCGTGTCGGATTTGTATCCGCGGCTGGAGGCTCTGGAGACAAATCCGCAATTCATGCAAATCGCTTCCGCTAATGACACCATTGCCCTGATTTCCCTCAGCACGAAGATCGGGGACACTACCGGCATGATCAACCTGTGTATTCCCCATGTGGTGATCGAGCCTGTGATGCCAAGATTGTCCGTGCACCATATGTTTGTAACTCACAAGAAGTCCAAGTCCATTGATGAAGCGGATGCCTTGAAGCAGCGGGTAACCAAAGCCAAACTTCCGATTATCGCTGAGCTGGGCCATTCCGAGATATCCGTTAAGGAGTTTCTCAATCTCTCTGTGGGGGATGTTATACCGCTAACCAAGCCTGTGGAGCAAGGCCTTCATATTTTGGTAGGGGAAAAATTAAAGTTTATCGGCAGTCCCGGAACGCTTAAGGGCAAGGTAGCTGTTCAAATTTCGGAGATTGTAGAAGAAGGAGCCGAGGAACAAAATGGCGAATAATAAGGATTATTTGTCCCAGGAGGAAATTGATGCCTTGCTTCGGCAGTCCTCCGATGACACAGCTGCACAAACTGCGCAGGAAGCGCCTTCCGTACAGGATTATTTATCGGATATCGAGCAAGATGCTCTAGGCGAAATCGGGAATATCACATTCGGCAGCGCAGCAACTGCCCTTTCCACACTCTTGGGCAAAAAAGTGGACATTACCACGCCGAAGGTGGATGTCATTTTCCGGGAACAGCTTCATAATGAATTTCCTAAGCCTCATGTGGCTGTGCATGTGAATTATGTGGACGGCTTCCACGGGATCAATCTCCTGGTGATCAAAACCCGGGATGCGCAAATCATAGCGGATTTGATGATGGGCGGAGACGGCACCAATCCGGCCGGTGAGCTGAATGAGATTCATATCAGCGCCGTACAGGAAGCCATGAACCAAATGATGGGCTCCTCGGCCACCTCCATGTCCACCATCTTCAACCGCTTTGTGAACATTTCGCCGCCGGGTATCGATATTATGGATTTGGCTAATGGCGGTATGGAAACTCTTCCGAACGAAGAGGTGTACATCAAGGTTTCCTTCCGGATGGTCATCGGAGATTTGATCGACTCTTCCATCATGCAGCTCCTGCCTGTGAAATTCGCCAGTGACATGGTCAGCACATTGATGGGCGGAACTAGCTCGGAGCCGGTAGCACCTGCGCCGTCCGCACCGCAGAAGCAGCAGGCGGCGCCTGCACCCGCGGCCCATGCCGCACCGGCAGCAGCGCCTGCGCCTCAGCCGCAGCAGCCACCGCAGCAGCCAGCAGCAGCGTATCAGCAGCCGCAAGCTTACCCGGATCCGGCAGCGTATCAGCAGCCGCCTTACGGGTACCCGCAGCCCGGCTATGGCCAGCCCGGTTATCCGCAGCCACCCATGATGCCTCCGTATCCCGGACAGCAGCAAGCGGCGGCAGCAGCATACTCCGCGCCGAACCGGAATGTGAATGTGCAGCCGGTACAATTCACGAATTTTAATCATCCGAACAATTTGATCCCGGATGATTCCAATTTAAATCTTTTGCTGGACATTCCCCTCCGAGTCACGGTAGAGTTGGGTAGAACACAAAAAGTGATCAAAGATATTCTGGATCTGTCGCAAGGCTCCATCATTGAGCTGGACAAGCTTGCAGGCGAACCAGTAGACATTCTGGTGAACAACAAGCTGATTGCCAAGGGTGAAGTGGTGGTTATTGACGAGAATTTCGGCGTTCGCGTCACCGACATCATCAATCAATGGGATCGTATCCAAAAACTTCAATAATTACTCTCGAGGAGGATATTACTAATGGCAAACCGTATTTTGATTGTGGACGACGCAGCATTTATGAGAATGATGATCCGGGATATTCTGACGAAGAACGGATACGAGGTATGCGGCGAAGCCAATGACGGGGCCCAGGCAATCGAACGCTATAAGGAGCTTCACCCGGATCTGATTACCATGGATATTACCATGCCGGAAATGGACGGCATTAACGCTTTGAAGGAAATCAAAAAAATCGACGCCAACGCCAAGGTGATTATGTGCTCCGCCATGGGCCAGCAGGCTATGGTTATCGACGCCATTCAGGCAGGCGCCAAGGATTTCATCGTGAAGCCGTTCCAAGCTGACCGCGTAATTGAAGCCATCAAGAAAACGCTTGGCTAATTTCCCAAGCGGGAAGGCAGGCATTTGCATGAAGAGGGTATGTAAGGGGCTTTTGGCAGCGGGGGCATGCGTTCTGCATGCTTCCATGACGGCAGGAATTAGCTATGCGCAGGAGATTGACGGGATGCCCGATCTTCAAGGCGGCAGCTCCCTATCCGTTTTTTGGATGATTCTGAAGGTCATTCTCTTTCTCGTTGTCATTATCGGCATTTTCCTTGTGATAATGAAGACCGTATCCCAAAAAGGGAAGTTATTCCGGGCAGACCGCTCCTTGCGGACCATCGGCGGCGTCGGATTGGGACAGAACAAATCCGTCCAGCTGGTGCAGATCGGCAATGCCTTGTATGTCCTGGGAGTCGGTGAAGAAGTGGGGCTTGTGGATAAAATTACGGATGAAGCGGAGATCCGATACATTCTGGATAATCTCCACGCCAGCCCCGCTGCCGGCACCGGCACATTTTCCTCCGTAGGCGGCTGGTTGAAGGGATTCGACAAAAACAGGCCAAGCTCCGAGGAGCTGGATGTGACGCCTTCCTTTCAGGCTGTTTTTCAGGAAAAAATGATGAAAATGGCCAACCGGCAGAAAAAGGTTGAGGAGCTTATCACCGAGGACCGCCAAAACCCACATGATCGGCTGGATGACTAATCATGAATAAGAAAATGCTAGCTTTGCTTGTTTTGTTTTGTTTCGCAGGTTTGGCCTTTTCATCCATCGCCTTTGCCGCGGATCCGATTCCCGACATTAATCTGAGCATCGGCAACGGAGGCGGGGAGGCAGGGGGCTCCAGCACCATCTCGATTATCCTGCTTTTGACTGTACTGAGCTTGGCGCCATCCATATTGGTGCTGATGACCAGCTTTACCCGGATTGTCATCGTGCTGGGTTTTGTCCGTACATCACTGGGTACGCAGCAGATGCCACCCAACCAGGTGCTGATCGGACTATCCTTATTTTTGACGCTTTTCGTGATGGCGCCCACCATCGGCGAAATCAACCAAACGGCTTATCAGCCTTATGCTCGCGGAGAAATTACGCAGATGCAGGCACTGGAGCAGGCGGCTGTGCCGTTGAAGCATTTTATGGGTGAGCATGTGCATGAGAAGGATCTGAAGCTGTTCCTGGACTTTTCCAAGGCCGAGAGGCCCGAGGGTATCGATGATACACCCTTGACTGCACTGATTCCGGCTTATGTTATCAGCGAGCTGAAAACGGCGTTTACGATGGGCTTTATTATTTTTATTCCGTTTCTGGTTATTGACATGGTCATTGCCAGCACTCTGATGGCAATGGGGATGATGATGCTTCCACCTGTCATGATCTCGCTGCCTTTTAAGATCCTGCTGTTTATCCTGGTTGACGGCTGGTATCTGGTTGTTAAAGGGCTATTGCTCAGCTATGGTTAACGTTTCGTCGTTTGATCGGTAAGGAGAGGATAAAGCCTTGAGTCCAGAATATATAATGAAGCTGGCCGGAGAAGCCATGTATGCGGTGCTGAAGGCCAGTGCCCCCATGATGGTTATTGCCCTGGTTGTCGGGTTGGTGGTCAGTATCTTTCAGGCTACCACACAGATTCAGGAGCAAACCCTGGCGTTTGTTCCGAAGATCTTGGCGGTGTTCATTTCCATCCTGATTTTTGGGCCGTGGATTATGACCACTCTGGTAGAATTCACCTACAACCTTTTGAATAATTTGCATCAATTCGCGGGATAAGCAGATGAACATGGAACTGATTCTGCAATCCTTCTCTGGTTTCATGCTTGTTTTTTGTCGGATTACAGCTTTTTTTGTCACAGCACCTGTATTTTCTTCTCGAAATGTCCCGACGTCCTTCAAAATCGGCTTTTCCGTTTTTGTCGCTTTCCTGACCTTTTCGGGTTTGGGATTGCAGCCGGTGCCGATGGATGGGCTGTATGTGCTCTCCATCTTCAAGGAAATACTGGTGGGTTTATTGCTTGGTTTTATCGGCTACATGTTTTTTGCAGTGATTCAGACGGCCGGCTCCTTCATTGACATGCAGATGGGGTTGTCAATGGCCAACATTTTGGACCCGATGACCGGGACCTCATCACCCCTTATCGGCAATATGAAATATATGCTGGCCATGCTGTTGTTCCTGTCCTTCAACGGTCATCATCTTCTCCTGACGGCCATCCATGACAGCTACAGCTGGATTCCGCTGCAGAATGATGTGTTTGCCCGGATGTACAGCGACAATATGGTTGATTTTATGCTCAGAACCTTTACGGATTCCTTCGGCCTCGCCTTCAAAATGGCCGCTCCTCTGGTGGTAGCGCTGTTTTTGACGGATGTGGGACTGGGGATTCTGGCCAAAACCGCGCCTCAGTTTAACATTTTCGTGATTGGGGTTCCGATGAAGATTATTATCGGACTGATCCTTCTGGTCTTTTTGTTCCCGGGGATGCTATCGATCTTCGAAATGGTGTTTACTGCACTTTTTACCGCTATGGAAAAATTCATGACACTTTTGTCCGGGTCACCCTGACAATGCCGGAATAAGCGCGAAGAATCAAGGAGGGGACAGGGCGTGGCAACGACTCCATTCCGCTACAAACTGAACCTGCAGCTGTTTGCCGGAGAAAAGACCGAAAAGGCCACACCGAAAAAACGGGCGGATGCCCGTAAAAAGGGCCAGGTGGCCAAAAGCAATGACCTGCCGGGAGCATTGATCCTGCTGTTCTGCTTTATGACGCTGCTCATGTTCGGCGGTTTTCTGAAGGACAAGATCTTCCTGCTGATGCAGGGCACATTAAAGGATTATTTGACCACTGAGATCAGTATGAGCAATGTCATGCCTCTGATGACGGACCTGATGGCTCAAATTCTTATTATGCTGGCTCCGATTTTTGCTGTTACTGTTCTTATCGGAATTCTCGCCAATTATATGCAGGTCGGATTTCTTGTCACCGGTGAAGCCTTCAAGGTTAAATTCAGCAAGCTGAACCCCATTGAAGGGGCAAAGCGGATGTTTAGCCTCAAGGCGCTGGTGGAATTCGGGAAAACGCTGCTGAAGCTGATTCTGATCGGATACCTGGTTTATTCCTCCCTTTGGGGGGAGAAGGAAAGCCTGATCAATCTGGCCCGTATGCCGCTAACCGATGTTCTTGCTTATGTGGCCCGGCTCACTGTCATGATGGGCATCAAAATCGGCGTTGCTCTTGTGATCTTAAGTCTTTTCGATTATATGTACCAGAAATATGAACACGAAAAAAATCTCCGTATGTCCAAACAGGACATCAAGGATGAATATAAAAAATCCGAGGGTGACCCGCAGATCAAGGGCAAAATCAAGGAAAAGCAGCGCCGGATGGCGTTGGCCCGGATGATGCAGGATGTGCCTAAGGCGGATGTGGTCATCACCAACCCAACCCACTTTGCCGTCGCCATTCAATACGATAACGGTAAAATGGATGCGCCACGGGTTGTGGCCAAGGGGACCGACTTCGTCGCATTGAAGATTAAGGAAATCGCCAAGGAAAACGGGGTTATCACCATGGAAAACAGGCCGTTGGCCAGAGCCTTGTACGATCAGGTCGAGATTGGCCAGACGATCCCGGCAGAGCTGTTCCAGGCTGTGGCGGAAGTGCTTGCATATGTGTACCGCTTAAAAGGCAAGGCAAAATAACGGGAAGGGAGGATGTTCATCATGCGTGTGAAAGATCTAACGGTGCTTTTGGGCGTAATCGGAATTGTATTGATGATGGTCGTTCCTGTCAGTGTGCATGTAGTGGACGTTCTGCTCATCATTAATATATCTCTTGCGCTTATGATTCTTCTTGTCGCGATGAACACCCAGGAAGCACTGGACTTCTCCATCTTCCCGTCACTTTTGCTGATTACCACCTTGTTCCGACTGGCCTTGAACGTATCCACCACCCGGAATATCCTGAGCCATGCCGACGGCGGCAGAGTGGTTGAAACCTTCGGCGGTTTTGTGGCCCAGGGCAATCTGGTGGTGGGTTTTGTTGTGTTCCTGATTCTGGTTGTTGTGCAGTTCATCGTCATCACCAAAGGCTCCGAACGGGTGGCTGAGGTTGCGGCCCGGTTTACCTTGGATGCGATGCCCGGCAAACAGATGAGTATTGATGCCGACCTGAACGCAGGTATGATCAATGAAACACAGGCCCGGGAGAGAAGACGGAAGATCGAACGGGAAGCCGACTTCTACGGCGCCATGGACGGTGCCAGTAAATTCGTTAAGGGCGATGCCATCGCCAGTATCATTATCCTCATCATCAATCTGGTCGGCGGTCTGATTATCGGGATGATTTACCATGGTATGGGCGTGGCGGAAGCAGCCAGTCTCTTTACCCAAATGTCCATCGGTGACGGTTTGGTGAGCCAGATTCCCGCGCTGATGATCTCGACTGCTTCCGGTCTGATTGTGACCCGGGCCAACTCGGAGGGCAACCTGGCCTCCGACCTTACCGGGCAGCTGCTGCAGAATCCCAAGCTTCTGTTTGTTGTGGCAGGTACCATCGCGCTTTTGGGCATCGCTACTCCCATCGGGGTTTTGATTACCTTCCCCGTTGCCGCCGTTATTCTCTTCAGTGCCTTCCGCTTGCAGAAGAATCTGAACCAGAAGCTGGTGGAGGATGAAAAGGCAGAGGAGCAACAGCAGATCGAAGAGGTACGGAGTCCGGAAAGTGTTATCAGCCTGCTGCAGGTGGACCCCATCGAATTCGAGTTCGGCTATGGCTTGATTCCGCTGGCGGATACCCAGCAGGGCGGGGATTTGCTGGACCGGATTATCCTCATCCGTCGACAATGTGCGCTGGAATTAGGCATTGTTGTGCCTGTTATCCGAATTCGCGACAATATTCAATTAAAACCGAATGAATATGTCATCAAAATTAAAGGAAATTCAGTGGCCCGTGGTGAATTACTACTTAATCACTACTTGGCGATGAGCCCGGGTTTTGATGATGAGTCCATCTCAGGCATTGAGACCATGGAGCCGGCCTTCGGCCTTCCTGCCCTGTGGATCGATGATTCAACGAAGGAACGGGCCGAAATGTCCGGTTATACTGTGGTGGATCCGCCCTCCGTGGTGGCTACCCATCTGACCGAGATTATTAAGCGCCATGCCCACGAGCTCATCGGACGTCAAGAAACCAAGGCGCTGGTGGAGAATGTCAGAGAAAGCTACCCGGCTTTGGTGGACGAGCTAATCCCCAATGTGGTTACGGTTGGCGATCTGCAGAAGGTCCTTTCGAAGCTGCTCAAGGAGAAAATATCTGTCCGCGATCTGGTAACGATAATGGAGACATTGGCCGATTATGGCGGCTACACCAAGGATCATGACATTCTGACCGAATATGTGAGACAAGCCTTATCCCGTCAGATTACCCAGCAATACGCCGGCGGCGGGGATGCGCTGAAGGTGATTACGGTAGGGCCGTCCTTGGAGAAGAAAATTGCGGAATCGGTGCAGCAGACGGATCAGGGCTCTTATCTGGCTCTTGACCCGTCGTCCTCCCAGACCATCTTCCACAAGCTGAATGAGCAGGTGACAAGAGCCGTACAGGGTGGACTCCAGCCCGTCATTCTGACATCACCCACCATCCGCATGTATTTGCGCCAGCTGCTTGAACGGACCTTGCAGGATATCCCGGTATTGTCCTACAGCGAGCTTGAGCCAAATGTCGAAATTCAAAGCATGGGAGTTGTGAATCTATGAGAGTAAAACGGTATGTTGTAGATTCCATGCCCGACGCCCTTGCGCAAATTCGGACGGATTTAGGCAAGGATGCCGTCATTCTGAATACCAAAGAAATCCGCTCAGGCGGGTTTTTAGGGTTATTCAGCAAGAAAAAAATCGAAGTGATTGCAGCGACGGATGCCCTTGGCAAAGCCGAATCCAAACCGAAGACCGCACCGGTTCAACGTGCCGTCACCCCGCAGTCTGCCACCCCAGTCGCTGTATTGGAGCAGCCGCGGACCGCCAAGGAGGACAGGACGGCCGAATTGTTGGAATCTATCGAACGTCTGGCTGGCAAGCAGTCCGCACCGGCTGAACCGGAGCCTGCGCCGCGTCCGGTGGTGCCCATGAGTTTGGGTGCAGCGGCATATGGCGCCAAATCTGTGCAGGCGTCCGCTTCCGCAGCGCCCGTGCCTCCCGTTCCCGCGACAGCTCCTGCAGTGCCCCTCAAATCTGCCGCGGAGCCCCGCAGAAAGCCGTTGGAGGAGCCCGTGGCAGAGGACCCGGTATTAAGCGAGCTCCGGGCTATGAAGCTGATGATGAAGAACTTTTCCCGCGCAGGTGCTGTTCTGCCGGAGCCCGATCCGGTTCTGGCCGCTCTTGAAGCGAGGCTGCTGGAGCAGGAGATCCTGCCCGAGCTGGCCAAAGAGGTGGTTACAACAATTGAAGAGGGTTTGACGGAAGAAGAGGACGGTTTAACGCCGGCGCGCGCGAACCAATTGGCTGCGGAGAGGCTCAAACAGATTTTGGGTGATCATCCGCGTAAGCCGCTTCAACCTGAAACCCGCATCGCCCATTTTGTGGGTCCAACCGGGGTAGGCAAAACCACCACCATCGCCAAGCTGGCGGCCGAGCAGGTGCTCCGTCACCGCCGGAAGGTGGGTTTTATCACCTCCGACACATACCGGATTGCGGCTGTGGAGCAGTTGAAGACTTATGCCACCATTTTGGGCATTCCGCTGGAGGTAGTATTTTCACCCCAGGATCTGAAGAAGGCCTTCGATAATTTGAAGGAATGCGATATTGTGTTCATGGACACCGCCGGACGCAACTTCCGCAATGAAATGTATGTATCCGAGTTGAATGCTCTTCTGCAGGGCGATCCCAGAAGCGAAACCTTCCTGGTGCTGAGCCTGACCATGAAATACAAAGACATGAAGGCTGTTGCCGAAAATTTCTCCCGGTTCAGGCTGGATAAGGTTCTTCTTACCAAAAGGGATGAAACGGAGACCTTCGGTCCCATTCTCAATCTGCTTCATGAATATCCGTTGGCGCTGTCGTACATCACGACCGGGCAAAATGTCCCTGACGACTTCAATGTGGTGAGCGAGGATGAACTGATCGCCTTGATACTGGGGGAACAGGCAGATGAATGACCAGGCGCAAATGCTCCGGGACTTGGTTCAAAAGCGTGAGCTGGCCCGCAGCGCCGGCAGAAAAACCCGCATTATCACGGTCACCAGCGGTAAGGGCGGGGTAGGAAAATCCAATTTTACGTTGAATTTCGCTCTGGCGCTCCAGGCTAAGGGGTTGAAGGTGCTGGTATTCGATGCGGACATTGGTTTGGCCAATATCGATGTTCTGATGGGGGTCACCCCCAAATACAACCTGTACCATCTGCTCAAAAAAGAAAAAACCATCTGGGAGATTATCCATACCGGCTACAACGGTCTGGAGTTTATCGGCGGCGGTTCGGGCTTCAATGATCTTCTTGATCTGAAGGAAGAGGAGCTGAATTATTTTGTGGAGCAGGTCAGCCAATTAAACGGCCACTGCGACGTGATCCTCTTCGACACCGGCGCCGGGTTATCCAAGGAAACGCTGAAGTTTATATTGGCGGCGGAGGAAACCATCGTGGTCACGACGCCTGAGCCTACTTCCATTACCGATGCTTATGCAATTATCAAAATGGTCAATAACCTGCAGTCCGGGATCAATTTCCGCCTTATCATCAACAGGGTGACCGAACCCAAGGAAGGCAAGCAGACTGCAGATAAAATAACACTGGTGGCGAAGAAGTTTTTGCAGATGGATATTCCCACCATGGGTTTTGTGTCCGATGACAATCATATTTCCAAAGCGGTGAAACGGCAGATTCCGTTCACTGTTGCGTATCCCCATTCACCTGCCTCGCGGAATCTGCAGGAGATTGCCGACCAGTACGTGCAGGGCAGACCTGTAGAGAATGCCGGCGCGGCTTCGGGTGTGAAGGGGTTCCTGTCCAAAATGATGAGGCTTATGAAGTAAGGCTCCAATCACAGATATTATTGCTAACCAGAGGGGGAGGACCGGGATGACGAAAAAGCGGGTTTTAGTGGTTGACGATTCCGTTTTTATGAGAAGAATTGTCTCGGATCTCGTTGGAGAACATCCGGACTTCCAGGTGATCGCCACAGCCAAGAATGGTGTGGAGGCCGTACAGATGGCCAAAGAACTGCAGCCGGACTGCATCACCATGGACGTGGAAATGCCGGAAATGAACGGCCTTGAAGCGCTGAAACGGATTATGAAGGAAAATCCGCTTCCGGTGATTATGCTCAGTTCGTTAACCAAGGAAGGGGCTATGGAAACCATTCAGGCGCTGGAGGCCGGAGCCATTGACTTCGTGCAGAAACCCTCCGGCTCCATTTCCCTGGATTTGTTCAAGGTTAAGGAAATGCTCCATGAGCGTTTGGAAATTGCGGTCAAATCCAATATAAAGCGGTTGAATTCATCGTTCCCGGCAGTGGGGGCACCGCCTCCGGCCGATCCGGCTCCGCCGAAAGCACCACCGCGAAAAGAGCCTCCCGCAGCCCCCAGGCTCCGGTCCATGATGCCTCCGGCACCACTTGCTGCGGAGCAGACCAAGCAGCAGCGGCCCCATGTGCAGCCGGAACGCAAGGCTGAACGCCCGCAGCCGCGGCCCGAACCCAAGGCGGTTCCACCCTCCGCTCCGCCGGTAAAGCCGGCAGCTCCCGTTGCGAGAGTGCCCGTGAAGCATTTGGTAGCCCTGGGAACCTCAACGGGAGGGCCAAGAGCGCTCCAGCAGGTGCTTACCGGTTTGCCGGAGGATTTTGGGGCACCTATCGTTATCGTGCAGCATATGCCGCCCAATTTCACCAATTCCCTGGCGGTAAGGCTGAACAGCAATTGCCGTATACAGGTGGTGGAAGGCCAGGACGGGATGATTTTGCAGCCAGGGACCGCATACATAGCTCCCGGCGGATTCCAGATGCGGGTCATATCCGAGGGCGGCGGCGTTTACCGGCTCGGCATAACAGCTGAACCGCCGCGGGGCGGGCATAAGCCCTCCGTGGATACGCTGTTCGAATCGGTACTGCCCCTGCAGGAGCTGAAGCGCCATATTGTCATTATGACAGGTATGGGCAGCGACGGGGCCAAGACGATGCTGGAATTGAAGAATCAGGGAGCCGCAACAACCATTGCCGAATCCGAGGAAACCTGCGTTGTATATGGCATGCCCCGTGCTGCCGTAGAGCTGGGCTGCGTGGATCACTTGCTGCCGGTGCATGAAATCCCTAATCAATTGATACGCGCGTTAATGAAGTGATCCATAAGCGCTTAAAGAGCAGGGCCCTTGTCCCGCCGGTGAGCAAAAGCGGGAACAATGCGGTATAACCAGTCGGAGGTGCATAGTATTGGAACTGAATCAGTATCTGTCGATGTTTATTGATGAATCAAAGGACCATCTGCAGGCCATTAATGAAAATTTGCTCGCTCTGGAGCAAAGCCCCGAGGATATCAGCATAGTCCAGGTGATTTTCCGGTCGGCCCATACGCTTAAGGGTATGTCGGCAACCATGGGTTTTGAGGACCTGGCCAAGCTGACCCACGAGATGGAGAATGTATTGGATCTGGTGCGGAATAACAAGCTTTCCATGAACTCATTCATTTTTGATTGCCTCTTCAAAAGTACGGATGCCCTGGAGACCATGGTCAATGACATTATCGAAGGGGGCACCGGCCAGGCCAATGTGTCCGATATCGTCAAAGCTCTGAAATCCATCGTAACCGGAGATTATGCGAAGGAGCCTGCAGCCTCTGAGGCACAACCGGCTGAGGCAGG
The DNA here is from genome assembly GCF_046098205.1 of Paenibacillus mesotrionivorans. Taxonomy (NCBI): domain Bacteria; kingdom Bacillati; phylum Bacillota; class Bacilli; order Caryophanales; family Paenibacillaceae; genus Paenibacillus; species Paenibacillus mesotrionivorans. The sequence goes on along the minus strand of NZ_JBJURJ010000001.1, from coordinate 456,474 downwards.
AGGCGGCGGCTCGTCGGCTATGCAGATCGACGAGTTCCAATATTCCGTGCTGGAGCAGTCCGTATCTGCTGGACATAACGCCTATTTCATCGAGGTTGGCGTTAGAGAGGATTGCGTTTTGAAAGCGGCGCGGGCTTATATGGTGTTTGATATCTTTGAGCAGAACGGGGAAGTGATTAAATCCGTCCCCTCCATTCAGGATATCGAGCAGGAGAAATTCGACAGAGTCTTTTCCGTATTCTATGTCACCCAGCTGCCTCAAGCCGAGCTGGACAAAATGATCGGCAATGTGTCAGAGATCGATTCCGTTAAATCCGTTTTGTTCGATCAGGAAAGTCTGAAGGAGCTGAAGGAGCAGAAGCAGGAAAAGCCTGCAGCTCCCGCTCCGGCCGCTTCCGAAGCACCGACGGCAGGACAGGCACCGAATGCGCGGGAAGCCACCCCGGCACCCCAGGCCCCGGCAGCTGCCAAAACGGGCCATCAGCCTGTGGCCAACCGCACCATCCGGGTGGATATCGACCGTTTGGACATGCTGATGAACCTGTTCAGCGAAATGCTCATCGACCGGGTGAGGCTGGAGCAGCTGGCCAGCGAAATCCGCCGCCAGGAGCTCACGGAAACTGTAGAGCATATGGCCCGGGTCAGCAGCGATCTGCAGAATATTGTCCTGAAGCTTCGGATGGTTCCGGTGGATACCGTGTTTAACCGGTTCCCGCGGATGGTGCGGGACGTGGCCAAATCCTTGAACAAAAAAGTGGATCTGGTGGTTACCGGAGCCGACACGGAGCTTGACCGGACGGTTGTGGATGAAATCGGCGATCCCCTGGTGCATCTGCTCCGCAACTCCATCGACCATGGCGTAGAGCCTATCGATGACCGCGTGGCAACAGGCAAGTCGGAAACCGGCACCGTATGGCTGCGGGCCTTCCACAGCGGAAACCATGTTTTCATCGAGATCGAGGATGACGGACGGGGTATCAACCGCCAGAAGGTTCTCCAGACTGCCATCAAAAAAGGCATCGTCCGCGAGGAACAGGCGGAGCGTATGACGGATGATGAAGTGGCGGCTCTCCTGTTTGCTTCCGGCTTCAGCACCGCAGACAAAATCTCCGACATTTCCGGACGCGGCGTCGGTCTGGATGTGGTCAAGACCAAGATTGAATCCCTGGGCGGCGTGGTGGCGGTGGAATCCAAACCCGGCAAGGGCACCAAATTCTCCGTACAGCTTCCGCTGACCTTATCTATCATTTCGGCCATGCTCATCCGGGTGAATGATGAAAAGTATGCGATTCCGCTGTCCTCCATCGTGGAGACGGCTGTTATCCGCAAAAGCTCGATCCGCAATGTTCAGGGTGTGCCGCTTCTGGATTACCGCAACTCGGTGATTCCGCTGGTATCCCTGGCGCAAATTTACCAGGTGCCGGACAACGGGCAGCCTGAGCGGGACGAGACGGAAATCGTCATTATCAAAAAAGGCGAGAAAATGGCGGCGTTAAGTGTTTCCGAGCTTATCGGACAGCAGGAGATCGTGCTGAAAAACCTGGGCAAATACCTGAATAATGTGTTTGCCGTATCGGGAGCCACCATTTTGGGTGACGGACAGGTTGCACTTATCATGGATACCAACGCACTTATCAAATAGGGGTAACAATTAGGAGGAAGAGGCATGGGAGCTGAACTGAAGGTTATTGTGTTTGCGCTGGCCGACGAGGAATACGGCGTCGAAGTGGAGAAGGTCAAAACCATTGAACGCATGATGCCCATGACGCGGGTGCCAAAAACCTATTCATTCGTCAAAGGAGTCATCAATCTCCGCGGCGTCGTGGTTCCGGTCATCGATCTCCGCGGCCGCTTCGGGCTTCCGGAGCAGGATTATACCGATAATTCCCGGATTGTTATCATTGTCGTCAACGAAATGGAGGTAGGCCTGATTGTGGACTCCGCCAATGATGTGATTGATGTGGACAGTGATGCGATCCAAGATCCGCCGGAAATTGTGGGTGGGGTCAGAGCTAAGTATTTGCAGGGTGTGGCCAAGCTCGGAGACCGGCTTCTGGTGCTCTTGAACCTGCAGGAGGTTCTGAACAAGAGCGAAATTGTGAAATTGGAAGAGCTGGAAGGAGCGGAGTAAGTGAGCGATTTCAGGCCTTTTGCCGATTTGCAGCTGGACGTTCTGAGGGAAGTCGGAAATATCGGCGCAGGCCACGCGGCCACTGCCCTCGCTAAATTATTGGACAAGCCTGTGGACATGATGGTGCCCAAGGTGCGGATTGTGCCTTTTGAGGAGATTGCCGAAAGCGTCGGCGGTGTCGAACAGGTGGTTGTAGCCATTTTCTTGCGCATTGATGGTGAAACGCCGGGCAACATGTTTTTTATCCTGACACAGGAGTCCGCCAAACGGCTCTTGCGGAAGATTGTTGGCATTGAAGTGGAAAACGATGCATTTTATTCGGAAATGGAGCTTTCTGCACTGAATGAAATCGGCAATATTCTGGCCGGGTCTTATCTTTCCTCTCTTGCGGATTTTACCAATCTTAATATGCAGCCGACCGTTCCGTCTCTTGCCATTGATATGGCCGGTGCGATTCTCACCTACGGCCTTTTGCAGTACGGGGAGATGGGGGACCACGCACTGTTGATTGATACGGCATTCCTGGAGGGCAAAGATGAAGTGGAGGGGCATTTTTTCCTGATTCCCGATCCTGAGTCCTTTGACAGAATTTTTGTAGCGTTGGGAGTGCCTCACGAATGACCCAAGACGGAATTATCAAGGTTGGAATGGCAGACTTGAATGTGGCCGCCACGACGGGCATTCTGAAGACGACGGGTCTCGGCTCCTGTGTCGGCGTTACGCTGTATGACGCCAGAACCAAAATCGCCGGTATGGCGCATGTGATGCTGCCGTCTTCGGATATTGCCAAGGAAGGGAGCCTTAACATCGCCAAATATGCGGATACGGCACTTCCCGACATGATTGCCAAGATGGAAAAGCTGGGAGCGGCGGTCAGCCGGATGGAAGCCAAGATGGCGGGGGGCGCACAAATGTTCGCCTTCTCCAACAACAGCGACACCATGCGGATCGGTCCCCGGAATGTGGATTCCTGCAAGGAAATGCTGGCCCGCTACCGGATCCCGATTCTGTCTGAGGATACCGGCGGCAACTACGGACGCACCATTGAGTTTGATTGCACGACCGGAAAGCTGATGATCCGCAGTGTACAACACGGAGTAAAGGAAATATAGCCATGGCCGGAAACATGAAATGGAACCTTGTGACGGGATTAATCGGCTTTGCGGGCACCTTGGCCCTCTCCATGCCGCAAAACATCTTGAAGACGGCATTCATTCAGAGCCTATACAGCTTTATCTTTCTTTTTCTAATCACGTTTTTGGCTCGTTGGCTGCTGGGGCTTATCGCCCAGTCCGCCCATACTCCGGAATCGGCGGCGGAAGCCGTTAGCCGGGAGCTGGAGCGGGAGGAAGAAGTAAGAGGAACAAGGATTGACCTGGCCACACCGGAGGATGATTCGCCCGTATTACCCCAGGCAGAAACCGACACCGGCTTTACGCCTCTGAATCCGCCCAAGCTTTCCACCGATTTCGGGGAGCACCGGACCGAGGACGCAGTAAAGGCATTACGCCAGATGACTGATAAATAAGGTGGTGAACCTTGACCTTGATGGAGCATAAAACATCCAAAATTTCCCATATGGAGCTATGGCGCTTATGGAAGGAAGAAGGCAAGGTTGAAGCCAAGAAGGAATTGATTGAGCTTTTCTTGCCGCTGGTGGATTTCGTCAGCAACCGGTTAGCCATCGGGCTTCCGCGGAATGTTTCCAAGGAAGATTTGAACAGCTACGGCATACTCGGTCTCATCGATGCTGTGGAGAAGTTTGATTACCTGCGCGGATTGCAGTTTGAGACCTACGCCTCCTGGCGGATCCGCGGTGCCGTCATCGACGGGCTCAGACAGGGTGATTGGGTTCCCCGCTCCGTGCGGGAGAAAGCCAAGAAGGTGGAAGACGCATACCAAAAATTGGAGCAACAATATTTGCGCTCGGTTTCCGACGAGGAAATGAGCGTGCATCTTCAGATCTCCATTCCCGAATTCCAGCAGATGCTTCAAGACATTGCCGTCACGACCATCGGATCCTTCGATGATCCCATCCGGGATGAGGAAGCGGAGACCCGCTTGTCCTTGCTGGTTGACGAACGGGCTGCCAAACCGGAGGATACCGTCAACGAGGTATTCCTCAAGGAAATGCTGGCCAAGTCTATTGAACGCCTGACGGAAAAAGAACGGACAGTGGTTTCCCTCTTTTACTTCGAAGACCTATCCCTAAGCGAAATCGCTGAAGTCATGTCTCTTTCACCTTCTCGAATATCCCAGCTTCATTCCAAGGCCATTCTCCGGCTGCGTGGTGGTTTAAGCCGGTTCAAGTTACAATTAATGCAGAATTCATGAGTGTCGGAAGAAGGTGCGATGATGGATGAGCAGGTCCTGCCTTTGGAATATTACGTGAACCTTACGGTTTCCAACGACAAGCTGAAGGCGTTTGTTCATTTTACGAACGTGGAGCAGGGATTTTCGTGCAAGCTGTCCCAATTGGAAGAGCTTCTGAAGAATAATCACATTGTTTATGGCATTGATCAGGGAATACTGGAGCAGATCGCCAGGGATGCCGGCCCTTTTCTTGCAAGAAAAACAATGGTGGCTTCAGGAGAAGAGCCTGTAGACGGCAAGGACGGCTATATGGAATGGGTCTTCGATTTGGATACGAAAACAAAAAGACCCATGGAACGTGAGGATGGGACTGTTAATTATAAAGAAGTAACATCCATTAACAATATTCAAAAAGGCCAAATCATCGCCCGCCGCATTCCGTCCGAAGAGGGCAAAAACGGCAAAGCTGTTACAGGCGAGCCCCTGTTTGCCCGAACCGGCAAGGAAGTGCGCTTCAAGCTGGGGAAAAACGTGATTACCGATGCCGAGCAAAGCGGCATCTACGCGGCTATCGACGGTGTTGTGGTGAAAACGGACCGTGATAAAATCAATGTATTCCCCATCTATGAAGTAAACGGGGATGTGGACTTCAATGTTGGCAATATTAACTTTATCGGCTCCGTTGTCATCCGCGGGAATGTGCAGCCCGGCTTTAAGGTCCGGGCTGCAGGGGACATCCGCATAAGCGGCGGGGTAGAAGCGGCGGAGCTGGAGGCGGAAGGGTCCATTGAAATCAGCGGAGGGATCCTCGGCCAGAATAAAGGCAGCGTAAAAGCCGGGAAATCCATTAAAAGCTCGTTTATCCAGGATGGCATCGTGGAGGCGGGGGAGGATGTTATCGTCTCCCAAAGCATTATGCACTCCAGTGTCCGTGCCGGCCGCTCAGTTGTCTGCCAGGGGACCAAGGGACTGATTGTCGGGGGCACCGTACAAGCGGGCGAGAAGGTTGTGGCCCGGACGGTAGGCAACTCTATGTCCACCATTACCGCCATTGAGGTGGGGGTGGCTCCGGAGCTGCGGAACAAGCTGGTGCAGCTGCGGCAAAGCTTGCGTGAGCATATGGATAATATGGACAAAACGGTAAAAGCCCTGGTACTGCTGGACCAAATGGCCGCCAACGGACAGTTGAATCCCGAACGCCTCAGCATGCGGATCAAGCTGGTGCATACCCGCAAGCAACTAGTGGAGGCCATGTCGGTCATTAAGGATGAAATTCTGGTGATTGAAAAATCGCTGGAGGATACGGATAAGGCAGTGGTGATGGTCACCTCGATGATTTATGGCGGAGCCAAGGTCGTAATCGGGCGGTTCACCCGGTTTATTAAGGACCCCGCCTCACATGTATGCTTTAAGATGGAAAGCGGGGATATTGTAACCACAGCCAATTTTTAATGCGGGAGGGGGATAATGATGAGCCTCAAAGCGGTGGACATGTCATTTGCCGTACATAAGAACGCCGATGCCGGGCAGCTTCAGCGGGAAATCCAGCAGAAGCCCCAGGTGGACCAGATGGCCTTGGCCGAGGTGCAGCAGCGGACTGCAGAAGGTGCCCGCAAGCGCGCCGAAGGGTTGAAGGAAACGGATAAATCCGCAATCCGCAACGGTCAAGAGGAGAAAAAACGCAGGCAAGGCAGCGCCGCCCAAACTTCCCAAGGCACATCAGACCCCTCCCCCAGCCAGACTCCAGTCCAGGCGGAGCATCCCTACAAGGGCCATCATGTGGATGTGTCCCTGTGAAAACAAGGGCCTTACGGCCGGAAGAAGCGGAAGTGACGGTTTATGAATGAGCCATACATATATGTAGTTCTGATCGGGTTATGCATACTGGTGTTTTCCTTTTTGTTCGCCAAACCCAAAAAACAGGCTCCGTCCGAATCCCCGCAGATTATGCAGGAGGTGGAGGAAACCATGGAAGGGTTTATGGCCGAGCTGGAGGAGGACAATAAGAAGCTTCTGGACACCATCGCCCATATGAAGGAAAACCATAACCAATCCCTCCACAAGATGACCGAGCGGATGGAACGGCTGGAGCAGGAATTTCAGCAGGAGCGCCAGGACTGGAAGCGTCTTGTATTGATGACCGCGGAGACGGGGCAGGCGACTGCCAGAAGCGCCGTGACGCCTCAAGCGCAGCCCCTTCCCCAGCCGGAGCCGCTTCCGGTTCCGGAGGAGACGCAGAAGCCCGCCGCGGGCATCCGTGGGCGTTACGAGGAAGTGCTGCGTCTTCATGATGACGGCAAATCGGTGGATTACATTGCCCGCAAGTGCGGCCTGAATAAAGGCGAGGTTAATCTGATCATCCAGCTGGCCCTACAGGAGGAGGAGGCAAATGCAAAAAAATAAGCCTTTCCAATACGGATTGGGCACCGGTATGATTGCCGGCGCCCTGCTGCTGCAGCTGATGATCTCGGCCAAAGGAGCGGGCACGCCGGTTCTCCCGGAGCCCGGAATCCCGTCTTCCGCCCCGCAGCTGACCGCCCAGGAGATCCGGGATAAGGCGGATGCCTTGAATCTCCAGGTCTATGACAAGGGGATCAAGCTTTACAAGCAAAACGAGCTGGATGATTCAGTATCCAAGGCTGTTGCGGCAGCCAGAGCGGAGGAGGCGGCCAAAGCCCAGGCGCCGGGCAAGGAAATCACCGTCTTTATCACCGAGGGAATGTCGGCCTCCATGGTCTCCGACTACCTGTTCCGCAGCGGAGTGATCAGCGACAAGCAGGCATTCGATGAGGCGCTGCGGTCCAATCAATTAAATACGAAAATCCGCTCCGGGCTCTACAGCTTCGGGGCCAATCATAATATCCAGGACGTGGTCGCGCGTTTGACAACACTTCCCCCCACCTGACACCCCCGCTGTCTCCCAAGGAGGCAACCGGGGTTTTTGCATATCCTGGGGCCATTATTCGACAGTTGCATCCATTGTCATGTTATGCTATATTTAATAGCGGTGTTAAAAAACACACGCCGGCGAATCCCGGAAACGGTGCTCTCAAGCAGAGTTTTTCCGTGGAGATGAAGTTGGCGGAGGGACACTAAAAACCAAATTGTGAGGAGGTGTGTGAGGATGGCAGTTATTTCCATGAAACAGCTTTTGGAAGCTGGGGTACACTTCGGTCACCAAACCCGTCGTTGGAATCCGAAAATGGATAAATACATCTTCACCGAAAGAAACGGCATTTACATTATCGACCTGCAAAAGACAGTTAAGAAGGTCGAGGAAGCTTACAACTTCGTTAAGTCTGTCGCAGCAGAAGGCGGCACTTTCCTGTTTGTAGGCACCAAGAAACAAGCTCAGGATTCCGTAAAGGAAGAAGCTGAGCGCAGCGGCATGTACTACATCAACCAACGTTGGTTGGGTGGTACTCTGACCAACTTCTCCACCATCCAAAAGCGGATCGACCGCCTGCATGAGCTGGAGCGTTGGGAGCAAGACGGCACCTTCGACGTGCTGCCGAAGAAGGAAGTTATCATCCTGCGCAAGGAAATGGAGCGTTTGGAGAAATTCCTGGGCGGCATCAAGAACATGAAGGGCCTGCCGAGCGCATTGTTCATTATCGATCCCCGCAAGGAACGCATTGCCGTTGCCGAAGCTCGCAAGCTGGGTATCCCGATCGTTGGCATCGTGGACACCAACTGTGACCCGGACGAAATCGACTATGTGATTCCCGGCAACGACGACGCTATCCGCGCAGTTAAGCTGCTTACAGCTAAGATTGCCGATGCCGTTATCGAAGCTCATCAAGGCGAACAAACAACTGCGTAAGCAGTGATATAACCAAACGGCAATATACCAGGGGTGGGTTGAAGGTGTAATAACCTATCACCACCCCTTTTTTTCGGGAAAACCGTGTTAAGCCCAACCCAATTTTTCGATTCCCGGCTACCGGGGACGATCACTTTCAGGAGGTCAAACCATATGGCAGTTTCTGCTTCCGCAGTAAAAGAATTGCGTGAAAAAACAGGCGCCGGCATGCTGGATTGCAAAAAGGCGCTGGACGAATCCGAAGGCAACATCGAAAGAGCAGCTGAGATTCTTCGTGAGAAGGGCCTTGCCGCTGCCGCCAAGAAGGGCGGACGTGTTGCCACTGAGGGCGTAGTTGAAGCTTATATCCATGCCGGCGGCCGTATCGGCGTCCTGGTGGAAATCAACTGCGAAACCGACTTCGTAGGCAAGACTGAGCAGTTCCGCGAATTTGCCCGCGACATCGCCATGCAAATCGCCGCTGCTAACCCGAAATTTGTGCGCCGTGAGGAAGTTTCCGGTGAAGAGCTGGAGAAGGAAAAGGAAATCCTCCGCGCTCAAGCCCTGAACGAAGGCAAGCCGGAAAAGATTGTAGACCGCATGGTAGAAGGCCGCATCAACAAGTATTATGAAGAGTACTGTCTGATGGAGCAATCCTTCATTAAGGATCCGGACAAGACCATCGACACCCTTCTGAAAGAAAAGATTGCCGCCATCGGCGAAAACATCTCCATCCGTCGTTTTGTTCGTTATGAGCTGGGCGAAGGTCTGGAGAAGAAGCAAGACAACTTCGTAGAAGAAGTTATGGCGCAAGTGAAGCAATAAGACTGTGCCGGATAGCACGCAAAAGTCGGAACACGATTGGTGTTCCTTCTTTTTTGCGGGCGACATCCTAAAAAATGGGGGACAGCTGCGGCTTTTCCCCTTTTTTTGCAAAAATGAGTTGGAAAGAATCGGGTATATGGAGGTTGACAGGATTGGAAGAGCCAGTATTCAAAAGAATCGTATTGAAGCTTAGCGGAGAAGCGCTGTCTGGTCAAACGGGGTATGGTATTGAATCCCAAACCATCGTAGCCATTGCGGAACAGATAAAGGCTGTTCATGTACTGGGTGTTGAGGTTGCCATTGTGGTTGGCGGAGGCAATATCTGGCGCGGTATCGCAGGCAGTGCAAGGGGCATCGACAGAGCCACCGCCGATTACATGGGAATGTTGGCTACGGTCATGAACGCGCTGGCTTTGCAGGACGCTCTGGAGAATGCCGGCGTGCCGACGCGAGTGCAATCTTCCATTACGATGCAGCAGGTGGCGGAGCCTTATATCAGACGGAGAGCCATCCGTCATCTGGAAAAAGGCCGGGTCGTCATTTTTGCCGCAGGAACAGGCAATCCTTATTTCTCCACCGATACCACTGCAGCTTTGCGTGCGGCGGAAATTGAGGCCGAAGTGATTCTGATGGCTAAGAACAAGGTGGACGGAGTCTATTCAGCTGATCCGTTCAAGGACCCTAATGCAGTGAAGTACGAGACCCTTACCTATCTGGACGTGCTTAACAAAAACCTGGGAGTTATGGATTCCACAGCTTCCTCACTTTGCAAAGACAATAACATTCCATTGATTGTTTTCTCGATTACGGAGAACGGCAATATCAAACGCGTGGTGCTTGGTGAGAAAATCGGCACCATAGTAAAAGGGAGTGTAGAATAGATGGCTCAATCCATTAAGAAAAATGCTGAAGAGCGCATGGAAAAGGGAGTAGCTTCTCTGAAAAAGGAACTGGCTTCCCTGCGTGCCGGACGTGCCACAACCAGCCTTCTGGACCGGATTCAAGTGGAATATTACGGTACAATGACGCCAGTTAATCAATTGGGCAATATTACCCTGCCGGACTCCCGGACACTGTTGATCCAGCCTTGGGACAAGTCGGTTATGAGCGCCATCGAGAAGGCGATTATGAAGTCCGATCTGGGACTTACTCCCGGCAACGACGGCAGCACCATCCGGCTGGTGATTCCCGCCCTTACGGAGGAGCGCCGCCAGGAGCTGGTAAAGCTGATTCGGAAATACGGTGAAGAGGCCAAGGTTGCCATCCGCAATATCCGCCGTGACGCCAACGACGATATTAAGAAGCTGGAGAAAACCGGCATGCCGGAGGACGAATCCCGCCGCCATCAGGATGATATCCAGAAGCAAACCGATAAGTACGTGGCTGAAATCGAGAAGGTTTTGGCAGCGAAAGAAAAGGAAATCATGGAAGTGTAAAACAACAGCCCCTTTCAATAAGGGGCTGTTCGGCCAAATCGGCCAAAACATGTGTGCCGGGGGAGATGACATGTTTCATTTGTTCAGAAAGGGAAAAACCGAGGAGGCGGCTCACGGGGAGATCACGAGAGAATCGCTTCTCCAGGGCCAGGTCCCCCGGCATGTTGCTGTCATCATGGACGGCAACGGACGGTGGGCCAAGCAGCGCGGACTTCCCCGTATCGCCGGACACCACAGCGGTATGAAGGCGGTCAAACGGGCCACCATCGCCGCTGACGACCTGGGCGTCAAAGTATTGACTATGTATGCCTTTTCCACGGAAAACTGGACCAGACCCCAGGAGGAAGTGGACTTTCTGATGAAGCTTCCCCAGGAGTTCCTGGCCATTGAGCTGGATGAGCTGGTGGAGAAGAATGTGCAGGTCCGCATGACCGGGATCAAAGAAGGGTTGCCGGCCCATACGCTGAAGGCGCTTGAGGAAGCGGAGGCACGTACCCGCGGCAATACCGGTCTTATCCTTAATTTTGCCCTGAACTACGGCGGCCGCAGTGAAATGCTGATCGCCATGCGGCAGGTGGCGGAGCGTGTGAAGAGCGGCGAGCTTGTCGTGGAGGATATTCAGGAGGAGACCATTCAATCCTCTCTCCTAACCTCCCATCTGCCGGATCCGGATCTCCTGATCCGCACCAGCGGGGAACTGCGGCTCTCCAATTTTATGCTTTGGCAGATGGCCTATACGGAGCTGTATTTCTCGCCCTTGTACTGGCCGGATTTTGGGGAGAAGCAATTCTTCGAGGCCGTACATGAGTATCAGAGAAGGTCGAGACGTTATGGCGGCCTGTGACCTATTGGAGGAATCGGCTTGAAACAGCGGATTATCACCGGCTTGCTGGCCGGAGGCGTATTTGTAGCAATGCTGGCGCTGGGCGGCTATTGGTTTTTGGGACTAGTGCTGCTTATGGCCATAATCGGTTATGATGAATTCATCCGGATGAACGGGCTGCAGAAGCAGCATTTCACCCGGTTTTTCGGCATGGCAGCCACCGTATGTCTGGTTGTTCCGTGGGAAACGGACCGGATCGGCTTCGGCTTGCCGGCAGAATCCTTTGTTTGGCTGATTCTGTTCGTGCTGCTGGCGGTAACGGTTATTTCCAAAAACAAGGTGACCATTGACCACGCGGCGGTTGTGTTTGTTGGTATTATCTATATCGGCTTCGGTTTTCATTATATGGTGTCGTCCCGCTGGATTGAAACAGACGGCCTGTTTTGGACGCTGCTGACCTTTCTGTGCATCTGGGCTTCGGATGCCGGTGCTTATTTCGCCGGAGTGGCTTTTGGCAAAACGCCCATGTGGCCTACAATCAGCCCGAAGAAAACCATTGAAGGGGCTGTTGGCGGCCTGCTGTTAGCCGTTGTGGTAGCGCTGGCTTTCCATTTTTATGCCCCGGATATTCTGAGTATTGGAAGAGCGGCGGCAATCGGCGTTTTGGCTGCAGCCGTGGGCCAAATGGGGGATCTGATCCAGTCGGCTTACAAACGTGTCAAAGGGATCAAGGATACAGGCTCCATTCTTCCCGGCCACGGAGGCATTCTCGACCGGGTGGACAGCTGGCTGATTGTATTCCCGTTCCTCTGTCTGGTTTCCCTTATTCCGTAATCAAGAAGCAAAGGACGTGCACACCATGAAAAAACGCATAGCGGTGTTGGGCTCAACCGGCTCCATCGGCACGCAGACCTTGGATGTGGTCGCCCATGACCCGGATTCCTATCAGGTGGAGGCGCTGGCGGCGGGCAGCAATCTGGCCTTGCTGCTGAAGCAGATCCAGATGTTCTCCCCGAAGCTGGTTTGTGTGTCCAACCGTCAGCTGGCGGATGAAGTGGAGGCCGCGGCAGGTCCGGGCATCAAGGTAGTGTACGGCGATGACGGACTGGTTGAAGCCGCAGCGGCTACCGAAGCCGAGCTGGTGGTGACTGCCGTTGTAGGCAGCGTCGGGCTGAAGCCTACCCTTGCCGCTATTGATGCAGGCAAAAGCATTGGGTTAGCCAATAAGGAAACCCTGGTGTCTGCGGGGCATCTGGTTTGTGAGCTGGCCCGCAAACGGGGCGTGTCCCTGTTGCCTGTGGACAGCGAGCATTCCGCCATCTTCCAATGCTTAAACGGGGAATCGCCCAAGGATATACATAAGCTGATTATCACTGCATCGGGCGGCTCCTTCCGGGACCGTACCCGGTCGGAGCTGGTTGGTGTTACGGTGGAAGAAGCCCTGCGCCATCCCAATTGGTCCATGGGCGCCAAGATCACCATCGATTCCGCCACCATGGTCAACAAAGGGCTGGAGGTCATTGAGGCCCATTGGCTCTTCAATATGGATTATGACCACATTGAGGTGATTCTCCATCCGGAAAGTGTGATCCACTCCATGGTGGAGTTCCGGGACCATAGCGTAATGGCTCAGCTGGGTACGCCGGATATGCGGATTCCCATTCAATACGCACTCACATACCCCCACCGGAAGCCAACGCCGGCCGAGCCCCTGCGGCTGACGGAGATCGGAAGGCTCAATTTCCGCACCATGGACATGGAACGGTATCCTTGCTTGGCGATGGCCTATGAAAGCGGAAGAGCCGGAGGTACGGCTCCCACCGTGTACAGTGCCGCCAATGAAGCGGCGGTTGCGCTGTTTCTGCAGGGCAAAATTGAGTTCCTGGAAATTGAGGACCGGATCGCCAGAGCCTTGGACGCCCACCGGAACGTGGCGCGCCCGGAGCTGGAAGAGATTCTGTTAGCTGATCGGCAGGCCAGAGAAATTGCCTCGCGTTTGTAATGTATCCATGTGAATAAGCCTCCCCCGAAACGGCATATGCTTAGGTATTAAAAGCGTCCAATACGGGCTCCAGGGCAGTCGGCTTGTATTGCCCTCGGTCTTAATGGTACTCTTTATGAAAGGACCTTTCTTTTACCAACTAAGGGGGAATCGATGTTGTCCAATATACAAGTCGGTCTTCAGATCGTGCTGATGTTCTTCGTGCTGGTTACCCTGCATGAATGGGGGCATTTTTACTTTGCCAAACGGGCGGGGATTCTGGTTCGGGAATTTGCCATCGGCTTCGGGCCGAAGCTTTTTTCGTACAAAAAGGGTGAAACCACCTATACGCTTCGGATTCTGCCCATCGGCGGGTACGTCCGGATGGCGGGGGAGGACCCGGAGATTGTACAGGCCAATCCCGGCCAAACCATCGGTGTACGGTTGAAGGACGAGGTGGTTACCCATCTGTTTTTGGACCAGCTCGACCAGCGCTCAAACGTCATTCAAGGTGAAATTGAGAGCATTGATCTGGAACGGGAGCTGTATGTCCGGCTGATTGTGGAAGGGGAACCGGTGCGTTTTGCCGTTGCCGAGGATGCCATGATGGTGGCCCGGGGCAAGGAAACCCAGATTGCCCCCTGGAACCGCCAGTTCGGCGGCAAAAGCGTCGGCAAACGGGCTTTGTCCATTTTTGCCGGTCCGGCCATGAACTTCATTCTGGCTTTTGTGTTGTTTCTGATCGTGATGATGATGAACGGGATGCCCACCAATGTAAAGCTGGGCAAAATTGAGCCTGGCAAACCGGCGGCTGTTGCCGGTCTGATGCCGGGGGATGTTGTGTTGGAGGTTAACCACACCCCCATCGGCAAGGACCAGACCCAGCTGTCCCAGCTGATCAAGAATTCCAAGGACCAGCCTATGCTTTGGATTATTGAACGCAACAAGGAGCAGATGCAGAAAACCATCACTCCCGTGGATATCGAAGGGACTGTCCGGGTGGGGGTGGAGCTGGGCTTTGACAAGCGCAGTGTCACCCCGGTGGAGGCTGTAGCCGGCGCATGGGACAATACCGTATTTATGACCAAGAATATATTGCTGGGCTTCAAACAAATGATCTTCGGCCAGTTCAAAATGGATGATCTGGGCGGACCCGTACGGATCGTCCAAATCTCCAGCGATTTCGCCCAGGCTGGCTTAAGCTCCATGATTTCACTGACCGCCTTCCTGAGCATCAACCTGGGGATCTTCAATCTGCTGCCCATTCCCGCATTGGATGGAAGCCGGCTGTTGTTCCTGGGGATTGAGGCCATCCGGGGGCGTCCGGTGGACCCCAACCGGGAGAGTATGGTGCATTTTATCGGCTTCGCCATGCTGATGCTGTTGATGATAGCCGTAACGTACAACGATATTGTACGATTGATACAGGGATAAACATTGGAGGTTTGTAACGCACATGTCCAAGGAAAAGCAATTTGTTAAGGAGATCACACCGCAAAGCGAGGACTTCTCCCGCTGGTATATCGACGTGATCAAAAAGGCCGATCTGATGAGCTACGCTCCTGTCCGCGGCTGTATTGTATTCAAGCCGGACAGCTATGAAATCTGGGAGAACATCCAGAAGGAGATGGACAGCCGCTTCAAGGAAACGGGCCACCGTAACGCCTACTTCCCGCTGTTTATCCCGGAGAGCTTCTTCCAGAAGGAGAAGGAGCATGTGGAGGGTTTCAACCCGGAGCTGCCGTGGGTAACGGAAGCGGCCGGCGAGAAGCTGGAGGAGCGCCTTGCTGTCCGGCCCACCTCCGAAACCATGTTCGGCCACATGTACGCCGAATGGATCAACTCTTACCGCGATCTGCCGCTGCTGATTAACCAATGGGCCAATGTAGTCCGTTGGGAGAAGCGCACGCAGCCGTTCCTGCGCACCAGCGAATTCCTCTGGCAGGAAGGACATACCGCCCACGAGGACGAAGCGGATGCCCGCCGCGAGACCATGCAGATGCTGGAGATCTACCGCGACTTCGCCGAGAACTTCCTGGCGATGCCGGTGATTACCGGCCAGAAGACCCCCTCGGAGAAATTCGCCGGCGCCGTGGACACCTATTCCATCGAAGCCATGATGAAGGACGGCAAGGCGGTACAAGCGGGCACCTCCCACTATCTGGGCACCAACTTTGCTGTAGCCTTCGATATCAAATATCTGGACCGCGACAACCAGCATCAATTCTGCCACACCACCTCCTGGGGCACCAGCACCCGTCTGATCGGTGCGCTGATCATGGTTCATGGTGATGACAGAGGGCTGGTGCTTCCGCCCAAGGTTGCCCCGACTCAGGTGATCATGATTCCCATCGGGCCGCCCAAAACCCGGGAGCCTGTTGTGGCGAAGGTGAACGAGTTGTATGCCGAGCTGAAGAAGGCCGGCGTACGTGTGAAGGTGGACGACCGCGAGGGCCAAAGCCCGGGCTGGAAGTTCAACGAGTACGAAATGCGCGGTGTTCCGATCCGCGTTGAGTTGGGTCCACGTGATCTGGAAGCCGGTCAAATGGTGCTGGTCTCCCGGGTCAGCGGCGAGAAGAAGGTTATCCGCCAGGAGGACTTCGTCCAGGAGGTCCAAACCATGCTGGAGGAGATTCACACCGCCATGCTGGAGAAGGCCCGCCAATTCCGGGACGAGCATATGACCGATGTGGATACCATGGACCAGTTCAAAGCATTCCTGGACGAGAAGCGCGGCTTCGCGTATGCGGGCTGGTGCGGCTCGGCCGACTGCGAGGCTAAGGTGAAGGAAGAAACCGGCGCTACCAGCCGGAATATTCCCTTCCAGCCGGCCGTCACCAAAACCACCTGCATCTGCTGCGGCCAGGAGGCCAAGCATACGGTTGTCTTCGGACGGGCGTACTAAAGATAAGAAGCGTTTACGGAGCTACCTCCGCTAAACGCTTTTTTTATTTTGAACATAGATGGTCGTTATGAACGGACTCAAAAGCCGTTGTCGCACGGAAAAACGCTGTTTTTTCGTTGGGGCGGACACAGGAGCCGTTATTGGCTGAAAAGGGCCCGAAATTGAGGGGAGAAGATTGGAATAAGGTATCGTGTGTCCGCGAAATTACCAAAAGTCCGATTTTTAGCAAAATAACGGCTTTCCAGTCCGCTTAAGAAGGGTGAGCAACCACCTCCAGGAGAAGGTGCCCGCAATTGCCTCCAAAAGGTCTTGACGAACCTTGTCTCTTCCCCCCACAATAGAAGGTGCGGCATTTACGGCTGTGACTGGCAAGATTGGAAGATACGGAGGTGTCCCCATGAGTAACCCTGCGGAGAAAAGGAAACGGTTTGAGCTGCTGCTTGGGCAGGCTCAGGTTCCCGCAGACGTGGCGGAAGCATATTTTTCGGATGGGTACATCGATATGGTGGAAGTCAGCCGCTCCAACAGGGAGTGGCATTTTCATCTCGTGAATGCGGTTTTGGTGCCGCGGGATATTTACCGGAGCTTCGTGAAGCTGATCCGGGAGCAATTCCGCCATATTGCGGATATCAAATTGACCTTCCACTATACAAATGCAGTAACGCCGGAGACGCTGGCGGAGGAATACTGGAGCCTGTTTGTGGAATGGGCCCAGCGGGAGTCCGCTTCGATCAACGGCTGGTTGGCCAAGGCTAAGATGGAAGCCAGCGGCACGGTGCTGACCGTGACCCTTCTGGATCAAATCGGATTGGAGCTGGCCAAAAAGAAGCAGGTGGACAACCTGGTGCGCCAGTTTTATGAACGGTATTTCGCCGGAACCTACCAGGTGAAGCTGAAGGTAACGGAATCGGTGCAGGAAAAAGAAGAGATCTACGACCAGTTTGCCCGTCAGGTGTCCGAGGAAGGCAAAAGCGTCACCCAGGAGATTCTTACCTCCATCGTCCGCGAGGAGGAAGCGTCCAAGGGTTCGGATGCGGAGCTGAAGCTGATGGTGGGCTACGATATCCGTGAGGATGCCGTTCCCCTGCAGCAGATTACCGAGGAAGAGAAGAAGGTTGCCATCCAGGGTATGGTCTTCGGCTTGGAGTCCAAGGAGCTGAAGACGGGAACGGTGCTGTTCTCCTTCAATATTACGGACTTTACCGATTCCCTGTCCATCAAGGCCTTCGCCAAAACCAAGGAAGATGTGAAGATTTACAGCCTGATCGCCAACGGCAAGTGGCTGAAGCTGCGGGGCAAGGTAGAGTATGACCGCTTCCAGAACCCGCCGGAGCTGATGATGATTCCTCAGGATGTCAATGAGGTGCTGCCGCCGGCAGAGCGCAAGGACAATGCTCCCGAGAAGCGGGTGGAGTTCCATGTTCACTCCAATATGAGCGCCATGGACGGATTGACCCCCGTGGACGAATATATCAAAACGGCTGCCAAATGGGGCCATAAGGCCATTGCCATCACCGACCATAGCGTAGTCCAGTCTTATCCGGATGCCAACAAAGCAGCCAAAAAGCACGGCATCAAGGTGCTGTACGGGATGGAAGCCAATGTGGTCAACGATAGCGTGGCCATAGTGCTCAATCCGGAGGCACGTCCTCTGAAGGAAGCGGAATATGTGGTGTTCGATATCGAGACCACGGGTTTATCGGTTATTAACAACAAGATCATCGAGTTGGCCGGGGTCAAAATGCGTGACGAAAAGGTGATCGACCGGTTCGCCACCTTCGTGAATCCCCATGAACGGATCCCGTATAACATCCAGCAACTGACCAACATTAACGACGATATGGTCCGGGGCGCCCCAGAGCTGGAGGATGTGCTGCCCAAATTCCGTGAGTTTGTGGGAGATGCGGTGCTGGTTGCCCATAACGCCCGGTTCGATATCGGCTTCATCCAGGCCAACCTGAAATCTCTGGGCCAGCCCCCAATGGATAATCCCGTGCTGGATACGCTGGAGATGGCCCGGCTGCTTCTCCCCAATCTGAAGAATCACCGGCTGAATACCCTGTCGGACCGGTTCAAGGTTTCTCTGGAAAATCACCACCGCGCCGTGGACGATGCGGAGGCCTTGGGGTACGTGCTGTACCACCTGATCAAGGAGGCGGACAACCGGCGTATTACCGGGTTGGCGGAGCTTAATGAGCATGTGGGCAAGGACTTGTCCAACCAACGGCCCTTCCACTGCTGCATCTACGCCAAAACCCAGGCAGGGAAGAAGAACCTGTACAAGCTGGTTTCCCTCTCCCATACCAAATATTACAATCGGGTGCCCTGTATCCCCAAAAGTGTGCTGACCGAATACCGGGAAGGGCTTCTGGTGATCTCCGGTTGTGAGAGGGGCGAATTCTACGAGACAGTTCTCAATAAGTCGGTAGAGGAAGCCGAGAACGTGGCCCTGTTTTACGATGTGCTGGAGATCCAGCCCGTCGAGGTGAATATGCACCTGGTGGAAAAAGGTCTTGTCGGCAGCAAGGAGGACTTGGAGGGGGCGATTCGCCGGGTAATCGAAATCGGCCGCAAGCTGGGCAAACCTGTGATTGCCACCGGCAATGTCCATTACCTGACTCCAAGGGATAAGATCTGTCGGGATATCACCATAAACGGCATTACCGGCTTCAGTCCGCTGAAGGACCAGCGCAAGCCGGATGTGCATTTGCGCACCACTGAGGAGATGCTCCGGGAGTTTGCTTTTTTGGGCGAGGAAACGGCATATAAGGTTGTGGTGGAGAATACCTCCGCGCTGGCGGACGAGTTTGAGGAAATCAAGCTGTTCCCCAAAACGGGGGGCCCTACAGACAACGGTCTGTTTTCTCCTATTATTGAAGGTTCCGAGGAGGAAATCCGCACCAAATGTTATGACACGGCCAAACGGATGTACGGCGAACCTGTGCCTGAGATTGTAACCGCACGGCTGGAGAAGGAATTAAAGCCTATTATCGGCTACGGCTTCTCCGCCAACTATCTGATTTCCGAGCGTCTTGTGAAAAAATCCAATTCGGACGGATATCTGGTCGGCTCCCGGGGCTCCGTAGGCTCCTCCTTTGTGGCCACGGCACTGGGCATCTCCGAGGTTAACCCGCTTCCGCCTCATTATATGTGTCTCTCCTGCCAATACAGCGAGTGGTTCACGGACGGCAGCATTCCCTCAGGCTTTGATTTGCCGAATAAGGATTGTCCGAACTGCGGTGCACCGCTGAAGGGGGAAGGCCAGGATATTCCCTTCGAAACCTTCCTGGGTTTTAAAGGGGACAAGGTTCCCGATATTGACTTGAATTTCTCCGGCGATTACCAGCCGATAGCCCATAACTACACCAAGGTGCTGTTCGGCGAGAAAAATGTATTCCGTGCAGGCACCATCGGCACCGTAGCCGAAAAAACTGCCTTCGGCTTCGTCAAGAAGTTCGAGGAGGAAAAGGGCGGCAACTGGCGGCTGGCGGAAATCAACCGGCTGGCGGCCGGCTGCACCGGCGTGAAACGGAGCACCGGCCAGCATCCGGGCGGCATCGTGGTTGTCCCCGATTATATCGACGTAGAGGATGTAACGCCAGTCCAGTTTCCGGCGGATGATACCAGCGCTGACTGGCAAACCACCCATTTTGACTACCATGCTTTTGAGGAAAATCTCCTCAAGCTGGATATTCTGGGACATGACGATCCGACCATGATGCGGATGCTCCAGGACCTGACGGGCATTGATCCTACGACCCTGCCCATGAATGATCCCAAGGTGATGAGCATGTTCAACTCTGTGGAGGCATTGGGCGTTACTCCTTCACAGATCCGTTCTACCGTAGCCACCTACGGCGTACCCGAAATGGGCACCAAGTTCGTCCGCCAGATGCTGGAGGAATCACAGCCCACCACCTTTGCCGATTTGCTGCAGATTTCCGGTCTGTCCCATGGAACGGGTGTATGGCTGGGAAATGCCCAGGAGCTCATCAAAAACGGTACCTGCTCCATCAAAACGGTGATTGGCTGCCGGGATGACATTATGCTTTATCTCATATATAAAGCGGGTATGGATGCGGGGCTGGCCTTCAAAATCACCGAAAGTGTGCGGAAGGGCCGGGGCTTAAGCGAAGAGTGGAAGGATGAGATGAAGAAGTGCAATGTACCGGCCTGGTACATTGATTCCTGTGAGAAAATCCAGTACATGTTCCCGAAGGCGCATGCCTCGGCTTACGTTATTTCCGCGGTGCGGACGGCCTACTTCAAGCTGTATCATCCCATTGAATTTTACGCCACCTACTTTACGGTCCGGGCGGAGTCCTTCGAGGTGGAGCTGTTCTGCCAGGGTTATGACGCTATCCTAAGCAAGCTACTGGAGATTGAAGCCAAGGGTTTCCAGGCTACACCCAAGGAGAAGGGCATGATTTCCTTTCTGGAAATGGCTCTGGAAATGACCGCCCGCGGCTTTGGTTTTAAACCGGTGGATCTGTACCGCTCCCATGCCACCAAGTTCCTGGTAGACGGGGACAAGCTTTTGTTCCCCTTCTCTGCAGTGGACGGCATCGGCGAAAATGCGGCCAAGCAGATTGCGGCAGCCAAGGATGAAGGGGGAGATTTCCTCTCCATCGAAGACTTCCAGCAGCGCAGCCGCGCCACCAAAACCATTGTGGAGCTGTTGAAGACCATGGGCTGCTTCCGGGGCCTGCCGGATTCCAACCAGCTTTCGCTCTTTTAATATCATAAAGAGGACATATGCAAAAAAAAGGACTGGACAACGGCTTAGGCCGTTCCAGTCCTTTATGCGTAGGTTGGGCGTTGCGCTTGTCAGGAGGCAAGGCCTGCCGGTTTCTTGGATAGGAACATCCGGGTAAAAAGAAAGCGGGTCAACGGACCGACCACCAATAGCTGAAGCGGCAGAGCGGCCAGCAAATTCAGCCCGTAGGTCTTAAGCCACCGCAGAAGCAGGCCGGAATCCACCCCGCCATGCATGAGTGTGCCGAACAAGGACATGCAAAGCGCCATGCCCAGTACCATGCAGGTGGAAATAACCAGTACCTTTTTCACGGGATGGGCATCCGGCGCAAGCAGCTTGAAGGCCAGCCCTTTGGCGACTTTGCCTACAATAAAGATATCCAGCACCAGAGCCACGGCCAACGCCGGAAAGAAAGCCACAGCAGCCTCAGCGAAAATGGCGGTTGTGAAGCCTTCGGACAGCATCACATTGTACATACACATAAACAAAACCATGAAAAAGCACATTACGGACGTAAACACCAGCATTTCTTTTTTGTTTCTCCCCATGGGACAGCTCCTTTATCTCTATTGAGATTCGTTTTATACTGGATTATCATAACGAATCATCTCGAATACTGTCAACCTAGTTTACAATAAATCCGGCAGAGGAGGCTAACATGATGAGTGACGTCAAACGTTCCTTGGGTCTCATTGACCTGATCAGCGAAAAGCATATGGAGCTGCGCAAAAAACTGCATGAGGCAAGCGGCCAGCCGGTTAACAAGTCGGAGGCGCATATCCTGGCTGTTCTGGAGGCAAACGGGGTTCTAAGCATATCGCAGATCGGCCGGTTGATCGGTATGACCCGGCAGGGTGTTCATAAATATATGCTGGGCTTACAGACGGCAGGGCTGGTTGCCCCTGCCACCGCAGACGGGAATGCCCGGGACCGCCGGGTGGAACTGACCCCGCATGGGCGGGAGACTGTAAGGCTTCTGGAGGAGACGAAGCAGCGGCTGGAGGAAGAGATCACCCGGCGTCTTGGAAAAGCAGAGATGGAACGTCTTTTGGAGTTGCTCCGCGGCAAATGGCTGACTTAATCGGCCTGAAAAGTGGAATAATTGATTAGAACGGATTTTCCCGCTCCCTACGGCCGTTCCTTGGCCCGGCCTTCCATGGTTTCTATTGTAAATAATACGACATCTGTGATATACTTCTATAGGTGATGTTGGATACTGCACGACGGTCGAGAGTGGGGAAACCCACTCTTTGCTCTTTGAATAAGGAGTTTTAGGGCTCCGGGGGCAAGGTTTGCAGAGGAACAATAAGCAGAATTAACCGCGTATGAGGGGGCATTGTGTTTTGAGCTTGCAGATAAAATCGGCAGTTGAAAGCATGGTCAAGCCGTTTCTCGACGAAAACGGTTTTGAACTGGTGGACATTGAATATGTGAAAGAGGGAAGCAACTGGTTCCTCCGGGTTTACGTGGACAAGGACGGCGGCATCGATATCGACGATTGCGGCAGGGTCAGCGAATACGTGAGCGAGAAGCTGGACGAGAATGATCCCATTCCGGGGGCGTATTTCCTGGAGGTTTCTTCACCCGGCGCCGAACGCCCATTGAAGAAGCCTGCGGATTTCGTGAAAGCGGTAGGCAAGCACGTATTCGTCACCACCTATGAGCCGGTGGACGGACTGAAGGAATTCGAAGGCACGCTGGAAGCGTATGACGAAGCGGGCCTTACGGTCAAAATGGGCAAAAAAACCCATGCGATTCCTTCCGCGAAGCTGGCCAGCGCGCGTTTGGCCATCGTGTTTTAACACATAACGACTTGGACGGTTGCACATTGAAAGGAGGAATTCCATTCCCATGAACGCTGATTTTATCGAAGCCCTGTCGGAATTGGAGAGAGAGAAAGGAATAAGTAAGGATATTCTTCTGGAGGCTATTGAAGCGGCGCTGATTTCCGGATACAAGCGCAATTTCAATACGGCCCAGAACGTGCGGGTGGACATCAACAAAATGACAGGCCTCATCAAGGTCTATGCCCGCAAGACAGTGGTGGAGAATGTGCTGGACCCCCGGATGGAAATTTCCGTGGAGGCCGCGCGCCAGGTTAGCCCCAGCTATACGCTGGAGGATATTGTGGAGATTGAGGTTACCCCGAAGGACTTCGGACGGATTGCCGCCCAGACGGCCAAGCAGGTGGTGACCCAGCGCATCCGTGAAGCGGAGCGCGGCCTGATCTACAATGCTTACATTGATAAGGAAGAGGACATTGTAACCGGCATTGTGCAGCGCCAGGATCTGCGTAATCTGTACGTGGATCTGGGCAAGGTGGAGGCGGTGCTTCCCGTTGGCGAGATGATGGCCGGTGACAAGTTCACCCACGGCGATCGGGTAAAGGCGTACATCACCAAGGTGGAGAATACCACCAAGGGTCCGCAGATTATTTTGTCCCGGACGCATCCCGGCCTGCTGAAGCGTCTGTTCGAGCTGGAAGTGCCGGAAATTTACGACGGTGTGGTGGAAATCCGCTCCGTTGCCCGTGAAGCCGGCTTCCGCTCCAAGATTGCCGTCCATTCCCGCAATTCCGAGGTAGAGCCCGTCGGGTCCTGCGTTGGCCCTAAGGGAGTCCGGGTGCAGACCATCGTCAATGAGCTGAAGGGTGAAAAAATCGACATCGTGCGCTGGTCCGAAAATGTGGACGAATATGTGGCTAATGCGCTGTCCCCCTCCAAGGTGGTAGAGGTGAATGTATTCGAGAGCGAAAAAATGTGCCGGGTCATTGTGCCGGACTACCAGCTCTCCCTGGCCATCGGCATCAAGGGGCAAAACGCCAGACTGGCAGCCAAGCTGACCGGCTGGAAGATCGACATCAAGAGCGAGACGCAAGCCGAGCAGGAATATGGCCGGCCCAAAACCTCGTCCGAGCTGATGCACCAGGATTCGGTAAGCATCGACTAGCCGCAGGCCTGGAGCAAGGAAGTGTGAATTTTGCGGCAAACGGGTGGTGGAACAATGAAACCTAGGAAAATCCCTCTCCGGAAGTGTGTAGCCTGCCAGGAGATGAAGGCCAAGAAGGAACTCATTCGCGTCGTCCGCACCCCGGACGAGCAAATTCTCATAGACTTATCCGGCAAAAAATCCGGCCGGGGCGCGTACTTGTGCGGCAAGGCCTCCTGCTTTAAGCTGGCGAAGAAAAGCAAGGCGCTGGACAGAGCCCTGAAGCAGGCGGTAAGCCCGGATATTTATGACCAGTTGGAGCAGGATTTCATTCGGGTAGAGGATGAGTTCCACGCGCTGAAGGAATTGGAGCCTGAAGATGAATAAATCATTGTCTACGTTGGGGCTTGCCATGCGTGCCGGAAAAGTGCTGGCAGGCGACGATACTGTGTTGAAGGCGGTCCGCTCAGGCGAAGCCAAGCTGGTGATTCTGGCTGTGGACGCCGCTGCCAATGCGCAGAAAAAGTACAGGGATAAATGCTCACATTACCAGATTCCGTTAGTGGAGTATGGCACCCGTCTTGAGCTTGGTGGGGCAGTGGGCAAGGTTGATCGGGTGGTCCTGGCCGTGACGGATGACGGATTCGCCGGCAGAATCGCCCAGGGCTTGGCAAAACCTGCGGAGGTGGAAGAACATTGACAAAACAGGACAAACAGGATAATAAAGATAAACTGAGAGTCTATGAATACGCCAAAACTTTAAATATGAGCAGTAAGGAGATTATTACTATTCTAAAAAGACAGGGAATTACCGTAAACAATCACATGAGTGTGCTGGAGCCCAACATGGTCGGCTCCGTGGAACAATTTTTCCGTGACGTTAAAGCCAATGCCGCTGCAAAGCGGGTGGCGGAAACTTCAGGCAATGTAGCAGCATCCACACCGCCTGCTCCGGAGAAGAAGCAGGCATCTATGGTTCAGGCTCAGCCTGCCAAGTCCGAATCCCCTGCAGCAAGTGCAGAAACGGCCTCCAAGCCGCAGCAGTCCGAAGAGAGCTCTGCTCCGGCCCCGCGTGCACCGGAAGCTTCTGCATCTGCACCGGCTGAGCGCCGCGAAGGTCAAAGCAGCAGCCAAGGCGGCTATCAGCGCCGTGAAGGCCAAGGCAGCAGCAGCCAAGGCGGCTATCAACGCCGTGAAGGCCAAGGCAGCGGCGGTCAAGGCGGGTACCAGCGCCGTGATGGCCAAGGCAGCGGCGGTCAAGGAGGTCAAGGCGGGTACCAACGCCGTGATGGTCAAGGCAGCGGCGGTCAAGGAGGCCAAGGCGGCTACCAACGCCGTGAAGGCCAAGGTACTGGCGGTCAAGGAGGCCAAGGCGGCTACCAGCGTCGTGAAGGTCAAGGTACTGGCGGTCAAGGAGGCCAAGGCGGCTACCAACGCCGTGAAGGCCAAGGTACTGGCGGTCAAGGAGGCCAAGGCGGCTACCAGCGTCGTGAAGGTCAAGGTACTGGCGGTCAAGGAGGCCAAGGCGGCTACCAACGCCGTGAAGGCCAAGGTACTGGCGGTCAAGGAGGCCAAGGCGGCTACCAACGCCGTGATGGTCAAGGCAGCGGCGGTCAAGGAGGCCAAGGAGGCTACCAACGCCGTGAAGGCCAAGGTACTGGCGGTCAAGGCGGTTACCAGCGCCGTGATGGTCAAGGCAGCGGCGGTCAAGGAGGCCAAGGCGGCTACCAACGCCGTGATGGTCAAGGCAGCGGTGGTCAAGGAGGCCAAGGCGGTTTCCAACGCCGTGACGGTCAAGGAGGCGGTCAAGGCGGGTTCCAACGCCGTGATGGCCAGGGAAGCGGCGGCCAAGGAGGCCAAGGCGGCTTCCAACGCCGTGATGACCGTGGACCGGGACTGGGTGCTATGGCATCGGCTTTGCAATCTGCAGGCGCCCCCGTGTCCAGCAGCTCTCCTACCCGCAGAAATAACGACCGGGACAAAAACCGCGGCGAGCACGGCCGCAATGACTATCAAGCCAGAAAGCCCGTACAGGATAAGCCGATCCGCGTACCAACCAATGTATCGGCGGATGACGATATTGTGCTCGATCTGCCCGCAGCAGGCGCAGCCAAGGTAGGCAGCGGCAAACGCGGCAAACCGGCTCCCAAACGTTCCGACGACCGGGGCGGCAACAACCGTTATGGCAACAGAGGCCGCAACCAGCAGCAAAACGTTGTCAGGAAAGAAAAGATCGACAATACCCCCAAGAAGGTGATTGTCCGCGGCACCATGACTGTCGGCGAATTCGCCAAGCTGCTGCATAAGGATGTCTCCGAACTGATTAAGAAGCTCCTGTTCTTGGGTGTGATGGCTACCATCAACCAAGAGCTGGATTTGGATACCATTCAGCTGCTTGCCACCGATTATGGTGTGGAAGTGGAACTGAAGATTCCCGTTGACGAAACCAACATCGAAGCAACGGAAGAAAATGACGATCCCGCTGATTTGCAGGAGCGTCCTCCGGTTGTCACCATCATGGGCCACGTTGACCATGGTAAAACCACCCTGCTGGATGCAATCCGCCATACCAATGTGACGGAAGGCGAAGCAGGCGGCATTACCCAGCATATTGGAGCATACCAAGCGGAAATCAACGGCCGGAAGATCACCTTCCTGGATACCCCGGGCCATGAAGCCTTCACATCCATGCGTGCCCGCGGCGCCCAGGTCACAGATATCACCATCCTGGTAGTTGCAGCCGATGACGGTGTTATGCCTCAAACCAAGGAAGCCATTGCCCATGCCAAGGCGGCCAAGGTGCCGATTATCGTGGCTGTTAACAAGATCGATAAGCCGGATGCCAATGCGGACCGGATTAAGCAGGAATTGATGGAATTCGAACTGGTTCCTGAGGAGTGGGGCGGCGAGACCATTTTCGCCAGTATCTCTGCCAAGCAGCGCATCGGTTTGGAAAACCTTCTTGAAATGATCCTTCTGGTAGCGGATGTCCAGGAGCTTAAGGCTAACCCCAACAAACGCGCCAGAGGCACTGTTATCGAAGCCGAGCTGGATAAGGGCAAGGGACCGGTTGCACGGGTACTCGTGCAGAACGGTACGCTTAAGGTGGGCGACTCCTTTATCGCCGGGAACACCTTCGGCCGTGTACGGGCCATGGTCAATGACAAGGGCAAGCGTCTGAAGGAAGCCGGTCCGTCCACACCAGTGGAAATTACCGGTCTGACAGAAGTGCCGCAAGCCGGCGATATGTTCCTTGCCTTCGAAGACGAGCGCAAGGCACGGGAAATTGCCGAGAAGCGTACTACCAACCAGCGTCAAGCCGATATGGGAGCTAATACCCGGGTAACCCTGGACGATCTGTTCAAGCAGATTAAGGAAGGGGAAATCAAGGATCTCAACGTCATCATCAAGGGCGACGTACAAGGATCTGTTGAAGCACTCCGCGGCTCCCTGGAAAAGATCGAAGTGGAAGGCGCGCGGGTTAAGATTCTGCATGCAGGCGTAGGTGCTGTCACCGAGTCTGACATCATTCTGGCTTCCGCATCCAATGCGATTATCATCGGCTTTAACGTCCGTCCTGAACCTGCTGCTCTTGCAACGGCAGAGCAGGAGAAGGTTGATATCCGTCAGCACCGCGTTATCTACAAGGTTATTGAAGAAATTGAATCTGCGATGAAGGGCCTTCTGGACCCTGTATTCAAGGAAAGTGTCATCGGCCAGGCGGAAGTCCGCAACACCTTTAAGATTTCCAAGGTGGGTACGATTGCGGGTTGTATGGTCATTAGCGGCAAGATCGCCCGTTCCGCAGAGGCCCGCCTGATTCGTCAAGGCATCGTGGTTTACGAAGGCAAATTGGATTCCCTCAAACGCTTCAAGGACGACGCCAAGGAAGTGGCGCAAGGTTACGAATGCGGCATTACCCTTGACCGGTTTAACGACCTGAAGGAAGGGGATATTATAGAAGCATTTATCATGGAGAGCGTAGAGAGGTGAAATAGGCATGGCCAAAATTCGCACCGGCCGGGTAGGGGAGCAAATCAAGAAGGAACTCAGCCTCATTCTGCAAACCGAGTTTAAGGATCCGCGGATGGGCTTCACCACCATCACTGGTGTAGAGGTAACCAATGATTTTTCCCAAGCGAAGGTATACTTGAGCGTTCTTGGTTCCGATCAGGAACGCCAGGATACGCTGAAGGCGCTGGAGCGCGGCAAAGGCTTTATCCGTTCGGAACTGTCCAAACGGGTAAGACTCCGCATTGTTCCCGAGTTGATTTTCCTTATTGACAGCTCGGTGGCTTACGGCAGCCGGATTGAGGAGCTCATTCACCGGATCAAAGAGGATGAATCATGAGCGGACCGAATCTGTCTTCGCCTGCTGACGCCTACCGGAATCAGCTGGAGGAAGCCAAAGCTTTTATTCTGGCGCATGACCATTTCCTGGTGGTGTCCCACGTGAACCCAGACGGGGATGCCATCGGCTCTACCCTGGCCGTTGGCCAGATGCTTCAGCTGTTGGGGAAATCCTTCGTCACAATCAATGAAGGGGAGGTTCCCTCTAAGTTCGGTATGCTGCCCCGATCCGCCGAGATTCTGAACTATTCCCGGCGGAGCAGCGCTGAGCCGCTTCCTCCTTTCAACTGTGTTATTGCTGTCGATTGTGCGGATTACCAGCGGATTGGGCTTGTTAAAGAATGGTTTACCACGGAAACGCCGATTCTTAATATCGATCATCACCCCACCAACGACGGCTTTGGCCGGGTCAACCTGATCCGTGCCGATGCCGCCGCTACGGCGGAGGTGCTGTACGATCTGGCTACACTGCTGACCATCAGCTGGGCGAAGCCGCTTGCGGACTGTATCTATACCGGGCTTTTGACCGACACGGGAGGCTTCCGGTATTCCAATACCACTCCCCGCGTGCTAAAAATTGCCTCCGAAATGCTGGAGTATGGTGTAGACGGCAATGATCTGGCGGACCAGTTCTTGGAGAAATTAACCTTATCCCACGTGATGGTGCTGCAAAAGGCGCTTGCCTCCTTGAACTTTAACGTGGACAAGCGGATTGCCTGGGTGAGCGTGTCGCTGCAGGATGTGGCGGATGCCCATGCCCAGAATGCCGATCTCGAAGGGCTTGTAAATTATCCCCGCAATATTGAAGGCGTCGAGGTAGGACTTTTGTTCAAACAGATTGACGGTGAAAAGTGGAAGGTCAGCTTCCGCTCCGCCGGATTGGTGGATGTGGCTGATGTGGCCAAGCATTTTGGCGGCGGGGGTCATATCCGGGCGGCTGGCTGTGCCGTTAAGGGAACGCTTGACCAGATCGAGGAGCAGGTTCTCCAGGAAATTCAAAGGAGGCTGCCATGAGTTTGGAAGGTGTTCTGCCCATCTGGAAACCCGTTCAATTTACATCCCATGATGTGGTGGCGAAAGCACGTGGCATACTCAAAATGAAGCGGATTGGACACACGGGCACCCTGGATCCCATGGTAACCGGTGTCCTTCCCTTATGCTTGGGCAGGGCGACCCGTTTGGTGGAATATATCCAGGAAATGCCCAAGGAATATGAGGCCAAACTGGTAATCGGGCTGGCCACGGATACGGAGGATCTCACCGGCAGCGTCATTGAACGCGTGGATCAGGTGACGGTCAACGAACAGCAGATTCAAGAGGTTATGGACCGGTTTACCGGTGTGATTGAACAGATTCCCCCGATGTATTCGGCAGTGAAGGTGGATGGGAAACGATTGTATGAGCTTGCCCGCGGCGGCGAGGTAGTGGAGCGCCAGCCCAGGCAGGTTACCATCCACAGCATACATATCCTATCGGTCAAGCTGGATGTATCGGAGCCGGAGATTGTGTTCCGGGTCCGCTGCTCCAAAGGCACGTATATCCGCACCCTGTGCTCCGATATCGGACGGGCTCTGGGTTATCCGGCGGTTATGGCAGAGCTGGTCAGAACCGGAACAGGCGGTTTGACCCGGGCGCAGTGCGTCACTCTTGAGGAGCTGGCCGAGGCCAAGCAGCACGGGGACGGGGCTTTGGCCCAATGGCTGATTCCCGCTGACCAGGCAATTTCCTTTTTTCCAGCCGTCGAGGTTGGAGGAGAGGCGGCGGTTCATGCCCGCCAGGGCAAAAAAATCCGTTTAGCAGCGGACGAAGCCGCCAAACAGCCGGACATGGAGCTGCCTCTGCAGATGCGCAGGCTTAAGCGGGTGTACGGACCCGGAGCGGACTTCCTCGGCCTGTTCAGGCTGGAGGAGGACGACCGGACGCTGGCGGCAGAGAAAGTGTTTTTGCCGGAGGCTTGATGAACCGGTTCTATAGGCAGGTGGAGAGAGTTGGAGATATTTCGTATACAGGCAGCCCCTGATGAGATTGCCCGCATCATTGCATCCGGTCCCCCTCAGGTGATGGCCATCGGTGATTTTGACGGGGTCCATGCCGGGCATCGCAAGGTATTGCTTACTGCTGTCGAGAACGCCGAAACCCATGAGTTGGCTCCGGCGGTGATGACCTTTCATCCCCATCCCCGTGAGGTGCTGGGGCATCCCCAATACCGGGATTCTTTGACACCAATTGAAGATAAATTGCGTCTGTTCGAAGCTCTGGGATTAAAGCGGGTTTATCTGGTGGGGTTTGATGAAAGCTTCGCACAGCTGTCCCCTGAGCAGTTCGTCGAGGATATTCTGGTATCCGGCAAACTGGCATCCGTTGTGGTCGGGTTTGACTTTACCTTCGGCCACAGGGGGGCAGGCAGCCCGCAGCGGCTGAAGGAGCTTGCCCAGGGAAGGTTTGGGGTGGAAGTGGTGAGCCCGTACCACCTCAACGGGGAGAAGGTCAGCAGCACCCTGATCCGGGAATCTCTGGCCAATGGCCAGGTGGAAAAGGCGGCCCGGCTTCTGGAGCGTCCGTATTCCATTACGGGTAAGGTCGTCGCAGGCGAAGGCAGAGGCAGCACCATCGGCATTCCTACTGCCAACGTGGAAACTACTGAAGGGTATGTGATTCCCGGAAGAGGGGTCTATGCGGTCCGGTTCCTGCATGACGGCCAGTGGCATTTCGGAGTAATGAATATCGGCTGGAAGCCCACCTTTGCCAAGAAGGAGGGGGCTATATCCCTGGAGACGCATTTATTTGACTTCAATAAAAAGATCTATGGGGATGAAGTTTCCATCCGGTTTATCGGCTTTATCCGGCATGAGCGGAAGTTTGGCTCAGCGGAAGAATTGGTGGCGCAGATCGGCAAGGATATCGTTTCGGCAAAAGAAATGCTAAGCTGACATTTACTTGACGCAAGGCTTGTGCTATACTGGTTCTTGTCGCCTGAAAACAAATATTTCCGGCGTCAATCATGAACCTTAGCTTGGTCTCCCGCTGCTCCGGCGGTCACTGGGCTAATGGGGATGTATCTACTATATCAAGGAGGTGAATAGGATGGCATTGACACAAGAACGCAAGAACCAACTGATTCTGGACCACAAGACTCACGAATCCGATACCGGATCTCCCGAGGTTCAGATTGCTATCCTTACGGAAAACATTACAAACCTGACTAACCACTTGCGCGTGCATAAGAAGGATCACCATTCCCGCCGCGGTCTTCTGAAGATGGTCGGTCACCGTCGTAGCCTGTTGGCATACTTGAAGAACAAGGATGTTAGACGCTACAGCGCTCTTATCGAGAAACTGGGTCTTCGTAGATAAGGTTAGAGGCCTATGACGTTTGTCATACGCTGTTAGCTTAAACTGCGGGTGCCGCAGCGTCCGTCTAACGGGCCCCAAGGCTGCGGTGCAGATCATGGGAAAGCAACCAATGATTGCCGTGCTGTTACCGACGCATGGATCAGAATTGGTTGCTTTTTCTGTATTTTCGCCAGATTAGGCATGAAAAAGAAGGAAATACTAGACAACATGTTGAAATTATCAGTCATTGCCGTCCGTTTCTAGTCCTATTGATCTTCGGTGTAAAAAGGACAGGCAGGGCGTTACATAATGTAGAAACAGACAGCTCAGAATGCCTTAAGGCAAGCGAATATTGCCAGATTCTGCTGGCGCAAAATTGATCAGGAGGCAAGGTATGGAGCAAATAAAATTGGAAATCGGCGGCCGCACGCTTATTCTGGAAACAGGCAAGCTGGCCAAGCAAGCCAACGGAGCCGTTATGGCCCGTTATGGTGATACCGCCGTATTGTGTACGGTAACCGCGTCTAAGGACCCCAAGGATCTTGACTTTTTCCCGTTAACGGTAAACTATGAGGAACGCTTGTATGCAGTCGGCAAAATTCCCGGCGGCTATATCAAGCGCGAAGGACGTCCCTCCCAGAAGGCGATTCTGTCCAGCCGGTTGACTGACCGTCCCATCCGTCCGTTATTCCCGGAGGGCTTCCGGAATGATGTGCAAATCGTAAATTTGGTTATGAGTGTGGATCAGGACAATTCTCCTGAAATTACCGCTATGATCGGTACCTCCTGTGCATTGGCTATCTCTGATGTTCCGTTTAGCGGACCTATTGGCGGTGTGATTGTTGCCCGTGTTGACGGACAATTCGTCATTAACCCCACGGTGGAGCAATCCGCCAAGAGCGAAATGTATCTCGTGGTTGCCGGCACCAAGGACGCCATCATGATGGTGGAAGCCGAAGCCCATGAGCTTCCGGAAGAAGTGATGCTGGAAGCAATTATGTTCGGCCACGAAGAAATCAAGAAAATTTGTGCCGCCATCGAGGAATTTGTCAAGCAAGTGGGCAAACCCAAGATGGAGGTTGTCCTTCATGCTGTTGACGGTACTGTAAACAGCGACGTGCGCGCTTATGCCCAGGAAAAGCTGGTGCAAGCAGTGCGTATCGCCGAGAAGCATGCCCGTACGGAAGCGATTGAAGCGGTGAATGCGGAAACCGTTGAGCATTTTAAAGCCGTGTATGAGGATGATTCCTCTAAGATTGCCGACGTGAAGGAGGTTCTTTACGATATCGTCAAGGAAGAAGTCCGCCGCCTGATCACCCATGATAAGGTGCGTCCTGATGGCCGTGGTTTGGATGAAATCCGTCCTATCTCCTGCGAAACTACACTTTTGGCACGTACACATGGCTCCGCTTTGTTTACACGCGGCCAAACCCAGGCTCTCTCCATCGCAACCTTGGGCTCCATCGGCGACGAGCAAATGCTGGACGGCATTGATCTGGAAGAACGTAAGCGGTTTATGCACCACTACAACTTCCCTCCGTTCAGCGTAGGCGAAGCCCGTCCGCTCCGTCCGCCGGGACGCCGCGAAATCGGCCACGGCGCCTTGGGCGAACGCGCTCTGGAAATGGTGCTGCCGGATGAGAAGGAATTCCCGTACACCATCCGTGTGGTATCCGAGGTTCTCGAATCCAACGGCTCCACCTCCCAAGCTTCCATTTGCGCCAGCACCATGGCTTTGATGGACGCAGGCGTACCGATTAAGGCTCCTGTTGCCGGTGTGGCTATGGGTCTGATTAAGGATGGGGAGCATGTTTCCATTCTGACTGACATTCAAGGCATGGAAGACCACCTGGGCGACATGGACTTTAAGGTAGCCGGTACTGCCAAGGGTGTAACCGCCATTCAGATGGATATTAAGATCGACGGCATCGACCGCAGCATTCTGAAGGAAGCCCTCCAGCAAGCTTACAAGGGCCGGATGTTCATCATGGAAAAGATGCTGGCCACTATCGACAAGCCCCGCAAGGAGCTGTCGCAATATGCGCCTAAGATCATCACCATGTCTATTCACCCGGATAAGATCCGTGAGGTTATCGGTGCAGGCGGCAAGGTGATCAACAAGATCATCGAGGAAACCGGCGTTAAGATCGACATCGAGCAGGACGGCAGCATCTTTATTGCTTCCAGCAATCAAGCGGCCAACGAGCGTGCCCGTGAGATCATCGAAAGCATCGTCCGCGAGGTTGTGGTGGGTGAAACCTACCTGGGCACCGTGAAGCGCGTGGAGAAGTTCGGCGCATTCGTTGAGGTGCTGCCGGGCAAGGAAGGTCTTGTCCATATTTCCCAGCTGTCCACAGAGCGTGTAGCTAAGGTGGAGGACGTGGTGAATGTGGGTGACAAGATCACGGTTAAGGTTACCGAGATTGACAACCAAGGCAGAGTGAATCTGTCGAGGAAGGCTACAATGGCTTAATGATTTCGAATCCCCCCTTCCCCCTTTCGCCAAAGGGGGAGACTTGGGCGCTGGCCGCCCCAAGACCCCGGCAAGGCTTGCGGTTGAGGGGCGGGGCCGTCGTTGAAGCGGCGGGTGGCGGGGGAGTCGCTTACACAGCCCGGAGAAGACGCGTGATCCGCGTTTTCTCCGGGCTGTCCGCTTTAGGTGGGTGTTCTTCCTGTACGTGGTGCCCGTGGGGGGAGCGGCGGTGGCGGGGTTGGAGGGGGTGGGGGTGTAGGAGCCGCCTCCACGCTGCTGCGTGAAAGCTCGGGGGTTAAAACCTTAAAGCAAGACCCAAACCCTTAAAAGCCTGACCATTCCGCGTCGCTTCCGCTGGCTCCCTGGTCGTTGGCAGATCAAAACCTTAAACCTTGACCATTCCGCGTCGCTTCCGCTGGCTCCTGGCCGTTGGCAGATCAAAACCTTAAACCTTGACCATTCCGCGTCGCTTCCGCTGGCTCCTGGTCGTTGGCAGATCAAAACCTTATACCTTGCCCATTTCGCATCGCTCCGCTGGCTCCTGGTCCTCAGCAGACCAAACCTTAGAGGCTTCAGCCTATTCCGCAAGTCAAATCAAGTCTCGCAATTTCCTTTACCCTATAATGGCTATAGAGTGGTTGAAATGGGGTGAACAAACGAATGTACGAGTGGCAGAAGCAAATTCAACTCATCGTCGATGAAATTGATGAGTGCATTAAAAATCGGAATGGTGAAGCAATAACACTGCGTTTTCTCTCGCGCAAGTTGGGTTATTCCGAATTTCATACGACTCGAAAGTTTAAAGAAATATCGGGTATGCCTTTTAGGGATTATCTGCGGCACAGGAATTTAGCCTTTGCGCTCAAAGAGGTACGGGACAGCGAAAAAAGCATGTTGGATATTGCCTTTGATTATGGCTTTTCCTCTCATGAAGCGTTTACCCGGGCATTTAAGGCAGCCTATGGGGTGACGCCGAGCGAGTATCGCAAAAAACCTCTGCCTCTTGTGCTTCGTACCAAAATAAACCCCTTTGACCGCTACTTTTTTGGGTTGGGAGAGATTGGTATGATGAAGTCTACAGATGATCTAAAGATTTATGGCGTCACGATTCCCGCACACAAATTTTTACACATTAAGAACTATGAGAGTAATGGATATTGGGATTTTTGGCAAAAGCAAAGTGTTATTCCGGGGCAGGACTGTGAGACGATTTGCGGTTTACTCGACAGCATCAAGGGCAAGCTGGATGACGATGGCGGGAGCGAAACCAACAGCAGCAGCGGTCAAATTATGGCGTACATTCATGATCCGGTTGGCAGGCTCTGTGATTGGGGAATCCCCCGTACGGAGTGTTACGGTGTCCGTCTTCCTGTTGACTATAAAGGCGAAATACCGCCGCAAATGCTTATGATGGATATTCCCGAAGCCGAGTATATGGTTTTTGAACATGGGCCCTTTGATTATGAACAGGAAAACCGCAGTGTGGAGGAAAAGTTGGAGAAGGCCATGGCAGACTTTGATTTTGCCGGCAGCGGTTACTGCTTGGATACGTCACCCGGCCGAATCGTTTATGTGTTTCATGATCCGGAGCGGTTGTGGAAGTATATCCGGCCTGTGCGGAAGCTATAATCCATATATCCTGACACGGCTCTTCCAGCTTATAAATTTTCGGTCCTGCCCCTTGACTTTGACGCAGGGGAAGGGAGTATGCTGAAGCTGCAGAAATCAGGCTTAGCTGGGAGGAGTTAGCATGGAAGAGCTGGTGAAGATCAGGGAAGTGGCGTTGAAGTATGATATTACGGCCCGCACGCTCCGGTATTACGAGGACATGGGTCTGCTTGCGAGTGTACGAAGCGGAGATTATGCGTACCGGATGTATGACGGACAGGCGTTAAAACGGCTGGAGCAGATTCTGGTGCTGCGCAAGCTGAACATTAGTGTAAAGGATATCTCCCGCATTTTCAGTTCTCCCGGTACGGAGGTATTAATGGAGGTGCTTAGCGGGAAGGTAGCGGGTATCGATGGGGAGATGGCGCTTTTGCAGGAGCTGAAGGAGATTGTGCTGGAGTTTATCCGGCTGATTGAAGGCTCTCCTTTTCCCGATGCCGGGGATATCCGCCTTCTTTTCGAAAAAGCCAAAGGAATGGAAGGCCAGCTGGTTGCTGCTTCCCTCGATGAGGATCAGCCGGAAACAGTTACCCGGATGCTGGAGGTGACGGAGAAGCTGGAGCGGCTGCCTGATGTCCGTGTGATCAAGCTCCCTCCGGTGAAAATGGCCTGTTCGGGAGAGGCGGAGCTGGAAGTGTTTGACCGTTGGTTCAGCGCCATCGATACCCGGCATTACCTGACACCCCGGGATTTTATGTGGTTTAATACCCGGACCAACCGGTTCGAGTGGCTGTTTGCGCTGACCCATGGAATGGAGGATACCGGCGGATTTGAGGTCATTTCTTTTCCGGGCGGATTGTATGCGGTTGCATCCGCAATTGATGGTGACGAAATACCGAAGGTGAATGCCCTGATTCACAAGTGGGTGGATCAGAATGAGCACTTTGAGGTATCGACCTCCGCTAATGATCCGCATGAACGTTATGATATGGGACATATTTTTACGCCGAAGGTGTTTAAAGAATGTACGGGATACCATATGATGGATTTGTTTGTGCCTATAGTGCTCCGGCAGCCTGCCCGCTCCTGAAATGCAGGTGGCCGCACCAGTATGGAGTAGCATACATAAAATGATTGCTATTGCTCAAAATGCCTCATCTCAGTGGGCATGACTTACCCTGTATAGTTTGGTTTCCTCACCATGCAGCTATCTCTGTCTGACCATAGCTCCCTTCGTATCTGCCCCTATACGCCTTTTCCGGCGCGGGGCGGATTTTTTTGCATTCCTCATCACATAACCTTGTCCAATTAGGCATACTATGAGAAAAATAAGTATATGTCGAGGTGCTTAACGTACATGAATGTGAGAGATCCGCGGATAAAAGCCCTGACACTGTTGTCGGTGGCATTGATGGTATGGGGGATCAGCCGCACGCCTGCGGTGATGCAGTATATAACGGATGTGCAAAACGGGACCGGGACCCAGCAGAGGCGGATGACTGCCGCAAGCGTAAGGGAGGCGTCACTTCCTGGAGGAGAACCCCAGGCAGTGGCCGTATGGGGCCGCGCGGCGGAGGACTCCGACCCGCAGCTTCTGGAGCGGATCCGGGATGAAGCCGAGAAAACCCGCATCTCTCCTAAGAATGCCCGGCTGGACCGGATCTGGAAGGCCATCCCGGAGCTGAACGGACGGGAGATCGACGTGGACAAAACCTACCGGCTGGCCCTGCCGCTTCCATCGGGAAGCCCAATTCCTTATGTATATAAGGAGATAACACCGCAGGTAAAGCTGGATGATCTGGGGGCGCAGCCCATTTACCGGGGCAATCCCGACAAAAAAATGGTGTCCATGATGATTAATGTGGCCTGGGGAGATGAGTACCTGCCTTCCATGCTGGAAACGCTGCGAAAGGAAAATGTCCATGCCACCTTCTTTTTTGACGGGACCTGGTTGTCCAAAAATCTGGAGAAGGCCAAGGAAATCGGAGCGGCCGGGCATGAACTGTCCAATCACGCCTATACACATAAGAATATGAGCCAGCTGTCCCGCACCAAGGCGGAGGAGGAAATCCGCAAAACCCAGGAGCTGCTGGAGAAGATCGGGGTAAAAAATACGCTGTTTGCTCCACCTTCAGGGGATTACGACCAGGAGACAGTTGAGATTGCATACAGCATGAAGCTGCGGACCATTCTGTGGACTATCGATACGGTGGATTGGCAAAAGCCCCGGGCGGAGGATGTGGTCACCAAGATAACGTCCAAGCTGGAGCCGGGGGCCATGATTCTGATGCATCCCACTGCCTCGGCCTCCCAGGCACTGCCCGGCATGATCAGGGCTGCCAAGCAAAAGGGGCTTGCCTTGGGCACGGTTAGTGAATTAATTTCTCCCGAACGGGTGCCGGAACTGGAAACCAGTCTGGGCAAGTGATAAACTTAAGGTTGCGCAGCACGAAGAATGACCCACGGATGCTTGCGAAGCCAGTTTTCGCTTACGCGAAAACCCTTAAGGAGGAACACATTTGAATCATTATACATTGCCTAACGGATTGAGAGTTGTGCTGGAGCATATCCCCACTTGCCGGTCCGTTTCCTTTGGCATATGGGCCAAAACGGGCTCCCGCAACGAGACCCGGGCCCAAAACGGGATTTCCCACTTTATCGAGCACATGCTGTTTAAAGGAACGGACCGCCATTCCGCCAAGGATATTGCGGAGATTTTCGATGGCATCGGCGGTAACATAAATGCGTTTACCACCAAGGAGTATACCTGCTACTACGTGAAGGTTCTGGATGAGCATCTGCCTCTGGCCATGGAGGTGCTGGCGGATATGTTCTTCCACTCCCGCTTCGATCCGGTGGAGCTGGATAAGGAGCGCAACGTCATCCTGGAGGAAATCTCCATGTACGAGGATACTCCGGATGATCTGGTTCATGACCTGATGGCCAAAGCGGTATTCGGCGATCACTCCCTCGGGCAGACCATTCTGGGTCTGGAGGAAAATCTCCACCGATTCCAATCCGAGGATCTGAAGACATATATGGAGGAGTTTTACGGCATCGGCAACATTGTTGTGAGCATGGCCGGCAATTTCAATGACGATGTGATGAAGCTGGTGGAGGAGCACTTCGGCGGGTACGCCAATGCCGGGAGGGACATCCCTCTGGAGAAGCCGGTATTCCATTCGGATTTGCTCTATCATCATAAAACAACGGAGCAAAACCACATCTGTCTGTCCTTGCCGGGCTGCTCTATGAAGGATGAACGGCAGTATGCCATGATTCTTTTGAACAACGCCATCGGCGGCGGCATGAGCTCCCGTCTGTTCCAGGAGATCCGCGAAAAAAGAGGGCTGGCTTATTCGGTCTATTCGTATCATACGGCGTATCTGGACTCCGGCGTATTTACCATCTATACCGGCACAGCGCCGAAACAAACCGAGGAAGTGCTGAAGGTCTCCATGGAGATTATCGGGGACATCATCCACAACGGCATGTCCGAGGCCGAGCTGCGCAAGGGCAAGGAGCAGCTGAAGGGCAGCCTGATTCTGAGTCTCGAAAGCACCAGCAGCCGCATGAACCGGTTGGGCAAAAACGAGCTGATGCTGGGCAGGCACTACACCTTAGATGAGATCATTGAGCGTATCGAAAGCGTACAGCTGGAGCAGGTGCGGGAGCTGACCCGGGAGATTTTCAACCGTCCGTTTGCATTGGCCATGGTAGGCCAGTCGGACGAAGCCATCAAGGAATTCAGGAGGGATACCTTTGTTTCAAGTGCAACTGAAAAGACTGCCGGGCAATGAGGATGTTCTCTTACCCAAGCGGATGTCAGAGCTGGCCAGCGGCTTTGATCTCCACGCTGCGGTAGCCGAGCCGGTTATCCTGCAGCCCGGAGAGCGGAAGCTGATTCCTACCGGGTTTGCCATGAGCATGGAGCGTGGCCTGGAGGCCCAGGTCCGTCCGCGCAGTGGGCTTGCGTTGAAGCATGGCATCACCTGCCTCAACTCGCCGGGCACCATAGATGCGGATTACCGCGGCGAGGTGAAGGTGCTGCTCATTAATTTGGGGCAGGAGCCGTTTACCATCACCCGTAACGAACGGATTGCCCAGATGGTAATT
Organism: Paenibacillus mesotrionivorans; assembly: GCF_046098205.1. Classification (NCBI taxonomy): domain Bacteria; kingdom Bacillati; phylum Bacillota; class Bacilli; order Caryophanales; family Paenibacillaceae; genus Paenibacillus; species Paenibacillus mesotrionivorans. Next base: position 416,694 of record NZ_JBJURJ010000001.1, on the reverse strand, counting down.
CAGATTGTACCTGAGGTAGCCCTGATGGAAGTAGAAGCACTGACGGACACCGAACGGGGTGCCGGCGGCTTCGGGCATACCGGAACCAACTAAACCAACATAGCGCGGATTCTCCGCCTGTTAAGAAACGCCGGGTCTCTCCAGGGAGATGCCGGTGTTTTTTTGTTTCTGTGCGAATTAGGGTGCCTGTTCAGGTTTGCTCTCTAAGCTCCCAGCGGACAGGCTGGGCAGTAACCCAGCGCTCCCCTCGCGCATACCATGAGATATTGAAGGACGGAAAGGGGTGTGTATGGGTGCTCACCGAAACGCAGGTGGTATTGATCGGCGGGGATGCCCGCCAGCTGGAGGTGATCCAGAAGCTGCTGGAGCTGGATGCAGGTGTGCAATTAATCGGCTTCGACAATCTGCAGATGCCTATAAATGGAGCGGCCCGGGCCAAATTGACGCTGGATGTGCTGGAAAAGGCGGATGTGCTCATTCTGCCGGCTGTCGGCACGGATGATGCAGGCAAGGTGGAATCAGTCTTCGGAACGGAGGAGCTGGTGCTGACCCGTGAACTGGTGGCGGCGCTGCCTAAGCATGCGAAGATTTTTACAGGCATGGCCAAGAATTATCTCCGCGAGTTGTGTAAGGAGGAGGGAATCCGGCTCGTCGAAATGTTTGACCGTGACGATGTGGCGATTTTCAATTCTATTCCCACAGCGGAAGGCGCCATTATGATGGCGATTCAGCATACCGATTTTACGATCCACGGCTCTGTCAGTATGGTGCTGGGCATCGGACGGACGGGGTTGACCCTGGCCCGTACCTTGAAGGGGCTGGGTGCCCATGTTAAGGCCGGAGTCCGCAAGCCGGAGGATTATGCAAGAGCGTGGGAGATGGGCTTCCAGCCCTTTTATACCCGGGATCTGATCGCCCAGGTGCAGGATGTGGATTTCCTGTTCAACACGGTTCCGGCTCCAATTGTAACCGCACAGGTGATAGCGCATATTCCTCACCGTGCCTTGATTATTGATTTGGCCTCCAGACCGGGGGGCACGGACTTCCGGTTTGCCGAAAAACGCGGTGTCAAGGCTATGCTGGCTCCGGGGCTTCCCGGGATTGTGGCGCCGAAGACGGCAGGGAAGATCATCGCCAAGACGGTTGCGGATATTCTGATGGAGGATCTTGTGAAGGGAGGGAATGCCCCATGAGTATTTGGAAAGGGAAAACGGTAGGTTTTGCCCTGACGGGTTCACATTGCACCTTTGAGGAAACCATGCCCCAAATCCAGCGTTTTGTGGACGCCGGAGCCAATGTCATCCCCATTGCTTCCTACAGTGTGCTCAGCACGGACACACGGTTTGGGAAGTCGGAAGATTGGCAAAAGGGGTTGAAAGATATAACCGGGAATGATATTATTTCTACAATTGTAGATGCAGAACCGCTGGGACCTTCGAAGCTCTTGGACGTGCTGGCGATTGCTCCCTGCACCGGCAACACCACAGCCAAATTGGCCAATGCCATGACGGAGAGTCCTGTTCTGATGGCGGCCAAGGCTCAAATGAGAAACCAGCGTCCTCTTGTGCTGGCCATTTCCACCAACGACGGGCTGGGCCTGAATGCGGCCAACATTGCCAAGTTGCTGGTGGCCAAGAACATCTATTTTGTGCCATACGGGCAGGATGCTCCAACCGCCAAGCCCAATTCTCTGGTCGCCCGGATGGATCTGCTGCTGGAGACCTGCGAGGCGGCGCTTTTTGGCAAACAGCTTCAGCCTATGGTGATCGAACGGTTCAAATATTGAAGCTTTTTCGAAGCGGCGTAACGGCGGGCCCTGCGCCGCTTGAGTCCGGTTGAAGTTACGCCTAACTCTGGAGGGACGAGAAGTGATGCGGATTCTAGTACAGAAGTTCGGGGGGACGTCATTATCCACACCCGAAGCGCGTCAGCATGTCATCCGTCATATCCGCAAGGCATTGTCGCTGGGTTATCAGCTGGTGGTTGTGGTTTCGGCAATGGGCAGAAAGGGTGACCCGTATGCTACGGACACCCTATTGGAGCTGGTCCGCCAGAATGGGGACAGTCTTCCCGCCAGGGAGCGGGACTTGCTCATGTGCTGCGGCGAAACGATCTCGGCTGCAACCCTGTGCAGCAGCCTGAACGCCGAAGGAATTCCCAGTGCCGTGCTTACAGGCGGGCAGGCAGGCATTCTTACCAGCGATGATTTCGGCAATGCGCATATCCTGACGATTCACCCTAACCGCATCCATGATGTTCTGGAGCAGGGCAAGGTTGCCATTGTGACCGGCTTTCAGGGCAAAACGGCCAATGATGATTCCACCACCCTGGGCAGAGGCGGCAGTGATACCTCTGCTACGGCATTGGGCGTTGCCTTGAAGGCGGAAATTGTCGATATTTTTACAGATGTCGGCGGCATCCTAACCGCTGACCCGAGACTGGTGGAGAATGCCCGTCTGCTGTCCCAGGTCAGCTTCTCCGAAATTGTCAACATGGCCCATAACGGAGCGAAGGTTATCCATCCCCGAGCAGTAGAGGTGGCGATGCAGGCCAATCTCCCCATCCGCGTCCGCTCCACCTTCGAGGAGGACGAGGGCACGCTGGTAGCCAACTTTGACGCCCTGAAGCATGAACGAAATGAAGTGCGGGACCGTTTTGTTACCGGTATTGCCCACGTGCCCAACGTAACCCAGATTGTGGTGCCAAATCCGCAGGCGGGCTTCGACATGCAGGTGCGGGTGTTCAAGGCTATGGCGGAGCGCCAGATCAGCGTGGATTTCATCAATGTGAATCCTTCCGGTGTGATGTACACGGTCTTCGATCATGAGGGCAAACGTGCGGAGGCGGCACTGCAGGATATGGGCTTTGAGCCCAGACTTACCCCCGGCTGTGCCAAGGTTTCTGTTATCGGCGGAGGCATTCACGGGGTTCCCGGGATTATGGCGCATATTGTAGAGGCCTTAACCAATGAAGATATCAGCATCCTCCAGTCAGCCGATTCCAATGCCACCATCTGGGTGCTGGTGCAGGGGACGGACCTGGTGAAGTCCGTAAAAGCGCTCCATCAGGCATTTTTGGCCGAATAAGAGAAATAAATTGTTATCTTAAGATATTCATTTTTGTTCAGGGAGGTTTTGGGCGGTGACCGATTTTGGCAGACTTGTTACAGCAATGGTTACCCCGTTTGACGAACGTCTGGAAGTCAATTGGGAGCAGCTGCCGGCGCTGGTGGATTATTTAATCGACGTGCAGAAGAGTGAGTCCTTAGTAGTATGCGGCACCACAGGAGAGTCTCCCACCTTGACGGATGAGGAGCGCAAGCGGATGGTGGAGAGTGTGGTCCGGTTGGCTAAGGGACGCGCCAAGGTGATTGCCGGCGCCAGCAACAATGACACGCTCCACAGTGTGCAGCTTACGCTTGAGGCGGAAGCGGCAGGCGCCGACGGCGTACTGATAGTCGCCCCGTATTATAACCGGCCGTCACAAGCCGGGATTTATGAGCATTATAAGGCGATCGCCAAAGCTACCAAGCTGCCGATTATGATGTACAATATCCCATCCCGCTGCGGCATTGACGTGGAGGTGGATACTACCATCCGGCTGGCGAATGAGTTCGAGAATATTGTGGCCTCCAAGGAAGCGCATGGAGACCTGGACCATATTACCTCTCTTGTTGCCAAAGCGCCGTCCCATCTGAAAATTTATTGCGGAGACGACTCCTTAACGCTGCCTTATCTCTCCGTTGGCGCCCACGGTGTGGTCAGTGTGGCCAGCCATGTGGTCGGCAGCCAGATCCGCAGCATGGTCAACGCGTATGCCGAAGGTGATCCGGTGAAGGCCCGGAGGCTGCATCATGAGCTGTTCCCGCTGTTCCGCGGCATGTTCTTTTGCCCCAACCGGGTGCCTAATCCGGCCCCTGTGAAGCACGCATTGAACCTGAAGGGGATTCAGGTTGGCGGCTTGCGTCTGCCTATGCTGGCGGTAAACGAGGCGGAGGGTCAATTTATCGAGGAATTGCTGAGCCATTTATAAGAGAACGGAAGACAGGGCCTCTGCCCTGTCTTTTTTTGGCCCGCTTCAACACCGGCAACAGTCCCGAAAAATTGGGGATGGTGTCCATTATTCTGGACGCCAAAAAGCCGATAATCATTGCCAATGGTCATTAAAAATGCCGCGGATGAAGCTAAGGGAAACAGGCAATAATGACTTTAACTTGTATTTCCTCAGGTCATTCCTGTATAATGTTGTCAAGTGACTGGTGCGGTTCTTAACATGCTTGATAAGGTCGTCGCAATTTAATCCAAGGAGGTATACTCTTGTCTAAGAAGAATAACGACAGATTATTGGTCTTCGCTCTAGGCGGCGTGGGCGAGATCGGCAAGAACATGTATGTAGTGCAATATGCGAATGATATTGTTGTAATTGATTCGGGTCTGAAATTTCCCGAGGAGGACATGCTCGGCATCGATATTGTCATTCCCGACATCAGTTATTTAATTGATAACAAGGATAAGGTTCGGGGCATTCTGTTGACGCACGGCCATGAGGATCATATCGGCGGCCTGCCGTATGTACTCAAACAGTTGAATGTTCCGGTTTACGGCACGAAGCTCACATTGGGCCTGGTGGAAGCGAAGCTGAAGGAAGCAGGGCTTCTCGGGGAAACCAAGCGCATTCTCATCAATGCGGATACGGAGCTTCAATTGGGCGGACTGAAGGCAACCTTCTTCCGGACCAACCACAGTATTCCCGATTCCGTGGGCATCTGCGTCGAAACGCCGGAGGGCCGGGTTGTGCATACCGGCGACTTCAAGTTTGACCAGACGCCGGTGAACGAGCAGCATGCGGATTTGCACCGGATGGCAGACTTGGGCAATCGCGGAGTGGCACTGCTCCTGTCGGACAGCACCAATGCCGAACGCCCTGGTTATACAGGCTCCGAGCGCAACGTGGGTACGGAACTGGAAGAGGTATTCCGCAAAGCCCGCCAGCGTGTAGTGGTGGCGACCTTTGCTTCCAATGTCCACCGTCTTCAGCAGGTGTTCGATGCGGCGGAAGCTACCGGTCGGAAGGTAACGGTTATTGGCCGCAGCATGGTGAATGTGGTGAACATTTCCCAGGAGCTTGGCTATCTGCGGATTTCTGACGGCATGCTGATCGAGCCGGAGGAAGTCAACAAGATGGCTGCGGACCGTGTGGTCATTCTGTCTACGGGAAGCCAAGGGGAGCCCATGTCGGCGCTTACCCGGATGGCGCGCAACACCCACCGCAAGGTGGACATCCTTCCCGGCGATACGGTGATCATTTCCGCAACCCCTATTCCCGGCAACGAGAAATATGTGGGACGTATTGTGGATGATCTGTTCCGTCTGGGAGCTAACGTTATTTACGGACCGGGCTCCGTATCCGGCGTACACGTCTCCGGACATGGCAGCCAGGAAGAGCTGAAGCTGATGCTTAACCTGATGAGACCGAAATATTTTATGCCGATCCACGGTGAATACCGGATGCTGCGCATGCATGGCCAACTGGCCGAGAATGTGGGCGTGGAGAAGGAGAATATTTTCATTTGCGATATCGGTGAAACACTGGAAATCCAGAACGGCACCGCCCGCAAGGCAGGCAAGGTATCCTGCGGCAATATTCTCATTGACGGATTGGGTGTAGGCGATGTGGGCAATATTGTGCTCCGCGACCGGAAGCTGCTGTCCCAGGATGGCATTCTCGTTGTGGTGGTTACCCTGTCCAAGCAGGACGGGAAGATCATGTCGGGTCCGGATATTATTTCCCGCGGTTTCGTTTATGTGCGGGAATCCGAAGGTCTTCTGGAGGAAGCCAACAAAATTGTATCCAACACTCTTACCAAGCTGATGAGCGAAAATGTTAATGAATGGGCTTCTCTGAAAACCAATGTCAAGGAAGCACTAGGACGATTCTTATACGAGCAAACAAGAAGAAGGCCGATGATTCTCCCGATTATCATGGAGGTATAGTCATCCCTCGCACACCAAGTCGCTTAAAGATCCCCGGGATTCGCACCCCCGGGGCTTTTTTGCATTTTGAGGGAATGTCTGCATGAAAGGAAGGGGCGCACTCCATACTATGACGGGATATGTTAGCAAGTATGTGAGAGGGGACGAAGCGCATGACGAACAAAGCGGAACAGCCCACTCCGGCGGAGCCGATGCCGGTGGAGGAGAAAAAAACAGTAGAAGCCATTACCCAGCTGGGTCAGGTCCAGCCTGCCAGCAACGGGGAAACGAATATTTTTACGATGACGATTATCGGGCAGATCGAAGGGCATATTGTATTGCCGCCCCAGAACAAAGCCACCAAATATGAGCATCTGATTCCCCAACTGGTAGCCGCCGAGCAAAACTCGAAGATAGAAGGCATTCTGGTAATTCTGAATACAGTCGGAGGGGATGTGGAGGCAGGTCTGGCCATTGCCGAAATGATCGCCACCCTGTCTAAACCTACCGTAACCCTGGTGCTGGGGGGCGGGCACAGCATCGGTGTCCCTATCGCCGTATCGGCGAATTGCTCGATTATTGCGGAGACTGCTACGATGACCATCCATCCCATCCGCTTGAACGGCCTGGTTATCGGCGTACCCCAAACCTTCGAATATCTGGACAAAATGCAGGAGCGGGTAATCCGTTTTGTGACGAAGCATTCGTCCGTCACGGAAGAGAAGTTTAAGGAGCTGATGTTCACCACAGGGGAGCTGACCCGGGACATCGGCACGACAGTCATTGGGGCAGATGCTGTGAAATACGGGCTTATCGACCGGATCGGCGGCATCGGGGAGGCCATTGCCGAATTAAACAGACGTATTGATGAACGGAAGAAACAGGGGGGAGGGCTCCTTCAATGACCTTGTATACCATTATGCCCGATGAAGTGATATGGGCCGGCCAGGAAAGCTTTCAGCCGGAATACATGGATGTGGAGATTAACGGCATCAGCATGCAGGTGGAGCGGCTGAACGCCTCCCAGGCCCGGGTTGTCCGTCTGTACAGCGGCAACGTCCAGGATTATCTGAATCCGGCCTATGCGCCGGGTTCGATGCTGGAGTTCCAGCCGTTTTTCCGCCAGTAATTTCGGAGCTTTCTTAACATATCCTAGCCTGCGGCTTGGACCATGCTATTCAGGGTAACCTGCCATTTTGTGTAAATCCGGAGCGGATGAGGGTTCGGTGCTTGTGCGAACGGTCATTCGCTTTTTTTGGCTGAAAGGGGGTGCCCCCTAGTGTATCCGGGCTTCCAATATGGTATAATCTGTAGCGTTGGGGGTGGCGGAGTGGCCAAAAGTAAAGCGCGCAAACGCTCGAAGAGAGGTTCCAAGGCAGTTAAAGAAGTGCTGAAGTACGAGCTGTACGGGATTATCATCATTGCACTGTCCGTTATTTCATTGTCCCGGGAGGGCTCCGTATCCCGTGCCTTGACGTATATGTTCCGGTTCCTTGTAGGCGAGATGGATTTTGTGATTCCTGTGGCAGCCGTCTATGTGGGCTTATATTGTATGGTCAAACGGGCGTGGCCCAATGACTGGACCGCCCGCAAAACCGGTATTCTCTGCCTGCTGCTGGGTTTTGTGCTGATGAACCATATGTCCATGTTTGAAGCTCTGGACCCCAATGAGGACTTCCGGATGCCCTCGTATATCCTGGGGGAAACCTGGCGGACCATGACGGAGGGGTTAAGCCTGTCCCACAACGGGACAAGCATTCTCCAGAATAATATCGGCGGCGGCATGATCGGGGCGCTTCTGTATGCCCTGCTTTATTTTTTGTTCGGCAATCTTGGCTCGTCCCTGCTGGTCTGGACCTTGTTCGGCATCGGTATACTGCTGGTTACAGGCATCTCGGCCGTCGATGTGCTGGGCAAGCTGAGGGGCGGGGCTTCTAACGTTAATACCGGCTTCCGCCACAGATTGGCGGAGCTGTTCGGAGGAGGCAAACGGGCGAAGCCGGCCCGTGCAGCCGCTGCCAAAACCCGGGTTTATATCCCCGAGGATGATTCCGATTTAGAGGAAGGTTACATACCGGTTCCCCGCCAGCCGAAGAAAAAGCCCGCCTTCTTCCAACTCCTGCAGTCCCAGAAGCAGGGGGATGAAGAGGAGGATGGAGAGGCGGAGGTGCTGGTTTCCGCTTCCGGGAAAAACAACAATGTCATGGATGACGAGGCGGTGCATGGGAATGGCCATCCGGGGGATGAGGATGCGGCAATTCCTGTAGTGCGTGATTTCCAGGATCATATCGACCCGCTGCCTGAAGAACCTATGGGCGAGCAGGCGGGGATTGCGAAGCCTGCATCTGTAACCGCGGCCGGCAAGCCGGAGGGCGTACAGGCGGAACCGGGGGATATGGCCTTGTCTCTGGAAGCCAAGAAGCCGGAGCGGCCTTATGTGCTGCCTTCTCTAACCCTGCTGTCCCGGCCCGCGGGCAACTCCAAGGCATCCGATGCGCTTGATTTTAAGGCCAATGCGCGCAAGCTGGAAGCCACCATGGAGAGCTTCGGTGTACGGGCCAAGGTGCTGGAGGTGGTCCGCGGGCCGGCGGTTACCCGTTATGAAATTCAGCCTGATGTCGGCGTGAAGGTCAGCCGGATTGTCAGTCTGACGGATGACATCGCGTTGGCTTTAGCGGCCAAGGACATCCGGATGGAGGCCCCGATTCCCGGCAAATCCGCCATCGGCATCGAGGTGCCCAATACAGAGGTATCTGTGGTTACCCTCCGGGAGGTTATGGAGAACGGAGCATTCCAGGATTCGCCCTCCAAGCTGACCATTACCCTGGGGCGGGATATATCCGGCCAGCCCATTGTCGCCAATCTGGCCAAGATGCCCCACTTATTGGTGGCGGGAGCGACGGGTTCGGGTAAATCCGTATGTATCAACGGGATTATTACCAGCATTCTGTATAAAGCCAAGCCCGATGAGGTTAAGCTTCTGATGGTGGACCCGAAAATGGTAGAATTAAATGTGTACAACGGCATTCCCCACCTGCTGGCTCCGGTGGTTACCGATCCGCGGCGGGCGTCCCTGGCTCTGAAGAAGATTGTAGTGGAGATGGAAAAGCGGTACGAGCTATTCTCCAAAAGCGGTACCCGTAACATGGAAGGCTACAATGCCATGGTGACGGACCCCTCCAACCCCAATCCCCTGGAGCCGCTGCCGTACATTGTCGTCATTGTGGACGAGTTAGCGGACTTGATGATGGTAGCGGCGGGCGATGTGGAGGATGCAATTTGCCGGCTGGCCCAGATGGCCCGGGCGGCGGGCATCCATCTGATTATCGCCACCCAGCGGCCTTCCGTAGACGTCATTACTGGTGTTATCAAAGCCAATATTCCCTCACGGATTGCCTTCGGCGTATCCTCCCAGGTGGATTCCCGTACCATCTTGGATATGGTGGGAGCCGAGAAGCTTCTGGGCCGGGGCGATATGCTCTTCCTGCCGGTAGGCGCATCCAAGCCCATTCGGGTGCAGGGCGCATTCCTTTCGGACCAGGAAGTGGAGCATGTGGTCAATTATTGCCGGAATCAAGGCCAAGCCGAGTACAAGGAGGACCTGGTGCCGGAGCTGGATGAGCACGAGGAGGAAGCCGAGGACCAACTGGATGAGCTTTATGATCAGGCGGTGCAGATTGTGGTGGAAGCCAAGCAAGCATCCGTATCCCTTCTCCAGCGGCGGATGAGGGTGGGTTACACCCGCGCGGCGCGGCTGATCGATACTATGGAGGCCAAGGGTGTTGTAGGGCCATATGAAGGCAGCAAACCCCGTGAGGTTCTGGTCTCCCAGGAAATGTACTTTGGACAGAACCGGAGCGGATAAGCTTAGGTTGTACATAGCATGTTACAGTCAGAACTGCTTTAAAGTGGAGAGCCAGCCGTTCATCCCAATGGGGATGGAGCGGCGGCTCTTTTTTTGCCTGGATGGCAGCTGATATTAGATGCTTCTTCATCCTGCCTGAAGCTGTGCTAACAGAACTATGAGGCTCTTAAAGGCCAGAAAAAGGCCGATGTTTTTTGTAACGGAACCAGATGATGCTTAGAGGGGGATTTGGACTCCAAAGAGACGTTGTTTTCCTTGTAAGGGTGGCTCAGTTCCGTAAGAAACATAATTGCCGTAATTCACGTTTTAAGGGGCCCTGGGTTCTGTTAGCAACGGGGAAGTCTGTTGGTTGAACAAAGACGGAAGATTCACTCTGCTCCGGTTGGTTTAAGTATAGCTTGTAACACATCTTAACAAGATCCTAAATCGATTTGAGGAGGCGGTAACAATGAGACATGATCAGACTATTCATGGAAGTCGCCATATTGTAGGTGTTTTCGAAACGGAGCAGGCTGCTATTTCGGCTATTGAGGATTTGAAGTCCTTGGGCTATGCGCCCGACGATATCTCGGTTATCAGCCGTAGACGGGACGATGCGGATTTTATTGAGGAAGCTACGCAGACCAAAGCTCCGGAGGGTGTAGCCACAGGTGCAACCGCAGGCGGTGTTCTGGGCGGTGTAACCGGGCTGTTGGCCGGGTTGGGGGCATTGGCCATTCCGGGTATTGGACCGCTGCTGGCGGCAGGACCGATTGCAGCCACGTTGGCAGGAGCAGCCATCGGCGCCAGCGCCGGCGGTATCGTGGGCGGACTGATCGGGATGGGTATCCCGGAAGAACAGGCCCAGCTTTATAACGATTATGTAGAGGATAATAAATTCCTGGTGATTGTGGAAAGCGATCCTGCTAAAAGCCAGCGGGTATTCGATATCTTCCGCAGCTACGGTTCCTTGAACTCCGATTCATACGCAGGGGTCAACGAAAGCCGGAGCAATCTGGTGGACGAATCAGCTTATGAGGCCATGGAGTACGGCGGAGCAGATACGGATACGGTTGAGGCAGCCCGCCGGGATAGAAGGGATCTGGAGCGGCCGGGGCCCAGATTGTAAGGACTATGTCAAATTAAAAGCGTCCGAACAACTGAATAACACCTTCAATTTGACTGTGTCAAATTCCAAGCTTCCGAACAACTGAATAACACCTTCAATTTGACCTTGTCAAATTCGAAGCTTCCATAACTTATCCGGCCTCTGGCTTGGACCAAGTTATGGAAGGGGACGGTCTCTGCCGCGAAACTTTCGCCGGGGGCCGTCTTTTTTGTGTACCGGTACATACCGCCGGACGTTAATCCGTGGGTCTGAAGTATAAAGCCAACCTGGGTTTCAAATAATAGCCCTATCACAAACACAGCATCCGAAGGAAAGGTTGGTCCGCTCAATGAACAAGCGACTGATTGCATTTACTGTGCTGCTGTTGGTTTCGCTGTTTGCCGGCATGCAGCTCAAGCACCATGAAAACCCCCAGGCCGCTGAGGATGTGTTCAGCAAACAGACCATCCGGTATGGCGCTTCCGGCGACGATGTGTATGAGCTGCAGGGGCGCCTGAAGTTTCTCGGGTATTACAACGGCAATATCGACGGCTCTTTTGGTTATCAGACCCTCCGTGGAGTCAAGGACTTCCAATACAAATTCGGCATGAAGGTGGATGGTATTGTCGGCCCCAAAACCAAGCTGAAGCTGTGGGAGGCGACCAAAACCTGGGCTCCGACGGAACCGAAGCAAACCGCAGGTGGCGGCGGTGGGGGAGGCGGCTCTGGCGGCGGGGACCGGGTAACGGAAACGGCAACCGGCAATCCCACCAATCTGACTCCGTCCAATAACGGGGGATTATCGGAGAATGATATCCGGATTATGGCCAACGCCGTATACGGAGAGTCCAGAGGAGAGCCGTATGAAGGGCAAGTGGCGGTAGCGGCGGTTATTTTGAACCGGGTCCGTTCTCCTTCCTTTCCAAACACAGCTTCCGGTGTTATCTTCCAGCCGGGCGCGTTTACGGCGGTAGCGGACGGGCAAATTTGGCTGACACCCAACGAAAATGCCAAACGCGCCGTCAAGGATGCCATTGCCGGATGGGACCCTTCGGGAGGCTGCCTGTATTACTTCAATCCGGTGACAGCCACCTCCAAGTGGATCTGGACCCGCCCGCAGGTGAAAACCATCGGCAAGCATATTTTCTGTAAATAAAAGAAAAAGCAATCTGCGTAAAAGCGCGGATTGCTTTTTGCTGCCGGCGGATTAGTTACATTGTGAAATAGGTCAGAGCAGATAACAGAATCGACGTGACCACCATCGCGTAAAGTGGACGAAGTGCTTTGGCCCGGAGCTCCTTCAGGTTCACATTCAGACCCAATCCCGCCATGGCCATCGTCAATAAAAAGGTGGTGATTACCGAAATCTGCTCCATTACAGGAGCAGGTATAGTGATATATGTGCCCAGCACATAGCTATTGAGCAAACTCATGCCGATAAAACCGGCCAAAAACCAGGGGAGCGCGACTTTTGCAGAGCTGTCCGCCGGTTTCTGTCCTTTGCATATGCATTTATGGACCGCTACTAAGATAAATGATAATGGGATCAACAAGAAAACGCGGCCAAGCTTGGAGAGGATTGCGGCAGTCATGGCAGAGTCACCGGCAGGTGCTGCCGCAAGCGCTACATGGGCAATTTCATGCAAGGTGCTTCCTGTCCACACCCCATACACTTCAGACGGTATTGGCAAAAAAGGCAGCAAAAGCGTATATCCGATGGCAAAAATGGTGCCCACCAAGGCAATCAAACCTGCAGCCATTGCGGTATCCTTCTCCTCGGATTTCAGGATGGGGGAAACCGCGGCAATAGCTGCCGCGCCGCACACTCCGGTGCCAATAGCAAGCAGGAACGATAATGACCTATCCGCCCGGAACAGCCGGGCCAGCAGAAGAGTCATCCCAAGCGCGAACAGAATGACAGCTGCATCACGGATCAACAAAGCGGGACCCTGCTGAAGCACAATGGCGATATTAAGCTTCAGCCCGAACAGGATAATGGCCAGCCGCAGCAGGGTCGTGGAGGAGAAGCGGATGCCTGACCGGAGCTCTTCGGGATAACCGCGAAGCTGCCTATATAATACTGCGAGCACAATGGCGCAAGCCATTTGACCCACACGGTCTAAACCGGGCAGTTTGGCAAGGACGTAACCTGCCGCAGCAATGAAAAATGTAAATAAAATTCCCTCTGCAAACCGGGAAGAGAATTTCAGCTCCTTCAATCGGGGATGGGGCATGACTGGCTGCAACTTCATACACTTACGCCTCCATTAACAATGATGAGATGTAAATAGCGTAATCCCATTACTACAATAAGTAAAATAAGTTATAATGATGATTATAATAACAAAACGGATATGATAGGGGCGGTCTTATGGATCAGGCGCTTCAGGTTTTTATGACTGCCGCAGAGCAGCGGAATTTCACAAGAGCGGCTGAGCTGCTGCATATGACCCAGCCTGCAGTCAGCAGCTACGTGCAGGGTTTGGAACGGACTCTTGATTGCAAGCTTCTGGAGAGGACGAACAAATATGTGCGGCTTACCCAAGCGGGAGAGGTGGTATACGCCCATGCTCGAGAGATTCTTGGATTATATACACGAATGGCCAATGTGCTTGATGATTTGAAGCATACCGCCCATGGGCCGTTGTCCATTGGTTCCAGCTATACGTTTGGCGAATATATTCTTCCTTATGTAGTCGCTGAGGTGGTAAAGGAATATCCGTCTGTCCAGCCGGTGATTACCATCGCCAATTCCAGTGACATAACCGGACTGGTCAACCGTCATCAGCTGGATATCGGCATAGTGGAAGGAGAGGGAGTGGAAACCACAGGGATAAGCATCCAGCCTTTTGCGGAGGACAGGATGGTGGTTGCTGTTTCATCCAATCATCCTCTAGCAGACTGTAATCCGGTGAAGCTGGAGGAATTGGCGGAGGCACCGTGGATCGTGAGGGAAACGGGCTCCGGAACACGGGAGATGCAGGAAAAGGCGGTAATGCAATTAGGAATTGACCCAAAAGCCAGAATGGTGTTTGGGAGCACACAGGCGATTAAGGAGTTTGTACAGGCAGGTATGGGGGTAACCCTGCTTTCTCGGTGGACTCTCCGCAAAGAATTGCAGGCAGGGGAACTGAAGGCATTGGAGCTTCCCGGCTTACCGCTGCTGCGCCGCTTCTCTCTGGTGGTTCCGGACATGGGCTTCCAGACCAAGGCAACCAAGGTGTTTACAGACTTTTTGATGGAAAACCGCGGGTTTCCCTATCTTCCTTGATTTCTGTTCAATCTAAAATGGCTAAGGGCGCATTCATTTTCTCCCGCGAGAAATAATACCTGAAAACACTTTTGCTTCCGAGTGTGCAATAGGCATATAATGGAACCATTCCAACCTGGAAGGAGCATGAAGCTATTGGATAAACCAGCCTTCATTCGCGATCAGATTGACCGGGTGAGACTCCACGTCTGGCCTACCGACAGGTTCAAAACATACGCCATTTCGGCCTACATAGGGGCGCCCTTGACAGAGGATCAGGTTACACCCACAGCGCTTGCTCCCTTTGTTCTGCGGAGAGGCACAAGCAAGCTTCCCGAAACCAAAAGCTTCCGGGAGAAGCTGGACGATATGTACGGGGCGGGTTTTGGCTTCGATATCTACAAACGGGGCGATTACCAGATTGTCCAATTCCGCATGGACATTATTGATGACCGTTATGTATCGGGAGCCGACCATCTGCTTTCGGAGGGGCTGACCTTTTTGGGAGATGCATTAACCCGTCCTTTTGTGGAAAATAGCGCTTTTTCCGCCAAATACGTGGATTCCGAAAAGCTGACCCTCAAGAAGCGGCTGGAAGCCATTATTAATGATAAAATCCGGTATGCCGCGGAGCGGTGTATGGAGGAAATGTGCAAGGATGAGCCTTACCGCCTCCATCCCTTGGGACGGCTGGATGCCATTGATGCCATTACACCAGCCAGCCTGTATGAAAACTACCGCAATTGGCTTGCCGAGTCTCCTATTGATCTCTATGTGGTGGGCAATACCACCATGGAGGAAGTAAAGGCGCTGGTCAGCCAAGCCTTCGATTTGAAGGGTCAGGGAACCGCCGCTTACACCATGCAGACACCCCGGAGCACCGTTGCTGAAGAGAAGAGAGTAGTGGAAAAGCTGGAGGTCAGCCAGGGCAAGCTTAACATGGGCCTGCGCACCGGCGTCACCTACGGCGATGACCGTTATGCCGCGGCGTTGGTGTATAACGGAATTTTGGGCGGGTATCCCCATTCCAAGCTGTTCGCCAATGTCCGGGAGAAAGCAAGCCTGGCTTATTACGCCTCATCCCGTCTGGATGGCCATAAGGGGATCCTCACCATTCAATCCGGTATTGAAATCGCCAATTATGAAAAGGCGGTAGAGATCATCCGGCAGCAGCTGGAGGCGATGAAGCAGGGGCAGATTGGGGAGCTGGAATACAGCCAGACTCTGGCGATGATCAAGAACCAATTGAAGGAGATGGAGGATTCCGCCTTCGAAATGATCTCCTTTGACTTCAATACGATTTTGTCCGGTGTTGAGCGGACGGTGGCGGAGCTTATTACCCAGGTGGAAGCCGTAGATGTGGCTGCTATCCGTGCGGTGGCGGAGCAGGTGAAGCTGGACACGATTTATTTCCTCACCAGCAAGTAATTCTATTGATCAGGAGGGGATCGGATGGAAGCCATTAAAGCGGAACGCTTGAATGAAACTCTGTATACGGAGCAATTGCCCAACGGGCTGACAGTTTATATCCTTCCCAAGCCGGGCTACCAGAAGACCTATGCAACCTTTTCCACCAAATACGGCTCGGTAGACAACCATTTCCAGGTGACCGGTAAGGAAGAAATCAGGGTTCCGGACGGCATTGCCCACTTCCTGGAGCACAAGATGTTCGAGGAGCCGGAAGGGGATGTATTCGCCAAGTTTGCCTCCAATGGCGCTTCGGCCAATGCCTTCACCAGCTTTGACCGGACGGTTTACCTGTTTTCGGCCACAGAGAATCTGAAGGAAAACCTCAATACGCTGCTGGATTTTGTGCAGAATCCCTATTTTACCGATGACAATGTGGAGAAGGAAAAGGGGATTATCGGGCAGGAAATCAAGATGTACCAGGATAATCCCGATTGGCGGGTGTACTTCGGCCTGATCGAAGCCCTGTACCAGAAGCATCCCGTCCATATTGACATTGCCGGAACCATTGAATCCATTGCCCAGATTACCAAGGAAACCTTATACACCTGCTACCACACCTTTTACCATCCGGAAAATATGGCCTTTTTTGTGGTGGGCGGTGTGGACCCGGTAGAAATTATGGAGCTGGTCCGCGCTAACCAAGCGGGCAAAACCTTTCCGCCGCAGGGGGAAATTCTCCGGTATTTCGACCCTGAACCAGCAGCCGTACGGCAAAAGGAGCGGATTGTGCATCTGCCGGTTTCCTTGCCCAAGTGTTACATCGGCTTCAAGGAGGAGTCTGCCGGACTGACCGGCAGGGACGCTTTAAAGCAGGAGCTGGCCACCAAGGTGATGCTGGATGCCCTGTTCAGCCCAAGCTCGGATTTTTATCAGCGGCTGTATGACGACAATCTCATCTCCGACAGCTTCGGCAGCGAATATAATCTGGCGGAGGGATATGCTTTTACCGTCATCGGCGGGGAAACCCGTGATCCCGACGAGCTTTTGGTCCGCTTGAAGGCAGAGATTACCGCCATGGACAAAACAGGGATTCCCCAGGCGGCCTTCGAGCGCAGCCGGCGCAAAAAGCTGGGAGGTTTCCTGCGGATGATGAATTCTCCGGAGTCCCTGGCTAATGAATTTACCCGTTACGCCTTCCGCGGCGCCAATATGTTCGATATTTTGCCGGTTTATGAGGAGCTGACTCTGGAGGATGCCAACGCGCGGCTCCGGAAGCTTTTCGACTGGGAGTCCATGTCGGTCTCGGTTGTAAAGAGCGGTGGAGCCTCTTGACCATCGCCTTAAACAGGCAGACGGCTCTGGTCACCGGCGCAAGCCGGGGGATCGGAGCCGCCATCGCCGAACGTTTCGCCACCTTGGGCATGAATGTCATCATCCATTATTCCGAATCCCATGAGTCGGCCAACCAGGTAGCCCGCCGCTGTATTTCCCTTGGGGCGAATGCCGTCACCTTATCGGCGGACATCCGAAGCGCCGAAGAGGTGGCACGGATGAAGGAAAAGCTGGAGTCCCGCGGACTTGTTCCCAATATTCTGGTCAACAATGCGGGTGTGTCCCATTTCGGCTTGCTCTCCGACATGAGCGAGGAAGAATGGGATCAGGTGATGAATGTGAATCTGAAGGGCGCATTTCTGTGCACCAAGGCTTTTATGCCGGCTATGATTACCGCCAAGTATGGGAGAATCATCAATATTTCCTCCGTCTGGGGAATTTCCGGCGCCTCCTGTGAAGCGGCCTATTCCGCCTCCAAGGGTGGGCTTAACGCCCTGACCAAGGCTCTTGCCAAGGAACTGGCCCCCTCCGGCGTAACCGTCAACGCAGTGGCACCGGGAGCAGTGGAAACGGACATGCTGGCTACCTTCAACAAAGATGAGATTGCGGCGCTGCAGGAGGAGATTCCCGCGGGCCGGCTGGCCCAGCCGGATGAGATTGCTTCGCTGGTGTACTTCCTGGCTCTGCCGGAATCCGGATATATTACCGGACAGGTGATCAGCCCTAACGGGGGATGGGTGACCTGACGGCTAAGAGGGTATAGAGGTCTGCCTTCCTGCTCATACTACTCGTGCAGTATGAATTCAATTCAGGGAGGCAATCACAACATGGCGAATACTGTACTCACATCCTTCGACACATGGAAGCAGTTCCTGCATGACCGTGTTCAGGCTGCGGAGAACATCGGCATTTCCGAGGAGCAAATTTCCAAGCTGGCTTTTAAAATCGGCGATTTTCTGGCCAACAAGGTAGACCCGGAGAATGTGCAGGAGAAGCTGCTGGCGGATCTATGGTCTGTTGCCGACACCACAGAACAGAAAACCATTGCCAGACTGATGGTCAAAATGGTTACCGACGGCAAAAAATAAACGGATGCGGCAAATATTCTAGAGGCCTCCGATTCATGGAGGCTTTTCTGCTTTTCCCATGTTATACTGAATCCAAACGCCTATGATTGAAATAACTACCTGTATCAAAAAAAGGAGTAATCTGCCACATGCAAGCAAAAGCACGGACAAAACGAACGCTGCTGGCAGCAGCTCTGCTGCTTCTTGCGGCAGCGGGAAGCGGGTGCGGACGCACCCTGCCTGCCATTGACGCCGTTACACTGGAGGCGCGCAAAGCAACTCTGGTCCTGGCCGGCTCCTCCCTTACACCGGAGGAAACGGAAGAAATCCGCAGAGCCGCCGGTGAAAAAGCGGCCTCAGAGAAAATTGCGTTGGAATTTGTCGCAAATTCGTCAACCAATCCGGACGATCTAGCGTCTATTATAGGGAAGGGCAAATTTGACAGCATCATCGGTGCCGGCAGTGAATTGGCTCCGCCGTTGTCCCAGCTGGCCGCTCATGATCCCAATACCCGGTTTGTTGTACTGGGCAACGGGATTGCGGCCGCCGTTCCGGATCAGATGCCTGCCAATATGCTGCTCAAAAAATTGGATGATACCCTTAAAGCCGGGCTGTGGGACAATTGGGTTCAGCTTCAGAAGGCTTCGGGATTGACGGTGTTGTGGATTCAGAAAACCGGTTCCCCCGTTCCGGCGGAATGGTCGCCTTCGGAGGAAGCGGATAAGGTGCTTTCCCTGGATATCTATCCCGGAGATACCTGGTTTCCGCAGCTGACCTATCAGGTGTCGGCGGTGAAGCCGAGTATGATTGCGTTGTACACCACGGTGGACGATGCTGTTCTTGCCAAGATCAAAACGCTGAAGCTGCCTGTGGTGGATACGGTGGGAGGACTTTCGGCCCAGTACCGGTGGAGCAGTATCCTGCCTGAGGTTATGGCATCTTCCTTGGGTCCAGCCCCCAGAGGCGGAACCGAGCTGTATACAGCAGAAGAGGCTGCAATAAATCGCAAATAATTTCTGTTGACAGGTGAAGGATAATAGGGAAACCTGTAGAATAATCTTATGGTAAGCGGCCTTGTTAAAAACAAAGAGGCCCTCAAACCGGCTTTGCCGGTTTCGAGGCTTCCATAACTTTATCCGGCCTGCGGCAAGGACCAAGTTATTACAGAATGGGATGTGTACATACACAATGACAATGAATCAATGGTATATGGAATATAGAATCCACAAGAACCGTCCGGGACTTTTGGGGGACTTGGCGTCCATTATGGGTATGCTTGAAATCAATATTATTACCATCAACGGGGTGGAGGACCGCACCCGCGGGCTTCTGCTGCAGACGGATGATGATGAAAAAATAGAAATTTTGGGTAAAATGTTAAGAAAGGTGGATAATATAACCGTTACCGCCTTACGTGCGCCCAAACTGGTGGACGTGTTAGCCATTCGTCATGGCCGTTATATCGAACGGGATTCGGATGACCGCAAAACCTTCCGCTTTACCAGGGATGAGCTGGGGCTTCTGGTGGACTTTCTAGGCGAAATCTTCAAGAAGGACGGAAACCAGGTGGTGGGCCTGCGGGGGATGCCCCGTGTAGGCAAAACCGAATCCATTATTGCGGGAAGTGTATGCGCCAACAAACGCTGGACCTTCGTTTCCTCTACGCTGCTGCGGCAGACGGTGCGCAGCCAGCTGTCCGAGGATGAGATGAACCCGCATAATCTTTTCATTATAGACGGAATTGTCTCCACCATCCGCTCCAATGAAAAGCACCATACTCTGCTGCAGGAAATCATGAGTGCTCCGTCCACCAAGGTCATTGAGCACCCTGACATATTCGTACGGGAATCGGAATACGACTACAACACCTTCGATTACATTATCGAGCTGCGCAATACGCCCGATGAGGAAATTGTCATTGATATTCCATCCTCCTACGATGGTTATTAAAGCAACGGAATGACGCCTGCGCTATTGGGTGAGCAAGGTATTTTAAAAGATACGGAGGTGAAACTGTTTGTCCGAGTTGGGTCAGTTATTAAAGAAAGCTAGACTGGAGCAGGGCATCACCCTGGATCAGCTCCAGGAAACAACCAAAATCCGAAAACGTTATCTGGAGGCTATTGAGGAAGGGGATTACAAATCGCTTCCGGGTAACTTCTATGTTCGGGCATTTATCAAAAGCTATGCAGAGGCTGTAGGGCTTGACCCTAATGAAGTGCTGTCCATGTACCGCAACGTATTCCCGGATACGAATGTCGGAACGGTTACGGAGAGCTTGTCGCCTAAACGCACCATCACCAAACGTTCGGACAAGTGGAGCAAGTTCGCCACAGGTGTGATGCTGGCTTCGTTTTTTCTTCTGATTGTGGGGCTGATTTATTATTTTGCCTACCGCAATCATGACGGCGTCAACCAGTCCGTCAATGGCAGCAATTCCTCACCCATAACGGATAAGGTGGCTACCGTCAATCCCAATGGTTCCCCAGCCGGGGGGAATGTGGAGGTGAAATCTGCGGCGACGCCTTCACCTACTCCTGTCCAGCCCGAGCTGAAGCTGGTCAAAAGCGAGGGGAACATGGATTATTACCAGCTAACCAACGCGGCTTCACTCAGTCTCGAAATGACTCTGACCGGTACGGACTGCTGGTTCCAGATTGACAAGCTAACTCCCAACGGAAACATTTTTGACCATTCCATGATCGAGCAGGGCAATCTGGCCAAGCTGGGCTCTCCGCGAAAATGGGAGTCCGACCAGCCGATTTTTATGAATATCGGCCTGCCTAAGGCCATCGAGCTGAAGGTGAATGGCATTGTTGTTCCGTTGGGTGAAATCTCTAACCCCAAAAAGCTGCAAATCCAAGCTGCAGGCTTGTAATGCTGGCGCATGTATAGGGTTGGAGATAATGGGCATCCTACTCACTGGTGACACATTTCACTAAAAGTGAGGCATGATGTGCAATGACAGTGAGCTGGATTGTAACCGGGCTTGGCATTGTGGTGAGCCTGCTGGGGTGGTACCTGACACCTGATGCTTGGGGATACGGCATCTTCGGCTTTGGTCTCGCCCATATTGTTTTGGGGATTCTGGACATGTTCCGTGAGCCGGCAAGGAATAAATAAATGAACGGTGATTGGGTGAGGCATTTCCGCCAACGGGGATGCCTTTTCTTTGTCTCCAATTATTGCTATACTTAACTACTAGTTGAAGGTCTCCCCAAATTATTTTCCGGTGAAAGAAGGGACGTGTTTTACGTATGGCAGCAGATAATTCGTTTGATATTGTATCCAAGGTGGATATGCAGGAAGTTAATAATGCCATCAACCAGGCGCAGAAGGAAATCGACACCCGGTTTGATTTTAAGAACAGCAAATCCAGCATCTCGTTGGAAAAGGAAGATATCGCGCTCACTTCTGACGATGAATTCAAGCTTCAGAATGTCGTAGATATCCTCCAGTCGAAGCTGACCAAACGGGGAATTTCCATCAAGAACCTGGAATACGGCAAGGTGGAGCCCGCCTCCGGCGCGACCGTCCGCCAGAAGATTAAGCTGAAGCAGGGGATTTCCCAAGAGATCGGGAAGAAAATCAACACCATCATCAAGGATTCGAAGCTTAAGGTGCAAACCCAAATCCAAGGTGATCAAATCCGTGTTACCGGCAAGAGCCGCGACGACCTCCAGCGGGTGATTTCTCTCTTAAGAGAGGCTGATCTGCCCATCGAGCTGCAGTTTCTTAATTTCCGGTAAGCGCTGCGGCACCCCCCGGCTCCACATTGTGGGGCTCTTTGCATTTTTGACACCACCTTTTCGTTGTATTATACTTTTTGGGGATAGGAGCCCTGTGCCGGCGAAAAAGCGGTGTGGGCCCAGAATAAGCAATTTTTAGATTACTATTGGGGGATTGCAGGGATGTCTGAGAAAATCAAGGTTGTTACCCTTGGATGTGACAAGAATCTCGTAGATTCGGAGATTATGTCCGGGTTGATTCATGAACGCGGGTACACCCTTGTTGAGGATCGTGAAGAAGCGACGGTTATCATTGTGAATACATGCGGCTTTATTGATGCGGCGAAGGAAGAATCGGTGAATACCATTCTGGACCTGGCCGAGCTGAAGGAAACCGCCTCCCTGAAGGCGCTCATCGTCTCCGGCTGTCTGACCCAGCGCTATAAGGATGAATTGATGAAGGAGATGCCCGAGATTGACGGCATTGTCGGCACCGGGGATTTTGACAAGATTACCGATATTATCGATGAGGCGTTGGCCGGTGCGAAACCCAGCTATGTGGGGAACCCGGTTTTTAACTATGATGCGGTGCTGCCCCGCAAGGTGACAGGCCCCCGCTATTCGGCCCACATTAAAATTGCCGAAGGCTGCGACAACGCCTGCACCTTCTGCAGCATTCCGATTATGCGCGGCAAATTTCGCAGCCGTTCTATGGAATCCATTGTGGCGGAGGCGGCGAATCTGGCTTCCCAGGGAGTCCGGGAGATCAGTCTGATCGCACAGGATTCCACCAATTACGGCATGGATCTGTATGAGAAGTTTGCGTTGCCTGAGCTGATGGAGAAGCTGACCCTGGTTCCCGGAGTGGATTGGGTCCGGCTGCACTATGCGTATCCGGGATTTTTTACGGACGAGTTGATTGATGTGATTGCCAACAACCCTAAAATATGCAAATATGTGGATATGCCTCTGCAGCATAGCGAGGACTCCATTCTGAAGCGGATGCGGCGTCCGGGCAGGGGGCGGGATACACGGGAGCTTCTCCAGAAGATCCGCAGCCGGATTCCCGGGGTTGCGCTCCGTACTTCTCTGATTGTCGGGTTCCCCGGAGAAACCGAGGAGGACTTCGAGAAGCTGAAGCAGTTTGTGAAGGAAATCCAATTCGACAAGCTGGGTGTATTTACCTACTCCCAGGAGCAGGACACACCCGCAGCTCGGCTTCCGGACCAGATTCCGGAGGATCTCAAGGAAGCCCGGGCCAATGAGCTGATGGAGCTGCAGCGGCAGATTTCCAACAGCCGGAACGGCGGCCGGGTCGGCGAGGAGCTGGAGGTGCTGCTGGAGCGTTATGACGGCCGCAACGACGTATATGTAGGACGTTCGCAGTATGACGCCCCGGAAATCGACGGCGAAGTGTTTGTTTCCGGCTATAAGGGCAATATCGGCGATATTGTGAAGGTGAAAGTGACCCATTCCTTTGAGTTCGACCTTGCCGGGGAGGCGATCGCATGAATTTGGCCAACCGCATCACCATGGCCCGGATTTTTCTGGTTCCGTTAATCATGTTTTTTTTGCTGGTGAAGATGCCTTTGCCCAATCTGGTTATCGGTAATTTCGTCATTTCCTACAACCAGGTGATCGCGGCGCTGATCTTCATTATTGCCGCCAGTACGGACAGTCTGGACGGTTACATTGCCAGAAAGCGGAAGCTTGTCACGAATTTGGGCAAGCTTCTCGATCCGCTGGCCGATAAGCTGCTGGTGACGGCAGTGCTGGTATCCCTGGTGGAAATGGATAAGGTAGGCGCGTTTATTGTCATCGTGATCATCAGCCGGGAGTTTGCCGTTACGGGCCTGCGCCAGATTGCCCTCTTGGAGGGGATTGTTTTGGCCGCGAGCAAATGGGGTAAATGGAAAACAGCCACTCAGATCACGGCAATTATCGCACTCCTGCTGAACAATTTCCCGTTCCACTTCCTGAATTTCGATTTCGATTATTGGGCAAGCTGGGTGGCGGCGCTGATCACCATCTACTCCGGTGTGGATTATTTCCTCAAGAACAAGCATGTGATAAACGTTCATACATAAGGGCCTGTTGCACAGGTCCATGCAGAAGGGCTTTCCTCCACGGGAAGGCCTTTCGCGTATGAAGGTTCATTCATTCCAGGAGGTGTCTTCTATGAAAGCGGAAATTATTGCAGTGGGCACGGAGCTTTTGCTGGGGCAGATTGTGAATACCAACGCCCAGTTTTTGGCGGCGGAATGCGCCTCCATCGGAATTGATACATACTTCCAGACAGTTGTCGGCGATAACGAGCAGCGGCTGGTGGAGGCTTTGGACATTGCGTCGAAACGGGCCGATCTGGTGATCTGTACAGGTGGACTGGGACCCACCCAGGATGATCTGACCAAGGATGTGCTGGGACGGTATCTCACCAAAGCGCTGATCCTTCATGAGCCTTCTATGGAGCGCATCCGCAGCTTCTTCGAGGCGCGGGGCGTCCATATGGTAGAAAGCAATGCCCGGCAGGCGCTTATGCTCGAGGGCAGCGATCCACTTCCCAATGATACCGGGCATGCGGTGGGAGTGGCTCTTGAAGCGGAGGGCTGCCGCTACATGCTGCTTCCCGGGCCGCCCAAGGAAATGAAGCCCATGTTCACGGGCTACGGCAAACCCTGGCTGCTGAAGGCGATGGGGGAGGAGCGCCCCTTGTATTCCCGCATGCTGAAGTTTGCCGGGATTGGGGAATCCACGCTGGAGCATGAGCTGCTGGATCTCATTGAACGCCAGCAGGACCCGACTATTGCCCCGTATGCAAAAGAAGGCGAGGTCACCATCCGGCTGGCCACCAAAGCCTCCAGCAAGGAGGAGGCCGACGGGAAGCTGCAGCCGGTGGAGGATGCCATCTGCCAGCGGGTGGGGCAATATCTCTATGCCCGGGAGGATATCGGCATCGAAGAAGCGGTGCTCCGCCTCCTGAAGGAGCGGGGAGAGACGCTGGTGACAGCGGAGAGTTGCACCGGCGGGCTGCTGTCGGATCTCCTGACCGGCCTTCCGGGGAGCTCTGCGGCCTTCAAGGGAGGCATTGTCAGCTACTCCAACGGGCTGAAGCACAAGCTGCTGGAGATCCCCATGGAGGTGCTGGAGGGGGAAGGTGCGCCGGGAGCAGTGAGCGACCGAACCGCTGAGCTGATGGCGGCTAATCTGCGCAGCTCTCTGGATGCGGACTACGCATTGTCGGTGACGGGTGTGGCCGGACCGGATTCGTCGGAGGGCAAACCACCAGGGCTGGTTTATATCGGCTTAGCCAAACGGGACGGTCCCGTAGAGGTGACCAAGAACCGGCTGGGCGGCAGCAGGGAGATTGTGAAGCTGCGGGCAGCCAAGCAGGCGCTGTACATGCTGTGGCGGCAGCTGGTGAGTCAAGGCTAGGCAGAATGATGGCTCCGGCTGCTGTGGGCGTTGGCGAGGCGTGTAAGCGGCTGTGCGGCAGGCCTGTGGGGCAGGAACGGAAAAAGTTGGTCTGAGGAGCGAAACCTCTGCAGGAGCGGGATGCTTTTACAGTAACCAGGGTTTCTGAGTTATAGGCGTCTTGGGATGTGGAATATGGTGGAGAAGCAGGAGTGTTATATACGGCACGTTTGGCTGGGGCGGGAGAACCAGCAGTTCTTTTGGCAAATTAGCGGAGTTGGGATAAAAGTGTGATGTTTGCCAGCCAGCAGCGTCGGGTATCCGTATGTGGTGATACTTATCCTTGCGGGCAGCTATTGGGCTAAAGAGGGCAGATACCGGGCTAACGGCGGCCACAGCCCTTATTTCGGCAAAATCGCCACTTTGGAAATTCTAACGGCGGGCAGCGCCGCTATTTGGTTCTTTTTGCCCCTTAAATAGGCCAAACACCTCTAATAACGGCGCTCACTTCCGTTAGATTTTCAATTCGCCGATTTGTTGGCAAATAGCGGCTCTGGCTTCCGTTAGAATCGGCCCGAGCCCAGCGGCAGTCGTCACTGGCTATTGCCTGGCTACCGAAACCGGTTGCCGCCTTTTGGCCCTTGTGCAGCGGCCGCAGCTCATGCGGCAGTCTTCGCCGGCTTAAACGCATAGCTTTCCTGCGTGCCGCCGCCACACTTGCTTCTGCAGCCCCGCTGCAAAGGGAAACAGCAGCCCAGTCAGCCGCTAATGGAACCAGGGAGCGCTTAGCCGTCACTGCCGCAGGTTCAAACTAAATCAGATATCGCGCCAAGCTGCGCCAAAACGTGAGTCCGGGCCGCGTTTTTTTGGCAGGTTCCGGCACATTTCATTTGCAATCGTCCGGGTGCGCGGGTATAATATAGGTATATGTTTGCGGAAGAACCGTAACAGGGAGGACCTCTTGGTTGCGGTTTTTTGTTTCCCAAGCATGCGAATGTATGTTCGAAAAAACCCTTGGCAAAACCGCAAAAAGCAGTTATCATAGTATTATCATCCTAAATCAAAGGGAAGTGAGTCTCTTGGCAGATCGTCGCGCAGCACTGGAAGCGGCACTTCGCAATATTGAAAAGCAATTCGGCAAAGGCTCTATTATGAAGCTGGGAGAGTCCACCCATATGCAGGTGGAGACCATCCCCAGCGGCTCCTTGGCACTGGATATCGCCTTGGGCGTAGGCGGATTTCCGCGGGGGCGGATTATTGAAATATACGGACCGGAATCCTCCGGTAAAACGACAGTAGCACTGCATGCCATTGCAGAGGTACAGAAGACAGGCGGACAAGCCGCATTTATCGATGCGGAGCATGCTCTTGATCCTCTGTACGCCAGCAAGCTCGGCATCAATATAGACGAGCTCCTCCTGTCCCAGCCGGATACAGGCGAACAGGCCCTGGAAATTGCGGAAGCCCTGGTACGCAGCGGCGCCGTGGATATCATTGTTGTGGACTCCGTGGCGGCCCTGGTGCCGAAAGCGGAAATTGAAGGCGAGATGGGAGACTCCCACGTGGGTCTGCAAGCACGGCTTATGTCACAGGCCCTGCGGAAGCTGTCCGGCGCCATCAACAAGTCTAAGGTTATCGCCATCTTTATCAACCAGCTCCGCGAGAAGGTCGGCGTGATGTTCGGGAACCCGGAGACCACTCCCGGCGGCCGTGCGTTGAAGTTCTACTCCACTATCCGTCTGGACATCCGGCGTATCGAGTCCGTGAAGCAGGGCAACGATATTGTGGGCAACCGCACCCGGATCAAGGTAGTGAAGAATAAGGTAGCTCCGCCCTTTAAACAATGCGAAGTTGATATCATGTACGGCGAAGGCGTATCCAAGGAAGGCAGCATCGTGGATATCGGCGCCGAAATGGACATCGTCCAGAAGAGCGGCGCATGGTTCTCCTACAGCGGCGACCGGCTGGGTCAAGGCCGCGAGAATGCCAAGCAATTCCTGAAGGATAATCCGTCGGTGCGCGACGCCATCGAGAAGAAAATCCGCGAAAACAGCAACCTTATCACCACCATTCCTCCCGTTTCCAATGAGGAAGAGGAAGAGGATGATTTGGAGGATTTTGAAGACGCGGAATAAGCAGTCAGCTATACCTACAACCGTAAGGGCACCCTGGATAAACAGGGTGCCCTTCTTGCAGAAAGGAACGTAGAAGGATATGTCGAACGGCGAAGATCAGGTCGGGTGGATCACTTCGGTAGAACGGCAGAAGGGCAATAAGAAGCGGTACAACCTTTTTATTGATGATGTGTATGCCTTTTCGGTGCATGAGGATATTATGATCCGCCACAGGCTTCTGAAGGGGGAGTCGGTGGACAGCGAGTCCATTGCGGGGATTGTAATGGATGACGAGCGGCACCAGGCGTATCTGGAGGCTATCCGTTACATAGGCAGGCGCCCCCGGTCGCAGCAGGAGGTCCGATTGCATTTGAAGGAGAAGGAATACGAGCCGGAGCGGATCCGTGAGGTGGTGGAACGCCTGTCCGGGGAAGGTTATCTTAATGATGAGACCTTTGCCAAGCTTTGGACCGAGAACCGGATCCGGAGCCAGAAGAAGGGCCGAAAATGGGTGGAAATGGAGCTTGCCCAGAAGGGTGTGGAGGATGCGGATATTTCGTCCGCGCTGGGCAGCATTGATCCTGAAGAGGAATATGCGGCCGCACTGGATTCAGCCGTGAAGAAATGGCGGATTACCGGAGGAGAGCTCTTTGAACGGAAACGCAAGGTGATGACCTATCTTCTGCGCAGGGGATATTCCCATGAATTGGTGAAGCGGGTGGTCCGGGAGGCGTCCGAGCAAACGGCTGAGGATGACGCGGAAATCTGATCATGTTCGGGCTTCCAGCCAGATACCGGACGGAAAGCCGGTAGAGTTCTCCCGCGGCTGGGAGCGGTCCCCCCCAATTTCCGAGAGAAGCAGGTTTTGGCGAATGTTCGTTTCAGGCAAGGCCATTTCGGGTTAAATCACCGGGGGTGCACAAGATAAAAGTAACGCAGCCAGGGGCCAAAAGCGGCTAACGGTACCCTCATGAGGGGATGAATACAGGCCCTAAAAGAGGAACCATAATGCCTTCCTTACACGGCAGGGTAGAAATGTATTGGATTTGATTGTCAATAGCTTGACAATGTTCTTCGACAAAAGCTAAAATGTTCATGTATATTTTATTTTGCTTTAAATATGCAGGAGCTTTCGCCAATTCATTACTTCCGCCGTAAGACCGCAATAACCCGAAAACGATTGAGCATGCGTAAAGCAGACTGAAACCCACGGATTAAAAACCGAATACCCCCAAGCTACACCTTGGAGAAACGACGAGGAGGTGACGCAGATGTCTATGCAAGAAGTCATCATCACCATCGCAATCTCGCTCGTGACTGGTCTCATTGGCGCTTGGATCGGTTTTCTTATCCGCAAATCGATTGCTGAAGCGAAAATTTCCAGTGCAGAGCAGGCAGCCGAGCAGATTATCGAAGGTGCTAAGAAGGAAGCCGATGCACTGAAGAAAGAAACGGTTGTGGAAGCGAAGGACGAGGTTCACCGTCTCCGCACCGAAGCTGAAAAAGACATTCGTGAGCGTCGTAATGAAATTCAACGACAAGAACGGCGATTGTTGCAAAAAGAGGAAACGCTGGATAAAAAGATTGATTCCCTGGAGCGCAAGGAAGAGCAAGTTGCGAATAAAGAGAAGCGCATTGAAGAAACCCAGGCTCAAATTGACCAGCTTTACAAGGACCAGGTATCTGAGCTGGAGCGGATCTCCGCACTGACAATGGAAGAGGCCAGAACCATCATCCTCACCAATGTAGAGCAGGAAGTACGCCACGAGACCGCCCAAATGATCAAGGAGATCGAGTCTCAAGCCAGAGAGGAAGCCGATAAGAAGGCTAGAGAGATCATCACTCTCGCCATTCAGCGTTGTGCTGCCGACCACGTAGCGGAAACGACGGTATCTGTCGTCTCCCTGCCCAATGAGGAAATGAAGGGCCGGATTATCGGCCGTGAAGGACGCAATATTCGTGCGTTGGAAACCTTGACAGGCATCGATTTGATTATCGATGATACACCGGAAGCGGTAATCCTGTCCGGATTTGACCCCATCCGCCGGGAAATCGCCCGGACCTCACTGGAGAAGCTGGTGGCGGACGGCCGGATTCACCCGGCCCGCATCGAAGAAATGGTGGAGAAATCACGCAAGGAAGTGGATGAACGCATCCGTGAATACGGAGAGCAAGCCACCTTCGAGGTGGGCGTTCACGGTCTGCACCCGGATCTCATCAAGATTCTGGGACGTTTACGGTTTCGTACAAGCTACGGCCAGAATGTGCTTAAGCATTCCATGGAAGTGGCCTACCTGGCCGGACTTATGGCGGGAGAACTGGGAGAAGACGTTACATTGGCGAAACGTGCCGGACTTCTTCATGATATCGGCAAAGCGCTGGATCATGAAGTGGAAGGCTCCCATGTTGAAATTGGCGTAGAAATTGGCAAAAAGTATAAAGAACATCCCGTAGTGATCAACAGCATCGCATCCCATCACGGGGATTGCGAAGCCACCTCCGTCATCGCCATGCTGGTAGGTGCAGCAGACGCCTTGTCTGCCGCGCGGCCTGGTGCACGGAGAGAGACGCTGGAGACCTATATCAAGCGTCTGGAGAAGCTGGAGGATATCTGCGAGTCGTTCGAGGGCGTAGAGAAGTCGTACGCCATTCAAGCGGGCCGGGAAATCCGGGTTATGGTCCAGCCGGATAAGGTGGACGATACCGAATCCTTCCGTCTGGCAAGGGATATTACCAAGAAGATCGAAAGCGAGCTGGATTATCCGGGACACATCAAGGTTACCGTGATCCGGGAAACCCGAGCAGTCGAGTACGCGAAGTAAACAACAATAGGAACAACGGGAGAGTGGCTGATAAGCCACTTTCCTTTTCTTTGCAGGGCCTAAACGGCCTGCGGCATAGACCTTGCAGGACCGGGTCTGTGTGAACAAGGCAATTGGAGGGATTACCATTAAACTGTTATTTATCGGCGATATCGTGGGTTCTGTAGGCCGTAAGGCGCTCAAGAACGTGCTCCCCGGACTGAAGTCCAAATACCGTCCGGATGTCGTTCTTGTGAACGGTGAGAATGCCGCCCATGGACGGGGCATCAATCAGGCCATCGCAAGAGAGTTTTTTGACCAAGGCGTTCATGGCATCACCATGGGCAACCATACCTGGGATAACCGGGAGATCTTCGACTTTATCGACGATGAGCCCCGCCTGATCCGCCCGGCCAACTTTCCTTACGGCACACCCGGGAACGGGTATATGTCCTTGAAGGCGGCAGGCAAGGACCTGCTGGTAATCAATCTTCAGGGCAGAACCTTTTTGCCTCCGTTAGACTGTCCATTCCAAACAGTGGATGCCATTCTGGAGCGGGAAGGCGGCCGTCATCAATATATTTTTGTGGATTTCCACGCGGAAGCCACCTCCGAGAAAATTGCCATGGGCTGGTATCTGAACGGCCGGGTATCCGCCGTAGTGGGTACCCATACGCATGTGCAGAGCAATGACAACCGGGTGCTGCCCGGAGGAACGGCCTATCTTACGGATGTGGGAATGGTCGGACCCCGGGACGGGATCTTGGGTATGGAGCAGGAGGGTGTGATGCACCGGTTTTTGACCCAGCTGCCGTCCCGGTTTGTGGTGGATGAGGGTAAATGGCACTTCCACGCAGCCCTGATCGAGCTGGATGAGCAAACAGGGCTGGCGAAGAGCATCCAGCAAATCCGTACGGACGAGGATAATTACATCAGCGAATAAATTCACCTTAAATGCCGAAGAAGCTGTCCGTAACCGGGCGGCTTCTTTTTTTTGTCAACAGGGATGGTATGTTATGAAAATCCTGCGAATATGATGGGTACTGGAATCCATCACCTATCCCCTGGGAGGTACCTTTCATGGAAGTATTAAAGGTTTCAGCAAAATCCAACCCAAACTCCGTAGCAGGTGCGCTGGCTGGCGTGTTGAGGGAAAGGGGAGCGGCAGAACTTCAGGCGATTGGAGCAGGCGCACTGAACCAGGCCGTGAAGGCCGTAGCCATTGCCCGCGGCTTTGTAGCTCCCGGCGGAGTGGATCTGATCTGTATACCGGCGTTTACGGATATAGTCATAGACGGAGAAGACCGCACGGCAATCAAGCTCATCGTCGAACCCCGTTAGAATCTGGAGCAGTTGTGCTTCACCAATGGGGACATATGCAGCACCGCCTGTTTACGGGAAGCAGTAGACAGGTTTTTTTGTGTTCGTGCATATAGTGAAACGAAAGAGAGAAAAGGAGGGAACCCTATGAAAATTTTCGATGCCCATTGTGATCTGCTGGATAAGATGAATCTGCACGCCGAGCTGAGCTTTAAGCAGGACAGCATCTACGCGGATGTCTCCTTTCCCCGTCTTAACAAAGCGGGTGTGGCCGTGCAATGTTTCGCGGTGTTTGTGTCCAACCGGCCTCATGTATCCTTCACTCAACTGCTGGAGGCCTTCGATACCTTCCACAACCGCATTGCCAGCCACGAAGGTGTCCGGCATATCCGCAGCAAGGCCGACTTGACGGAAGCGGAGGCTTCGGGAAAGCTGGGGGCCATCCTCACCCTCGAAGGGGCGGACGGGCTGGAGGGGAGCCTGGTGAATCTTCGTACCGCCTTCGCCATGGGCGTCCGTATGCTGGGACTGACCTGGAATTATGCCAACTGGGCTGCGGACGGTGTGTTGGAGCCGCGGAACGGGGGGTTTACCCTGAAGGGCAAAAAGCTGATCGAGGAATGCACCAAGCTCGGATTGATCCTGGATGTTTCTCATCTAAGCGATAAAGGTTTTTGGGAGCTGGCCGAGCTTTCATCCGCGCCCTTCTGCGCCAGCCACTCCAATGTCCGCAAGCTGTGCCCCCACCCCCGGAATCTCACTGATGAGATGATCCAGGTCCTGATTGCCCGCAAAGCTGTGATGGGGTTAACCTTCGTGCCTTGGTTTATCAAGGCGTCCGAGCCTGCCATTAAGGATATCCTAACCCATCTGGACCATGTAGCGGCATTAGGCGGGAGGGAGCATGTAGGCTTCGGCTCGGACTTCGACGGGGTGGACTATCATATACCCGGGCTGGAGCATGCAGGCAATTATGACCGTTTAGCCAACGAAATCTACCGCAGATATTCCGCAGAGGATGCGGAGGGGGTTCTCTATGGAAATTGGCGGCGATTTATGTCGGAAAATCTGCCGGGATAAGCAATTTCTTTCATTCCTCTAGAAGATGATTAATATAACTACTTATCTATAATAAGTATAATTATGAGCGAAAAGAGTTATGTAACAAAATCGTCAAATTTACTTGCAAATCTAACATGGACAGCATAGAATTTTGGTGAGAGACAAATAAATGCTTACAGCAGCACTAAAGATTGCGTTTACATTTTGAAAGAGAAAAATGGAAGATTACTATCATCCGGGGTCCCCGCATTTCTTATGGGAGTATGCGGCAAGCTTGTTTGCGGGGGATGTCACCAGCTAAGGAGTGGGCGTCATGATCAGTCAACTGTCATGGAAGATCGGAGGCCAGCAAGGGGAAGGCGTGGAAAGCACCGACCGGATTTTCTCCACGGCATTGAACCGGCTGGGGTATTACTTGTATGGGTACCGGCATTTTTCATCCAGGATTAAAGGTGGACATACCAACAACAAGATCCGGATCAGCACCAAGCCTATCCGTGCCATATCCGACAGTTTGGACATTCTGGTCGCTTTCGACCAGGAGAGCATCGATGTAAACGCATACGAGCTTCGTGAGAACGGCGTGGTTGTGGCCGACGCCAAATTCAGCCCTGTGCTGCCGGAAGGTTTGAAGGCCAGGCTGTTCGCGGTTCCCATCACCCAGATAGCTGAGGAACTGGGGACCTCTCTGATGAAAAATATGGTGGCTTCCGGCGCTTCCTGGGCACTTCTGGGGCTGCCCCTGTCCGTCTTTAACAAGGCGGTGGAGGAGGAGTTCGGCCGCAAGGGCCCGGCAGTTGTGGAGAAAAATGTGGAGGCGGTCAAACGCGGCGCCGAATTTATTCTGAGCCAGGCAGGCGGTCCGCTGGAGGAATTCCGGCTGGAGCAGGCGGATGGCAAGGAAAAGCTCTTTATGATCGGGAACGATGCTATTGCCTTGGGGGCTTTAGCCGCCGGCTGCCGGTTTATGCCCGCATATCCCATTACTCCCGCGTCGGAAATCATGGAATATCTGATCAAGGCGCTGCCTAAATTCGGCGGCACCGTTATTCAAACAGAGGATGAAATTGCGGCGATTACCATGGCCATCGGCGCCAACTATGGCGGAGCGAGAGCGATGACCGCATCGGCAGGACCCGGCCTGTCGCTGATGATGGAGGCAATCGGGCTGGCCGGTATGACGGAAACACCGGTGGTGGTAGTGGATACCCAACGCGGCGGCCCGTCCACGGGACTCCCCACCAAGCAGGAGCAAAGCGATGTATTCGCCATGATTTACGGCACCCACGGGGAAATCCCCAAGATCGTACTGGCGCCCAGCACTATCGAGGAGTGCTTCTACGATACTATTGAGGCCTTCAATCTGGCGGAGGAGTACCAATGTCCGGTTATCCTCTTGACGGATCTCCAGCTTTCTTTGGGCAAACAATCCTCGGATGTTTTCGATTACAAGAAAATCGCCATCAAGAGAGGCAAGCTGAGGGACCAACTGCCTGAATTGGGTGAGCATGAGCTGTTCAAGCGTTATGCTGCAAGCTCTGACGGGGTGTCCCCGCGGGTGCTGCCGGGTACGAAACACGGTCTCCATCATGTAACGGGTGTAGAGCATGACGAAGCCGGGCGTCCTTCGGAATCGCCGGTTAACCGCAAGAACATGATGGACAAACGGCTGGCGAAGCTCAAGTCGATTCATGTAAACGATGCCATCAAGATTCACAAGGGCCACGCTGAACCGGATATGCTGATTATCGGCATGGGCTCCACTCTGGGCACCATCGACGAAGGCAGAGCGCGGCTGGAGGAGGAGGGCATCAAAACCGCCCATATCACCATCCGGCAGCTGCATCCGTTCCCCACAGAGGAGCTGACGCCCCATCTCAACCGCGCCAGAAAGGTAGTTGTGGTAGAGAACAACGCCACCGGACAGCTGGCAAGTCTCCTGAAGCTGAATCTGGGCCAGGCGGATAAGATACACAGTGTCCTGAAATACGACGGCAATCCGTTCCTGCCGGCGGAAATTCATAAAGCATGCAAGGGGCTGATCGTATGGCAACGATGAAGGACTTCCGCAATAATGTGAAACCCAACTGGTGTCCGGGCTGCGGGGATTTCTCCGTACAGGCCGCCATTCAGCGCGCTGCGGCCAACGTGGGGCTGACACCGGAAAGCTTGGCTGTGGTGTCGGGCATCGGTTGCTCCGGCCGGATCTCCGGCTATATCAATGCCTATGGCTTCCACGGCATTCACGGACGCTCCCTGCCAATCGCCCAAGGCCTCAAGATGGCCAACCGCGAACTCACTGTCATTGCCGCAGGCGGAGACGGGGACGGATTCGCCATCGGCATGGGCCATACCGTTCATGCCCTTCGGCGGAACATTGACATCACCTATATCGTTATGGATAACCAAATTTACGGGCTGACCAAGGGACAAACCTCACCGCGCAGCGCCATGGGCTTCAAAACCAAAAGCACACCGGGAGGCTCCATTGAGTCGACCTTGTCGCCATTGGAGGTTGCCCTGTCCGCCGGCGCCACCTTCGTGGCCCAATCCTTCTCCAGCGAGCTGAAACAGCTCACCGCCTTGATTGAAGCAGGCATCCGGCATAAGGGCTTTTCCCTGATCAACGTGTACAGCCCCTGCGTTACCTTTAACAAGGTGAATACCTATGACTGGTTCAAGGAAAATCTGGTGAATCTGGATCAGGAGGAGGGATATGATCCCGGCAACCGGATTCAGGCAATGACCCGATTAATGGAGACGGGCGGCCTGCTTACAGGCCTCATCTATCAGGATACCACCAAACCCTCCTACGAGGACCAGGTAACGGGTTTTAGGCAGGAAGGGATTTCCAAGCAGAATATCCAGATTACGGAGGATGAATTTGAACGTTTGGTGGCAGAATTTAAATAATGGTTTAAAAAAATTCCGGCATATGTGAAAAACATATGCCATTTTTACGCGGTCTTGTTATAATAGAAATCGAGTATAACAGTTCCTCAAAAATATGAATACAGTTGGAAGGCAGGAGACCTCAATCATGAAACTGGTTCCCGTAGGCGTATCGGCCCGGCACATCCATTTATCCCGCGAACACATCGACATCCTGTTTGGAGCAGGCTACGAATTGAAGAACATGAAGGACCTTTCCCAACCTGGCCAATATGCCGCAGAAGAAACTGTAGCGGTTATCGGCGCCAAGGGCAAGTTCGATAAAGTCCGGATCCTGGGTCCGGAACGCCCCAAAACACAGCTTGAAATTTCGAAAACAGATTCCTTTGCATTGGGCGTAGCGGCTCCCGTACGGGAATCCGGCAAAACCGAAGGCACTCCCGGCATCAAGATCGTCGGCCCTGCCGGCGAAGTTGTAACCGAGGACGGCGTTATCGTCGCTGCCCGCCACATTCACTTCCACACCTCTGATGCCGAGAAGTGGGGCATTAAGGACAAGCAGCTGCTGTCCGTTAAGGTGAAGAGCGAACGTCCGGTTATCTTTGAGGACGTGATCGCCCGCGTCAGCGATTCCTTTGCTTTGGATATGCATATCGACACAGACGAAGCCAATGCTGCCGGCGTTAAGAACGGCGACCAGGCTGAAGTCCTGCTGTAAGTGATTCCCGCCGGTCCGGTTTAACTCCGAGGCCGGCCTTTTCATACCCTTCATACAGTGTCCTGCTGCGTGTTTAACACCGGTGGGGCATTGTTTTTTTATGAGAGGGAGTTGGCTAAAGCATGATCTTATGCAATAATAGTTAAAAATATTTAATTAAAAATAGTGAACAAAGGTGGAGCCCATGAAGGCACAGCTTGCGTAC
This sequence comes from Paenibacillus mesotrionivorans, assembly GCF_046098205.1. Lineage (NCBI taxonomy): Bacteria > Bacillati > Bacillota > Bacilli > Caryophanales > Paenibacillaceae > Paenibacillus > Paenibacillus mesotrionivorans. The sequence continues at coordinate 380,460 of NZ_JBJURJ010000001.1, read as the reverse complement.
ATCGCCAACTTTATGTGGAGAGAGTCCTTGCGCAATATAAATGCCCAACTGTCCGCTTCGGAGGCCAGACAGTTCAATTCCAATGATTATTATTATTTGACGACGATTTATTATCAGGGCAACCCCCGGTTCTCTCAAGTTGCGGAAGCGCTCCAGCTGACCAAACCGGCCGTGTCCGCCATTGTGCGGAAGCTGTCAGGGCTGGGCTTGGTGGAAAAGAAGCAGTCTCCTGATGACGGCAGAGTTTATTTTGCAGTGGTGACCGAAAAGGGAAGGCGCATCGTGGAGGGGGATGAGCAGCTGTATGGGAGGCTGGAGACGCTTATTCTGGCTTTCTTGCAGACGAAGGAACGCCAAACCATGATGGAGGAGCTGCTTAGCGCTATGACGTTTGAAATGGAGAAGCTGATCCGCGACGGTAAAACGGAGGAGAACACATGAAACAGCGGTTTATTAACAAGAGGGTAGTGATTATCGGCGCAACCGGAGGATTGGGGGAGGCTTATGCCCAAGCCTTCCTGAATGAAGGAGCAAGCGCAATGCTGGTTTCACGGAATCCGGAGAAGGCACAAGCCTTGAGGGAGCGGCTGGGAGGAGAAGCGGCTGTTGCGGAAGGGGATATTACGGATGAATCCGCAGTCCGGAAGCTTGTGGAGGCTGTGGGCCAGTGGAACGGCAGCGGTGGCATCGACGTGGTGGTCAATGCAGCCGGCTTCGACGTGCGTAAGCCCTTATCCGGGCATGAACCGGAGGAAATCAGACGGACGCTGGACACCAATCTCCTGGGAGCGATTCTGATTACCCGCCACTTTCTGCCGGTGATGAACAACAGCTCCGGAAGCACCATCGTCCATATGGGCGGTTTTGCAGACGGAAGGCTGGCATTTCCTTATTACAGCGTAGATGTGGCCAGCCGGGCCGGAATCCATGCCTTCGCAGAAGCAATGAACCGGGAACTGAAGCAGGAGGGCAGCAGAGTTACGGTAACCTACTTCTGCCCGAATTCAGCGGACACGCCCGCAGAGCGTCCGTTTCACCAGGTGTGGAAGGAGATGGGCATCACTATCTCCTCCCCGGAGCAGGTAGCCTCGGAGCTGCTGGATACGGTAGCACGCAGGCGGACAGTTTGGCTGATGGGCGGGCTGCCCACAAGGATTTTTGCCAAGCTGAATGTGCTGTCACCAAGACTTGCGGATAAGCTCCTGATGAACCGGTATGGACGGATCTTGCAGAAGCACTTCGGCGGCGGGGAAACCTTGCTTTCTCCACAGGCAGTCACAAAGAAACCTTTGAGGACAGCAGCCATTGTTTTGATTGCCTTATCATTTCTTCTGTATGCGCTGCTCCCGGTGCTTCCTTTCCTGCCGTTGACAGTCACAACGAAATCGGTAGCCGGCGGTGTGATGATCGGCGCAAGTGAAATCGTTTTTTTGACGGGGGCCGTCATTCTGGGGAAGGAAGCAGTGGCGAAATACAAGAGGTGGATGAATCCCCTTCATTGGTTTTGCTGCGGGAAACGGTCTGGGGTTTGATAGGACTTCCGCCTAACCTATGCTATAATCAATGTTGATTGCCTGTTTTTAGCGCTTAATATATCAGACATATAAAGGTGGAATGACAAATGAAGAAGGAGAGCCAACAACCAGCGGACTTAAAATCCGACCCGGTCAAGGATTACTCCGCCTATTTTGATTTTTCCGATGCCAAGGTGCTGGAGGAAAAGGACGGCAAAACCACATACCGGATCAAGGGCAGAACAGTGCAGATCAACAGCCAGCCCGATTACAAGGAAGGCAAACGCCGCGGCCGGGAGGAAATCCAGGTCCAATACGAATCTTCTATTCCTGAGGAATTGAAAGGATTGGGCAAGGGCAAGTATTATACGATCTACACCTTCGGCTGCCAGATGAATGAGAATGATACCGAAACCATGAAGGGCATTCTGGAGGAGCTGGGGTTCCAGGAGACCCAGGACCGGAAGCAGACGGACCTGATTCTTTTCAACACCTGTGCCGTCCGGGAGAATGCGGAGGATAAGGTTTTCGGCGAACTGGGCCATATGAAGGTGCTGAAGCAGGAAAAACCGGGGCTTATTCTCGGCGTCTGCGGCTGCATGTCCCAGGAAGAAAGCGTAGTCGGCCGTATTTTAAAAAGCCATCCCTTTGTGGATCTGATCTTCGGCACCCACAATATCCACCGGCTGCCCTTCCTGCTGCAGGAGGCCTATTTCGATAAGGAAATGGTCGTGGAGGTATGGTCCCGGGAAGGCAATATTATTGAGAATCTCCCTAAGAAGCGGGAGGGCATCAAAGCCTCAGTGAATATCATGTACGGCTGCGACAAGTTCTGCACCTACTGCATCGTTCCTTATACCCGGGGCAAGGAGCGCAGCCGCAGGCCGGAGGATGTGATTGCCGAAGTAAGAGAGCTGGCGCGCCAAGGCTTCCAGGAGGTCATGCTGCTGGGGCAGAACGTAAACGCCTACGGCAAGGATTTCACGGACCGGACCTACAGCTTCGGGGAATTGATGGATGAAATGAGGCAAATCGGCATTCCGCGGATCCGGTTCACCACCTCCCATCCCCGGGATTTCGACGACCATCTGATTGATGTGCTGGCCAAAAGGGGCAACCTGATGGAGCATATCCATCTGCCGGTGCAATCCGGAAGCTCTGCGGTGCTGAAGGCCATGACCCGCAAGTACAACCGGGAGCAATATCTGGAGCTGGTGCGGAAAATCCGCCTGGCTATCCCCGATGTTGTGCTGACCACAGATATTATTGTAGGCTTCCCCGGCGAGACGGACGAGCAGTTCGAGGAAACCATGTCCCTGGTGCGGGAAGTGGGATATGATGCGGCCTTCACCTTCCTGTATTCACCGCGGGAGGGAACTCCTGCCGCCAAGATGCAGGATGATGTGCCGGAGCAGGTGAAGAAGCAACGGTTATACCGCTTGAACGAGCTGATGATGGAGCTGAGCAAGGCCAGCAACGACAGGCTTAAGGGCCAGGTGGTGGAGGTGCTGGTGGAAGGGGAAAGCAAGACCAATTCCAGCGTGCTGGCCGCCAGAACCCGGACCCTGAAGCTGGTCCACTTTGAAGGGTCGAAGGAGCTGATCGGGCAGCTGGTACAGGTACGGGTTACCGAGCCCCAATCCTGGCTGCTCCGGGGCGAGCTTATCCATGCAGATACAGGAAAGGTAGGGACACCGGCATGAGCACACACAATAGCGCGGACGACATGATGTCTCCTGCAGCCGGCGATACTGCCGGACGTGAAACAATTATGGCCAAAGCCCGGGAATTGGCGGAGCTGTTTGCGGACTCGTCGGAGGTGGACACCTACCGCAAGGCGGAGGAGCAGATTGCCGTGAATCCCCATGTCCAAGGTCTGATCAGCACTATTAAGAAGAAGCAGAAGGAAGCAGTCGCCTTCGAGCAAACCTTCAAGAACAAGGAAATGGTCAAGGCCATCGATGAGGAAATTGAAGCCCTGCAGAATGAATTGGATGCGATTCCGATCGTCTCGGAGTTTCAGGAAACCCAAAGCGACTTGAATTATATGCTGCAGCTGGTGATGGGCGCCGTCCGGGACACGGTTTCGGAGAAGATTCAGGTGGAAGAGGGCAAGGTGGAAGTAAGCCGGTGCGACTAAAACGCAAAGTGAGCTGATCCAAATGGAACGGAAGCTGGTAAACCCCATCGGTGTCATTGTCGACAGCTTCGGCGTCGGTGTCCGGGAGGGCTTGAGGAAGGCCAAGGAAGTGGGAGCCGACGGGGTACAGATTTATGCGGTAAAAGGGGTAATGGACCCTGATGCGCTCTCGGCTGCGGACCGCAGAGAGCTCAAGAGCTTCATAAACAGCTTGGGGCTGGAGATCTCCGCTCTGGTTGGCGACCTGGGGGGACATGGCTTCCAGGATGCGCAGGCTAACCCGGCCAAGGTCGAGAAATCCAAACGGATTCTGGACCTGGCTCTGGAGCTTGGAACAGCAGTGGTCACCACCCACATCGGAATTGTGCCGGAGGACGCCGCAAGTCCCGTGTACTCGGCTATGCAGGAGGCCTGTGAGGAGCTGGCCGGGTATGCTCACCGGAACGGTGCGTTTTTTGCCATTGAGACAGGTCCGGAGCGGGCGTCACATCTTAAGAGCTTTCTGGATACCCTGTCCACCAAAGGGGTATCCGTCAATTTCGACCCCGCAAACATGGTTATGGTAACGGGGGATGACCCGGTTCAGGGCGTGTATACCCTGCGGGATTACATCGTGCACACCCATGTGAAGGACGGCCTGCAGCTGCAGGCCACCGATCCCCGGAACATCTACGGGGCTTTGGGTTATGCGCCTATGGACCATGAAACCATCTCGCGTATGGTCCGGGACGGGGCGTTTTTTCGGGAGGTTCCGCTGGGAGAGGGCAAGGTTAACTTTGATGCCTATTTTGCCGCACTCCAGGATATTGGCTACACCGGTTACCTGACCATCGAGCGTGAGGTGGGCGATCAGCCTGAGACGGACATCCGGCGGGCGGTAGAGTTTATCCGGCGGTATAAGTAAATCCGGTTACGATGGAAACAAACGAAGGGTAGCGGAGGAATCCGCTGCCCTTTTTGACATGCCGCTGCAGATTTTGGCAAACCCGGGCAAGGCCACGCAGCGGTTAGAGAATGTGGAAAGATTGCATACTAATCTCACCCGGGGGTGAAGTCTTGGACTTGATTCCTCTTGTGAGTTGACGTTACCGGCAAAAGGGAGGGGATTTGGATGATTGCACCGGATTCTGCGGCGCCCAGCCTATATCTCCGCTTCCGCAAGAACATCACGGTCAAAAAGGGCGAGGCGGTGACGCTGGGACACGCAGCCGATCTGTATACAGAGCCGGAGCTGCTGCCGGAGATTTCCGCTTTGGTGCTTTTCCGGCCGGAGGTGGAGGACGGCAATCGGCTTCTGGTGGATATGATGCTGGTAACCAGACGGGTCAAGGAGGTTGTGCCGGAGATGCAGCTGGTGCATTTCGGCGAGCCTCATGCCCTGATCCAGGTGATGGAGGCCGAGCGCAAATGCCATCCTGTTTTGTTTGCGGCCGTATGGCTTCTTTTGTTTATCGGCTCGGGGCTGGCCATCATGAACTTTCACGAGGACGTGAGTATGCCTGCGGTGCACGGGCGGATTTACGAGCTGTTGACGGGAGAGCGTCCGGAGCACCCTTATTGGCTGCAAATCCCGTATTCCTTGGGCATCGGTGTGGGGATGGTGCTGTTTTTCAACCACGTGTTCAAGAAGAAGTTTAACGAGGAGCCTAGTCCCCTTGAGGTGGAAATGTACCTGTACCAGCAAAGTATGAACCAGTATGTGGTTGCCGAGGAGTACGGAAAAGCCGGCCACAAAGGAGGGAAGCGGCCCCATGAGCGGGATAGCTGCTAATGCCTTGATCGCGTTTATCGGTTTGGCCGGGGGGATTGCGGTGGGCAGCGGCATGGTGGCCTTCCTGCTGGTGTTGGACATTGTCCCTCGCCTGGCCCAGCTGACCCGCTCCGCGGACCGGATTCACGGCTATGAAACGGCAGTGGTGACCGGCTCCGTGTTCTGGACGGTGGCGGATTTTATGGACTGGCGCTTCTCCGGTACGGTATTGTCCCCTGCGGTTATGGGACTTTTCAGCGGGGTGTTCGTGGGTATGCTGGCGGCGGCGCTGACGGAGGTTATTAATGTGCTGCCCATTTTGGCCAAGCGGCTTGGCATGTCCCGGCATATTCTGTCCTTGCTGATGGCAATGATCTTGGGAAAAGTGGCGGGTTCGCTGTTTGAATGGCTGGTTTACCACGGCAAATAGCTATGCCCGGCTGCCTCCCCGGAGGTTTGGCCGGGTCACCTAGGCCGTGTTTGCAAACACACCCTAGAATATGAAAGCGAGGTGGCTTCACAATGGGTCCTGATGAGATGAATCCGGAAGAGCATCACGGGCATTCCGGCCATATGCCGGTGCCTCCCTTTCGGGAGGAAGCAGGGGAGGAGGGCGGACACGCAGCTCCGCGCCGGAAGACGCTTCTCCGCAGGCCGATGGAGGTCGGTGCGTTCCACAGACACGAGCAGGAAACCGGAGAGAAGCGTGAGGAGCATAACGGCCCGCATAAACACTCCGGCAAGGAAGCGGCTCAGAAGAAAGAAGAGCAGGAACCCAAGGGGCGCAGCCACAAAAATCAACAAAGCGGCGCCCAGAGCAGAATGTCGGAGGAAGAAAACCGGCTGAAAAATATGAAGGAAATACCGGATTCTATGGAGGACGTAAAGCGCGCTCTGGAGGAAAAAGTCGGCCTGGGCATCAGCTTTGACGTAACCTTCCGGGAAATGATATTCGGGGGTGTCCGCTGCAGCTTCCTTTATATGAACGGCTTCGCTAAGGACGAGGCCCTGATCGAGGTAATCAAACGGCTGACCTATGCCAGCGAGGAGGAGCTGGGAGACGATCCGCTTGAAAAGCTGAAGGATAATTTGGTGGCCCATATCCAGGTGGAAAGTCTGGAGAAGTTCGATGAGGTCATCGATAAAACACTGGCGGGGATGACGGCGCTCTTCGTGGAGGGCGCCCGTGCCGCGCTGGTCATAGACGCCAAGAGCTTCCCGGTCCGTTCCACCTCGGAGCCGGATCTGGAGCGGGTGGTCCGGGGAGCCAGGGACGGCTTCGTGGAAACCCTAATGACCAACGTCACGCTGATCCGCAGAAGACTTCGGGATCCGCGGCTTAAATTCGAGGTGGTGCAGGTAGGGGAACGCACCAAAACCGATGTGTGTATCGCCTACATCCAGGATGTGGCCGCCCCGGAACTTATCGATACCTTCCGGAATAAGGTGGAGGAGGTCGTGATTGACGGTATTCCCTTGGGCGAAAAACAGCTGGAGGAAATTCTGGTCAACAAGTCGGGATGGAACCCCTACCCGCTGGTCCGGTATTCGGAGCGGCCCGATGTGGTGGCCGCCCACCTGCTGGAGGGCCATGTGGTGCTTCTGGCGGACACCTCCCCCAGTGCCATGATCCTGCCCTGTACCATGTTCCAGCTGATGCAGCATGCGGAGGAATACCGCCAAAATCCTGCAGTGGGCACCTACTTCCGCTGGGTGCGGTATTTCGGGATCATCGCCTCTCTCTTTCTGTTGCCCATCTGGTATCTGATGGTGGTCCATCCGGAGCTCAAACCGGTGGGGATGGAGTGGTTAGGGCCGGAAAAAACGGCGCGGCTCCCGGTAATCGTGCAGTTTCTCATCGCCGAGCTTGGCGTCGATCTGATGCGGATGGCCGCGGTGCATACACCAACACCGCTGGCTACTGCAATGGGCTTGATCGCTGCTATCCTCATTGGCCAAATCGCCGTAGAAACCGGTATGTTCGTAAACGAGGTCATCATGTACATGGCGGTAGCGACTATCGGCACCTTTGCTACACCCAGCTATGAATTGGGGATGGCTAACCGCATTTCCCGGATCATTCTGCTGCTGGCAGCCGCCACCTTGGGAGTGCCGGGGCTGGTGGGCGCAACCACCATCTGGCTGATCATACTTACCGTGCAGCGCTCGTACAACTCTCCCTACATGTGGCCGTTTATACCGTTTAATGCAAAGGCGCTTTATACGGTGTTGATCCGCAGACCCTTTGGCGAGAGCCGCCACCGGATCAGTCTGACGGATACGACAGACAATACCCGGCAGCCGGTCTCCGACGGATAGTACAAATCAATCGGCCGTTTGTGTATGGCACAGACGGCCGTTATATGTTATTTTGTTGTTAGACCAATTGACAAGGAGAAATGGCAATGTATCTGCATGGGACAAGTCGAATTAATGATCACGGCCATCTGGAAATAGGCGGCGTTGATGCCGTTCAACTTAGAGAACAATTTGGAACCCCCCTTTATGTCGTCGATGAGGAGCTCATCAGAAGACGCTGCCGTGAATTCATCGGTGCCTTCAAATCCTCCGGACTCAAGTTTCAGGTGGCGTATGCCTCCAAGGCCTTCTGCACCATGGCCATGTGCCGGATCGTAGATGAGGAGGGGCTTTCCCTCGACGTGGTATCTGACGGCGAGCTGTACACCGCTCTCCAAGCCGGATTCCCTCCAGAGCGGATCCACTTCCACGGGAACAACAAAACCCCCCGGGAAATTGACATGGCGCTGGAAGCCGGCATCGGCTGCTTCGTTGTCGACAACTTTGTGGAGCTGGAGCTCCTGAATGCTATGGCCGGCGAACGCAACCGCAAGGTGAATGTGCTTCTCCGCATTACACCGGGCGTGTCCGCCCATACCCATGAATATACCTCTACCGGCCAGCAGGACTCCAAGTTTGGCTTTGACCTGGGCAACGGCTCGGCATTCCGTGCCGTGGAAGAGGCATCGCGCCAGCCGAACCTGGTGCTCTTAGGCCTGCACTCCCACATCGGCTCCCAGATTTTCGAGGTGGAAGGCTTCAAGCTTGCCGTGGAGAAGGTAATGAGCTTTGCGGTGAAGGTTCGCAGTGAGCTGAACGTGCTGTTTAAGGTAGTGAACCTGGGCGGCGGCTTCGGCATTCGTTATGTGGAAGGGGACAGCCCGCTGCCCGTTGTGGAATATGTCCATGCCATCGTTGACAGCATTCATACCTCCTTTGCCGGCCAGGACTATCCCGTTCCGGAAATCTGGATCGAGCCGGGCCGCAGCATTGTAGGGGATGCAGGCACTACCCTTTATACTGTGGGCACTTATAAGGAAATTCCCGACATCCGCAAGTATGTGGCCGTTGACGGAGGCATGACGGATAACCCCCGTCCCGCTCTCTATGAATCCCAATACGAGGCCATGCTTGCCAACCGCGCTACCGCAGCTCCGGAAGAGGTTGTTTCCATCGCCGGCAAATGCTGCGAAAGCGGGGATATGCTGATCTGGGATCTGTCCCTGCCCAAGGTTAACTCCGGTGATCTTCTGGCAGTAGCCTGCACAGGCGCGTACAATTATTCCATGGCCAGCAATTATAACCGGATTCCCCGACCCGCCGTGGTCTTCGTCAAGGACGGCAGCGCCGATCTGGCGGTGAAGCGCGAATCCTACGAGGATATTGTTGGCAATGACTTGATTCCCGAGCGGATGAAGAAGGCTCCCGCAAGAGCATAATCATAATCCCTATCCCTGCCGAGGCTTCTTATGAGCACGGCAGGGTTTTTGCTGTTTATGGAGGTTTGGGGGTGGGTCCCGTTTTTGAAACATTTGTATTTCCTTTCGCAATCCGATACAATAAGTCAGATCGATTCCATTTACAAAGGAGACTCCCCATGAAAAAAGGTACCATCACATTGGAGAACGGCGGCACGATCAATCTGGAGTTTGATGCGGAGCATGCCCCGAATACCGTTGCTAATTTCGAAAAGCTGGCCAATGAAGGCTTTTATAACGGGCTGACCTTCCACCGTATCGTTCCCGGTTTTGTCGCACAAGGCGGCTGCCCCCGCGGCAATGGCACAGGCGGTCCCGGATATAACATCAAGTGTGAAACTGCCGGCAACCCTAACAAGCATGTCCGCGGCGTAATCGCCATGGCACACGCAGGCAAGGATACAGGCGGCAGCCAATTCTACATTACCTACGACTCCTTCCCGCATCTGGATGGTGTACACACCGTATTCGGCAAGGTGACAGAAGGTATGGAGCATGTGGATGCCCTGAAGCAAGGCTCCAAAATGTCCGAAGTGAAGGTTTGGGAGGAATAATCCCCTACATGAACCCATGTTCACCTATAGCCCAAGAGCATCTCCGGGTAATCCGGAAGCCTCTTGGGCTTTTTGGACAACCATTGCCCCGGGCTCTTCCAAAAAGGCCTGTTTACCCTTATTGCGTTATTCTGTTATGATGAATACTAGAATGCATGAAGGGCAAGTGAACGCGCGATGACAACCAGACATAAGGAAGCGGCCCGCTTGTTTTGGGGATTTACTGTTCTGCTGATTTTATTTGCGGGGGGAGCGGCTTTTGCGCTTTTTGCCAGCCGCCAGCCGGAACCGCCGGCACAGAATGGAATCCTGGATTTGTCGGAGTGGGATTTCTCCCAAAACGGATCCCTGCTATTAACCGAAGGGTGGGAGCTGTACCGCAACCGGCTGGTTGAGCCTGAGAGCTTCGCTTTGAACTCTCAAAAGCCGGATGAATACGTCAAGCTCCCCCATATGTGGAGCGGCGGCCGGCCGGAGACGGGGGAAGAGCTGGCCACTTACCGGCTTCAGGTGAAGCTGGGACCGGAGCAAGCGGGTACCCGCAAAGCTTTGGGCATCCGTGACATCCAATCGGGGTACCGGATTTATGTCAACGGCCAGCTCTATGGCGATGGAGGAGTGTTGGGGAAATCCCCAAGCCCCCCGGAAGCGGCTATTTATCCGTCGATTATCGGGTTTCCTGTAACGGCAGGAAATAATGAAATCATTGTCCAGGTCGCCAATTCGGCTTATCAGAGAGGCGGCATACATTCTACCTTTACCTTCGGGAATTCTCTTGACATCTATCAATACCGGGAGAGGACCCTGGTATGGAAAATATCGGTGATGGCCGCTTTGGCTACCTTGGGCATCTACCACCTGGCTCTGTTTTGGATGCGCAAACGGGATTCCATGAGCCTGGTGACCAGCATCACCTGCTTATTAATGTCGGTCCGGATTATGGTGCTGGACGAAGGCATCCTGACTTTCCTGGCCCCCTCCCTTGCGCCATGGTGGTCCAGACTATCCTATTTCACCTTATACGCCGGTATTCCGTTCCTGCTGGCCGTTATTCAGCTGCTGTATCCCCGGGAAATGAACAAACGGGTGACCCGGACAGTATGGATCTTCAGCGGGGGGCTGGCCTTATCGGCTCTCATTCTGCCTGTCAGGGCATATACCTGTACCTTTATTCCCTTTTTGGTGGCGCTTTTGATCGTTCTCGGGTACTGTCTGTACGTCCTGGCGTATGCCGTTGCGCGGAGCCGCACCGGAGCCTGGATCAATGCCTTATGTGTTCTGATCATGATCGGCACTGTTGTGAACGATATTCTGCTTGAGCAGGGTGTCATCCAAAGTTATTCCCTGATGCCCATCAGCGTGTTTCTGCTGGCCTTTGCCGAAACCCTGGTCATTGCCCACCGCTATTCCAAGGCGTATGTGGATGTGGAGAATGTATCCGGGCAGCTGGCACAGCTTAACCAGCAGCTGGAGGAGAAAATCAAACAGCGAACGGAAGCGCTGGAAATCACCAATGCCCATCTGATGTATGCCAATGAACATCTTCATCAGCTGGAAACCTCGCGGCGGGAGCTTATCGCCAATGTAACCCATGAGCTGGGAACACCCATGACTTCCATCCAGGGATATATGAAGGCCCTGCTGGACGGGGTGATCCAGCCGGAGAAGCAATATATCCAGCTCTTGTATGACAAGATCCAGATGGCCGACAGGCTGGTGCAGGACTTGTTCGATCTGACGAAGCTGGAGGAGGGGCAGACCACCTTCCATATGGTGGATGTGATTGTGGACGATTTGTTCGATGAATATTTCTCCAGCTTCCAATGGGATGTGGAGAATCAGGGGATCCATTTCCAGCTGCTAAAGCCGGAAACGACCCAGGAGGGGTTGCCTGTAGCCCGGATTGACCCCATCCGCATTCGTCAGGTGATTACGAACCTGGTGCATAATGCCCTTAATTATACGGAAGAAGGGGGCGCCATCATCATACGCGGCGAATACGGGCGGGACCGGCTGGTGATTCAGGTGACGGATACCGGCAAGGGAATTGACCCGCAGCTGCTGCCTCATATTTTTGACCGTTTTGTGAAGGGGAACGGCAAAAAGAGGAGCGCCAGGGACGGGTCAGGGCTCGGTTTGGCCATTGCCAGGGAAATCGTCATGCATCATGGAGGAATTCTGACTGTCCACAGTGAATACGGTAAAGGCAGTACCTTTCAGTTTGATATTCCGATTGAATTCATTCCAATGGTGGTGGACTAAACGTGACTTCGGAGAAGTTGCTGGTTGCAGAGGATGACCAGGAAATCAGAGATCTCATAACGTTGTATCTGAAAAAGCACGGCTTTCAAGTCTTTGTTGCAGAGAATGGTCTGGAGGCACTGCGGGTATTCGAAAAAGAGCTTCCGGAGCTGGTTCTGCTGGATATAAATTTGCCGCTGATCGACGGGTTCGGCGTATGTCGCGAAATCCGCAAGATATCCAATGTGCCTGTTATTTTTATCAGCTGCCGGAATGACTCGGAGGATGTGGTGAACGGTCTGGAAATCGGCGGTGACGACTATATTGTGAAGCCCTTTGACCCTGCGGTGGTGCTGGCCCGGGTCCAGGCAAATCTGCGCCGCGCGCCAATTTTCAACCGTTTTCTGGCCCAGCCGGCGGTGAAGGAAATTGCGGATGTGCTTCATTTTGGTGAAATGACCATCGATCTCAAAAATTATGCGGTGCGGTTGGACCAAGTGCCGGTCCCCTTGTCGGCTAAGGAGATTCAGCTGTTGTTTTTTATGGCGCAAAATCCTAACCAGGTATTCACCACCGAGCAGTTGTATCATCGGGTATGGGGAGCCGAAAGCAATTCGGATACCCGAACCGTTTTGGTGCATATCAGCAGCCTCCGCAAAAAAATTGAGCCGCTGCCCTCATCTCCGAAATTTATCCATAATATCAGGGGCATCGGCTATAAATTCAGCCCATCCGTCTGATCAAGGAATGGCGGGCAAAATTGATTTATCAGATTTTTTTATGAAATTCCCCCGAAAACCCTCAAGATTGAGGAAAAGACGCCTTTAGAGCGCTTTTTATGAAACAATCAGCCGTTTCTCAGCCTGTGGCAAGGAGAAGGCGTGAATCAGTGGAATTTTCACGGTTTGACGATGGACACAAAAAACGTATATAGTTTTATTATGTATCCATTTTGAACTTATAAAGGAGGTGTATCCTAGCCGGTCCCCTGGACGGTTAGGAGCTAAATTGGGCATAGACCCTTTACCTATGTGGGTGAAATTGGTTTTGATATTGGTGTTTGTTTTGTTGAACGGATTGTTCGTGGCAGCGGAGTTTGCGTATGTGAAGGTTCGGGCCAGCCGGATTGAGGCGCTTGCCTTGGAGGGGAACTTCCGGGCGAAGATCTCCCACAAGATCCTTCATAACCTGAACGCTTACCTGTCCGCCTGCCAGTTGGGTATAACCCTGACCTCACTGATTCTCGGTTGGCTGGGTGAACCGACCATCTCACGGCTCCTGGAGCCGCTGTTCGATATGATGGGACTGCCTGCGGCTGCGGCGCATACGATTTCGTTCATCATTGCATTTGCTATTGTTACTTCCTTTCATATCACATTGGGTGAGCAATTCCCGAAGCTTTACGCAATTCAGCAATCCGAAGCCGTGACGTTGTGGACAGCCGTCCCTGTGTACGTCTTCAACAAAATGATGTACCCTTTTATCTGGTCTCTGAACGGAGCTTCCAACTGGATGTTGCGTAAATCCGGCATTGAGCCGGGCAATGGCCACGAAACCGCCCACTCTGAGGAAGAAATCCGTCTCCTGATGCAGGAGAGCCACAAGAGCGGCCTTATCGACAAGGCCGAAATGACCCTGATGGACAACATCTTTGAATTCAGTGAAACCACAGCCAGAGAAATTATGATCCCGCGGACGGAAATGGTGTGTTTGTACGCCAACCTGTCCATCGAGGATAACATCGAGATCGCAATTCAGGAGATGCGGACCCGCTATCCTGTTTGTGACCCTGACAAGGATAATATTATTGGGTACATTCATATTAAGGATTTGTTCAACCCGCGGGACCGCATCCGGGATATCCGCAGTGTGCTGAGACCCTTGGCCACTGTGCCGGAGAGCATGTCCATCAGCACGCTGTTAGCAAACCTGCAGCGTAAGAAGCACCAGATGGCCCTCTTGATTGATGAATACGGCGGTACGGCCGGTCTGGTCACCGTCGAGGACATTCTTGAAGAAATTGTCGGTGAGATCCAGGACGAATTCGATGAGGAGCGTCCCAGTATTGAAGCCCGGGATAACCAGGTGTATTCGGTTGACGGACTGCTGCTTATCTCCGAATTTAACGATTTCTTCGGAACGGATATCAGTACGGAGGAGTACGATACCATCGGTGGATGGGTGTATTCCCAGATGGAAATTCCGCCGCGGAAGAACGATAAGATCCTCTATGAGAATGTGGAATTTATAATAGAAGAAACCGATAATCTCCGCATTGCCCGTCTTCTGGTCCACAAGGTGATTACCGGAAACGAGGAGCAGGTGGAGGAGATCGGGGCGTAACCGTTACTCTCTTGCAAATTCAGCAGCGGGATGATACACTTCATGGCAATAGCATGATAATTTCATATCGAAGTTACTTTCGGGGCAGGGTGAAATTCCCTACCGGCGGTGATCCGTAAGGCGGAGTGGCGCACAAGCGCACTCCTGCACCCTTGCGGTCAGTCCGTGACCCGGTGAAGCTGGCTCTTTGCCCGGCGCCTCTGGCGCTGTTCATCGGAGGACTTGGTGCAACTCCAAGACCGACAGTATAGTCTGGATGGGAGAAAGTGATTTTCGTATCTGCGTTTTATTCACATAGGCAAGTTCCTTTTTTCACATGTCAAAAGGAAACAGCTCTATTCGGTATGCGCCGCTACGGACCTCTAAACTGTCCCCTTTCCATTTTGTGGAGAAGGGTTTTTTTGATTTTGCGGATAAGGAGGGGGAAGCATGAACCCCCAGGACGTGATGAATGATGAATGGTATATGCGGCTGGCGCTGCAGCTGGCTGCCGGAGCGGCAGGGCAAACGGGGATTAATCCTGTGGTAGGCTGTGTCATCGTTAAGGATGGACGTATTCTCGGCATGGGCGCCCATCTCCGCCGGGGCGGGGACCATGCAGAAATCCACGCCCTTCGGATGGCAGGCGGTGAAGCGGCCGGTGCAACAGCTTACGTGACCTTGGAGCCATGCAGCCATTACGGCAAAACACCTCCCTGTGCTAAACGGCTGATCGAGGCAGGTGTCATCCGGGTAGTAGCCGCTGCCAAGGACCCTAACCCGTTGGTTTCCGGTAACGGGCTGGCCATGCTGGAGGGGGCAGGGATAGAGGTTGAGGCAGGTATCCTGGAGCAGGAAGCCACACAGCAAAATGAGGCGTTTAACCATTATATTGTGCACCATACTCCCTTTATCACGTTGAAAACAGCCAGTACCCTGGACGGACGGATTGCCAGCCGGACGGGTGACAGCCGGTGGGTGACAGGAGAAGCAGCAAGGGAATATGTGCATACGCTGCGGCACCGCCATCAGGGAATTATGGTGGGCATCCAAACGGTGATCGCGGATGACCCTTCTCTGACCACCAGACTTGATGTTCCAGGCCTGGATCCGGTTCCGGTCATTGTGGATTCGATGCTTCGGATTCCCGAGGATGCCCGCCTGCTGGAGCGTCCCGGTGCTATCCTACTCAGTACATACCAAGCCCCTCCAGACAAAATTAAACGGCTGGAGGATAGAGGACACCGGGTGCTGCTTACCGGCTTCGGGCCTCATGTGGATCTGGAGGAGGCCATGCGGCTGCTGGGTGAACGGGAGATCGCCTCTGTGCTGCTGGAAGGTGGAGGCAAGCTGAATGGGTCCATGCTGGAGGCTCGGCTGATCCATAAATGCGTATTGTTTTTCGCCCCGAAAATTATCGGGGGAGCGGGTGCACCTGGTAACTTTGACTTTGCCGGTTTTGAAAAAATGGGAGATGCCATAGTTCTGGACCGGTTGAAGGTGGAGCAGATGGGCCAGGATGTATGCATCAGTGGTTATCCCCGCTACGGACAGGCTGAAGAAGAGCCGGCTGGAACGGAATGACCTAGAGAGGATGGAGCGCCATGTTTACAGGAATTATAGAAGAAATGGGCCGTATGCGCCGGGTTTACCGCCAAGGACAGGCCATGCTGCTGACGGTGGAGGCGTCCAGGGTGCTTGAGGATGTGGCCATAGGAGACAGCATCGCTGTGAATGGTGTGTGCCTTACCGTTGTCGCTTTTGACGGTGATTCTTTCACAGCGGATGTGATGCCGGAAACCTACCGCCAGACCAATCTCGGTGAGCTCCGGTCCGGCAATCCGGTGAATCTGGAGCGGGCTATGGGCGCCCAGAAGCGCTTCGGCGGCCATATCGTGCAGGGCCATGTGGACACCTCCGGGCGGATTGTAAGCCGGCAGCCCGAGGAGAACGCGGTGGTCTTCACCCTGGAGCCGGATGACAAAAGCATGCTCCGGTATGTGCTGGCCCGCGGCTCTATTGCCATTGACGGCATTAGCCTGACGGTGATTCGTACAGACAATGAAACCTTCGCCGTCTCCATCATCCCTCATACTTTGGCCGAGACGGTGCTGGCTCTGAAGGGACCGGGGGACCGTGTCAATCTGGAGGCGGACATCCTGGGCAAATATGTGGAGCGGCTTCTCAGCTTCCAAAGCGGGGAGCAGCCGGGGACAGGCCGCGGACGGAAAAGCGGAGGTTTGACCGAAGCGTTTTTGGCGGAAAACGGCTATTTGTAGGGAACCCCCCGATTAATAATCCACCAAAAGTGAAGCGCAGCTCAATAACTATAGGGAGTGATGGAGATGGAAGAGAAAAAGACGCTGGATAGCATTGAGGAAGCGATCTATGACCTGATGATGGGCAAGCCGGTTCTGGTGGTGGACGACGAGGACCGGGAGAATGAGGGGGATCTTATTGTGCTGGCGGATAAGGCAACGCCGGAGGTAATCAATTTTATGATCCGCGAGGCCAGAGGTCTGGTCTGTGTGCCCATTACGGAGGAACGGGCCCGGGAGCTGCAGTTGGATTTGATGGTCCACCACAATACGGATTATCACGGCACAGCCTTTACCATTTCTGTGGACCATACGGATACCACCACCGGCATTTCGGCCTTTGAACGGTCCCGGACCGTAAAGGGACTTATTGATCCGTCCTCCCGTCCCCAGAATTTTCGCCGTCCCGGCCATATCTTCCCGCTTATCGCCAAAAAAGGGGGGGTCCTGCGCCGCGCGGGCCATACGGAGGCGGCCATTGACTTGGCACGGATGTGCGGCTCTTATCCAGCTGCCGTAATCTGCGAGGTGGTCAAGGAGGATGGCACCATGGCCCGGCTTCCTGATCTGCAGATCTTCGCGCAGAAGCATCAGCTGAAGCTGATCTCCATCCAGGATTTGATCCACTACCGCAACGAAAAGGAAAACCTGATCAAACGTGAGGTGGAGGTCCGGCTGCCCACAGATTACGGTGAATTCACCGCTGTTGCCTATACCAATGAGGTGGATGACAAGGAGCATGTGGCGCTGGTCAAGGGCACCATCAATCCGGATGAGCCGGTGTTGGTCCGTGTCCATTCCGAATGTCTGACCGGGGACGTGTTCCACTCCCACCGCTGCGACTGTGGTCCTCAGCTCGCTTCCGCATTGAAGCAGATTGACGAGAACGGCTCGGGCGTTCTCCTGTACATGCGCCAGGAGGGCCGGGGGATCGGGTTGATCAACAAGCTGCGGGCGTATAAGCTTCAGGAGCAGGGGATGGATACGGTAGAGGCCAATCTTCAGCTTGGTTTTGGAGCGGATTTACGGGATTATGGGATCGGCGCACAGATATTGAAGGACCTGGGCGTCGAAAAAATCAGATTGTTGACGAATAATCCAAGAAAAATTAAAGGATTGGAAGGATACGGGCTGCAGGTTGTCGAAAGAGTAGCGTTGCAGATGCTAGAGAACATCGACAACACCCGCTACCTGCACACCAAGCGGGAAAAGCTCGGACACCTGCTTTCGTTTCAGGATGATTTAGCTGCCGCTGCTGCAACGGAAACCGAAAGGATGAGATGAATATGGGACACACGTATGAAGGACATTTAGTATCGGAAGGCCTGCGGTATGGAATCGTCATCGGCCGGTTCAATGAATTTATTACTGCCAAGCTGCTGGGCGGAGCGTTGGACGGGCTGAAGCGCCACGGCGCCAAGGATGAGGAAGTGGAGGTGGCATGGGTACCGGGCGCCTTCGAGATTCCTCTGGCAGCCCAGCGCATGGCCCAAAGCGGCAAGTATGACGCTGTGATTACCCTGGGCGCCGTTATCCGGGGCTCCACACCGCATTTTGACTATGTATGCGCAGAGGTATCCAAGGGCGTGGCGGCCATCAATATGAAGACCGGAGTCCCTACTATTTTCGGCGTATTGACCACCGACTCCATCGAGCAGGCAGTGGAGCGCGCAGGCACCAAAGCCGGCAATAAAGGCTGGGATGCTGCGGTAACGGCAATTGAAATGGCCAATCTGCTGAAGCAGCTGCCGTAAGTAAGGAGCGAATGACCCATGAAGGTGACCTTCAAGCTCGAAACCTTCGAAGGCCCGCTGGACCTGCTGCTGCACCTCATCGATAAGGCGGAGGTGGATATTTACAATATCCCCATCAAGGAAATCACCGACCAGTATCTGGAGGTTCTAGATGGCATGCAGGAGCTGGAGCTGGAGGTCACCAGCGAGTTTCTGGTGATGGCCGCGACACTTCTGGCAATTAAAAGCAAAATGCTGCTTCCCAAGCCGCCGGTGGAGCTGCTGCCCGATGATATGGACTGGATGATGGACGGAGAAGACGGCTTCGACCCGCGGGATGAGCTGGTGCAGAAGCTGGTTGAATACCGCAAGTATAAGGATATCGCCGACCATCTCCGGGAAATGGAAACGGAGCGCAATCTGATTTACACCCGGGAGGCAGTGGATTTGACTCCTTACGTCCATCAGGCTCCAACGAACCCAGTTGAAGGGTTGGATCTAACCGATTTGCTCCTGGCCTTCCGCAAGGCGCTGAAGAAGCAGGTTAGCCGCAACCGGGTAGCCATGATCCATCGGGATGAGATTTCCGTGAAGGACAGGATCACCCAGGTAGTGGATATTCTTCAGGAGGCAGGGGGCAAGCTTCTGTTCTCGCGGCTATTGTCCCCGGAGAACAGCCGGGAGGAGATTGTGGTGACCTTCCTGGCGCTGTTGGAGCTGATGAAGATGAAAACCATTGTTTGCTATCAGCATAAATTATTCGAGGATATTGTGATTCAGGCAAGAGAGGAAGGTAGCTGGGATGCAGTTGCCCAAATTGAAGTCGATTATTGAGGGGCTGCTGTTCGCCGCAGGGGATGAAGGGCTCGAAGTGAAGCAGCTGGCCGAAGTGCTGGAGCTGGATGTGAAGTTCACCGCATCGCTGGTGGAGGAACTGAAGGCGGAGCTGAAGAAGAAAGGGAGAGGCATTCAGATTGTGGAGATTGCCGGTGCTCTCCAACTGACGACACTCCCTGCGCATGCACCCTATCTGGAACGGCTGGCATCGTCGCCTACGCGGGCGGCATTGTCCCAGGCCGCTTTGGAAACCCTGTCCATAGTGGCCTATAAGCAGCCCATTACCCGGGTGGAAATTGAAGAAATCCGGGGAGTCAAATGCGACCGGGCCCTGCAGACGCTGGTAGCCAAGGATCTGATCGAGGAAAAAGGACGTGCCGAAGCGGTGGGCAGACCCATTCTGTACGGGACGACCAAATCTTTTCTGGACTATTTTGCGTTGAAGGGTTTACAGGATTTACCGGATTCCTCCAAATTTGAGCATGAAATTGATTTGGAAGAGGAAACCCAGCTGTTGTTCGGCAGGCTGGAAGCAAAGCAGATGACGATTGATGAACTGGACCCGGAATAGGCGAATGCCCTTCGGTCCATCAGGATACAATAAGTTCCGATTGACGGTTTTCATGCCAATTGCGGTATGAAAGCCCGGTCGGAGCTTTTTTTGACTGTTTTTACGGGGGCTCCCCCAAAAGTACTCGGATTTGGCTTCAGAGCATTTCGTCACTTTTGGGGGGGTTTTGGATAAAAGGGGGCCTTATGCATGACATGGTGGGGGTGGATGCTTGCCGGAGGCGCCGCTGCGGCAATTGCGCTGTTGGCCAGCAAGGTATCCTTTGAATTGTTTTATTCCCGGGTTAAGGATAACGACCGGCTCTATATTTATTGCAAGGCTGTTTATGGCCTGATCCAGTACCGGTTTGAGGTGCCGGTTATTGCCTTTAAGGGGTTTAAGAAGGGCGTGGTGCTCAAGGAGGAACATGTGAATGAGCGGGGGGACAAGCTTCTGGGAGAGGGCACGGCAGAGATCAATAAGGACAAGGTGCTCCTGTATTTCAAGAAGGCCAAAATTTTCGTGGAAGCCACCTATCACATGCGGGATTGGCTGTACGATACCATGTCCAAGGTTACCTGCACCCAACTAAAATGGTCCACTCGGATCGGGCTGGGCGATGCGCCGGAGACCGCCATCACCACGGGCATTGTCTGGACCCTCAAATCCTCACTATTAACCTTCATGTTTACCCATATCAAGCGCTGTGGCAGTCCGGACATTCAGGTTATCCCGGATTACAGGCAGACTGTGTTTACTACAGAGCTGACGTGGAAGGGGCAGATGCGGTTCGACCAGGCTTGCGCTTCGCTGGTGCTGTTTGTGGTGCGGGCCTTCAAGAACAGGGGCAGCTTCAAGGCCTGGCAGAAGATATTGTCCAAATCCCCTTGAGTCGGGCGAAGGTTACATACAACCTGCAGGGATCGGAAATGCTAGTTCTGATGGATTGTCAATAATGCGTTTACGCATGAGAAGGAGGAAAACTGCATGGCCGAGCATCCGATTCAGGGTTTAATGAAAGTAGCCATGGAAAATATCAAGGAAATGGTTGACGTCAATACGATTGTTGGGGACCCGGTGGAAACCCCGGACGGCAGCGTCATTATGCCCATCTCCAAGGTCGGCTTCGGGTTTGCAGCAGGAGGCAGTGAATTCTACGGGGACATGGAGGAATCGTCGGGCAGCGGCGGCCAGCAAAACGGCAACGACGCCAACAACGCCACGGTGATGCTCCCCTTCGGCGGCGGCAGCGGCGGCGGTGTGTCCATCACTCCCATCGCCTTCCTTGTGGTTAACAAGCTGGGTGTGAAGGTCGTGCCGCTGGACAACCAAACCCACATTTATGAGCGTCTGATCGATTCCGCCCCGCAGGTGGTGGAGAAAATCCAAAGCATGCTGAAGAGCAACCGCAACGGAATTGCAGACCAGGACATGGACGACTCCTCCCGCCTGTCGGGAACTTACGATCCAAGCATCTAGGGTGTGCCTGAAAACTCCGAGGGGCGAATAGGCGCTAAAAGGTGCCCTCAAGGGAGTTTTCAGACACGTCCAAATCTGTAATTCAATAATTCAGCATAAATCCCGCTGCATCCGATTGGCGCAAGCCAACTTCCCGGATGCAGCTTTTTTTGTGCGGACATGCATTTCATCAGGGATACTCCCCATTGGGGCATGTTCCACACCGCACAAGCATATATTGGTGGTACAAGTATGGGCAGGTACATGAATGGGTGGAAGGAGCAATGAACCAATGAAAAAGCTGCTGGCAGCGTTCGTCGCCTTTGTTGTATGGGCCGGTGCGGGTACCGGAGCGGCCACCGTCCGGGCGGAGCCGCCGAAGCCGGGCACCAGTGCGGAGGCCGCCGCGTTGATTGATGTGAAATCGGGGAGGCTTCTGTATGCGCAGCAGGGGGACAAGCGGATGCGGATTGCCAGTCTCACCAAGATCATGACGGCCATTGTGGCCATTGAGCAGGGCAAGCTGTCCGATCAGGTCACCGTCAGCAAAAATGCCTTCGGCAAGGAGGGCTCCTCCATTTACCTGAAGCTGGGCGAGGAAATGAGCCTTCATCACCTGCTGTATGGCTTGATGCTCCGTTCCGGCAATGATGCGGCCACCGCCATTGCCGAGCATGTGGGCGGCTCTGAGCAAGGGTTTGTCTATCTGATGAATGAAAAGGCCCGGGAGCTGGGGATGGAGCATTCCCGGTTTATGAATCCCCACGGTCTGGATCATAACGACCATTATTCCACTGCCAACGATATGGCCAAGCTGACTGCGTATGCGCTGCAGAATCCCACGTTCCAGGAAATTGTCAAAACAGAGGTTAAAAAGGTCCCCAACCCCACCGAATCCTGGGACCATGTCTGGAGCAACAAGAACAAAATGCTGAATATGTACGACGGGGCGGACGGGGTCAAAACGGGGTATACCAAAATCGCCAAACGCTGTCTGGTATCCTCAGCCACCCGCAATGGACAGCAGCTGGCAGTGGTGACTCTGAATGATTCCAACGACTGGCTGGATCACCGGAACCTGCTGGATTGGGGCTTTTCCCATTACAAGCTGACCCCTCTGGTCCAAAAAGGGGAGATTCTTCAGCCGGGTTTGGCTGCCGGCCATTCCTTCCAATATGCGCTCTCCGAGGGGGAGGCCTCCGGTGTGTCCAGAAGCCTGCAGCTTCAGGACGCCAATTCTCCCGAGTACCGGTTGGGGCTTGCAGGTACGCTGACCTTAAGCCTGAACGGCAAAACCATCGGTTCAGTGCCGGTGTATCCTGAAGGCAGCCCAAGGCTGGCCCAGGAGCCGGATAACCGTCAAACCATGTTTCGGGCAACCGGACTGGATGCGGCCGTCACAGGAAGCGGACGGGGCTGGTTCACCAATCTGGAGCAGGTGGTTAAAGCGTTGTTTGCCGGCGCGTAAGGAATCACGTTAACGGACATACAAAGGAGGCCGCTCCCGTGGTCAATTGGATATGGCTCTTTTTCCTGGTGGCCGGTTTTATTGTGGCCGCGATCCAGGGCAATATCGACTCCGTCACCCAAGCGGTATTCGACGGTGCCAAAACCGGCGTAACCGTTTCCTTCGGCCTCATCAGCATTATGGTATTTTGGCTGGGGATCATGCGCATTGCCGAGGATGCGGGGCTGGTCAAAAAGCTGGCCCGGCTGCTTCGGCCGATAGTGCGGCTATTGTTTCCCAGTGTGCCGCCGGACCATCCGGCCATGGGCTACATCATGTCGAACATGAGCGCCAACATCCTTGGGCTTGGCAATGCCGCCACCCCTATGGGCATCAAGGCCATGCAGGAACTGCAGAAGCTTAATCCGCACAAGGAGGAAGCCACTGCAGCCATGTGTACGCTTCTGGCTATCAATACCGCCAGTATCACCTTGATTCCTACCACCATTATTGCCTACCGCCTGTCCATGGGTTCGGTGAACGCCGCTGAAATTGTCGGCACTACGCTGATTGCCACAGCAATCGCCACCGCAGCCGCCATCGTGCTGGACAAGTGGTTCCAACGGAACAATTTTCCTGCCGGGAAAGGATGACCGCCGATGTACGCAATCATATCCATGATCTCTATGTGGGCAATCCCGGTGGTGATTGTTTTTATCCCCTTATATGCCGCCTACAAAAAACTGCCTGTCTATGAAACCTTCACCGAAGGGGCCAAGGACGGCTTCGATACGGCAATCCGCATCATTCCCCATATGGTCGGTATGATGGTGGCCATATCCGTGTTCCGGGCATCTGGAGCTATGGATTTGATCATCGGGCAGATCCAACCCCTGTTGAAGCTGATTGGTATTCCGGCAGAGGTGCTGCCATTGGCTATTCTGCGTCCGATTACCGGGACAGGCTCCTTGGCGTATACGGTGGATCTGTTCAAGCAATTCGGTGCCGACTCAATGATCGGGAGGATTGCTTCCACCATCCAGGGCAGCACGGATACGACACTCTATGTGCTGACCGTCTATTTCGGGGCTGTGGGGATCCGCAAATCCCGCTACGCCCTGAAGGTGGGCCTGCTGTCAGACCTCGTTGGCTTCGTCGCAGCTATTGCTGTGTGTTTTCTCGTGTTTGGTTAGGGAATAAATATTCATGTGAAATGACTGGGAGGGAAAGGGGTGACTTGAGGGCGAGTTTTTTGGCGGCTTTGAATCCATACCCCGTTCAATCCAATCAAAGCCGACAAAACGTGTTTGAGCATCCAAGGCACCCCTTTCCCGGTAAGGAATGAAACTCGATGAATATTTATTCACCACAATCAAACCGACGGTCTAAATAAGCTGAACCACCCCGCCCGCACCTTCATATACTACAACACCCAACAAGTGCAAGCGGAGGTGTGTGATATATGAATGCTGCGGGTATAATCGTCCATCATTCCGCATGCAGCGCCATTAACGGCAAAGGCTACGACTATATGATTATGAAGAATGGCTCCATCATCCCCGCAACCGCGCCAACCGATCCCAATTACATCCATATTTGTCTGGAGGGGGACTTTTCCCAACCGGGAGCGGGTTTATCGCATGAGGCAGCGGAGCAGATGTTTCTTCTGGTGAAGCTGTCTTTGCGGCTGTCCGGGTTGATGCATTTTACAATGCAGGACATTTATTCCCATTCGGAGGAATGCCCCGGCTCATTTTTTCCGTGGTCCATGCTTGTGATTTCCGGGAAGGACGGGTATCATTAGCATGAGGTGACAGACGACGAATGGAAAGATTGCAGAAGGTATTGGCTCAGGCCGGGATCGCCTCCCGGAGGAAATGCGAGGAATATATTACGTCAGGCCGGGTTCAGGTCAATGACGTTGTTGTGCGGGAGCTCGGCACCAAGGTGGACCCCGCAGCAGATCTAATCAAGGTGGACGGCAAGGCCATTAAGGCGCAAAGCAAAACCTATTTGATGCTGAACAAACCCAAGGGGGTTATCACCAGCGCTACCGATCCGGAAGGGCGCAAGGTGGTGACGGATTTCCTGCCGGGAGTGAAGGAACGGGTGTACCCGGTAGGGCGGCTGGATTACGAAACGGAAGGGCTGCTGATTCTCACCAACGACGGAGAATTCGCCAATCTGCTGACCCATCCCCGGAACCATGTGCCGCGGACCTACCTGGCTACGGTGAAGGGCAACCTTCACGGCTCCGTTCTGGACAAGCTGAAGGCGGGGGTGAAGCTGGATGACGGTATGACCGCTCCGGCTGAAGCGGATTATTATGATATCAACCCCGAGAAGAATGAAACCGTAGTGGTCATCACCATCTTTGAAGGGCGGAACCGGCAGGTACGGCGGATGTTTGAGGCTGTGCATCATCCCGTTATCCGACTGAAGCGGGTGATGTTCGGGCCGCTGGAGCTGGGGGGACTTCCCCGCGGCAAGTTTCGGGCCTTGTCGGAGAAGGAAGTGCAGGCACTGCGGGAGGAAGCAGCTGCAGCAGGCGCTTCCGCCACTTCGGAAGAAACGGACGGGACAGACCCGCAGTAATGCTTTAAAGTGCCGGACGCCTTATGGCCCCGGCTTTTTTTTGCGGAAATGTCCAATGAAGCATATTTTCATCGGGGGTTGATTTAAGTTGCCGCCTGCGTTCTATTATATTACACTTAGGAAAATCTGATAGAAGTAGAATGCAGGCAGGTGAAGAGGCTTGAAATCGGGCAAACAATGGCTTCAGATCGCCGTTCTGGCAGTGGTGGTTCTTGCCGGCGGACTGGCTATCGGGAATGCGCTGTTTAACAGGGGGCAGATTCCCCATGCCGGGGATAAGGCACCTCCGTTTCAGGTGGCGGATCTGGAGGGCGGGCGGCGCAGTCTGGGGGATTGGTCCGGCAAGCCGCTGGTGCTGAGCTTTTGGGGGACCTTTTGCCCGCCGTGTACGGAAGAGATGCCTGCTCTCCAGAACCAAGCGGCCAAATGGGCCGAGCAGGGCGTAGGAGTAGTGGGGATGAACCTGGGGGAGAATGCCGTCACCGTCAGAAGCTTTATCCAGCAGTATGGGATACGGTTTCCTATTTATATGGATGTGGATGACATCGTCCGTAAGGCGTACGGAGTAAATCAATATCCTACCACCTTCTTTATACGGCCGGATGGCCGGATTCATAAGATCATTATGGGTAAAATGGACGAAGCCACGATTGATAGCTCGGTGGAGGCCATGCTGGCCTTGCCGTAATCCGGTTTGCGTGAATCGACCTGCGAATCCATACGGGGAGTGATGCCATGTTCAACAACACCAAATGCGAATGCGGCCACCAGAACCCCGCATCCACGGTGCTGTGTGAGGCCTGCGGCAAACCCCAGGGGGAGGGCGGGGAGGAAGGTCCGCTGGAAATGCGCTATGACGGCATTCTCCGGCGCTCGCAGCGTGCCGGCTCCGGTCTTATCGACCGGGTGTGGCGTTTTCTTTCCTCCGTCAGGGTTGCAGTTTGGCTCATCGCCGCCACCCTGCTGCTGTCCACCCTCGGCACGGTGTTTCCCCAGGAGAATACCCTTCTGAACCAGGACCCGGCGGTTTATTACGGGAAAACCTATGGCGTTATCGGACGGGTGTATTATCAACTGGGTCTCTCCCATACATACGAATCCTGGTGGTTTGTCACGTTGATCATGATGATCGGCGCATCGCTGGTCGTCTGCAGTCTGGACCGGGTGCTGCCCCTGTACCGCGCGCTTAACCGGCAGCAGCTCCGCAAGCATCCACAGTTTATCCGGCGCCAGAGACTCTCGTATACCGGACCGGTTCCCGGCCGGGAAGAAGCGGCTTCCGGAACCCTCTGGGTCAAGGACGCAGCCGCCGCCCTGAAAAGAAAGGGCTACCGGGTCCTTATGGAGCCGGATGGACAAGCCCTGATGGCAGAAAAGCACCGGTTCAGCCGATGGGGGCCCTATGTGAACCATATCGGGCTTATTATCTTCCTGGGGGCTGTGTTGGCCCGGAATATCCCTGGCTGGCACATGGACCAGTATCTTGCCTTTCCGGAAGGGGAGCCGGTGAAAATTCCGGGAACGCCTTATTACCTGACGAACGAAAAATTTACAGTGGAATTCTACGAGGCCGATTCGCAGGTGCCCCGGCTGTATGAGACCCAGGCCGTTCTGTATACCTGCTCGGCTGATTGCGGAGACCCTGACAAACCGCCGGTTCTGGAGCGGGTACACGCCCAGAGCATTGCCGTCAACCATCCCCTGCAGTATCAAGGCCTGCTGGCTTATCAGTTTGATTATAAAGAGGCGCCTATGCTGTTAGCGGTTACTGCAGCTCTCCGGGATAAAACAACCGGTTCAACCTACGGGGCCGTCCAGTTGGATATGCGTCATCCCCGGACGGAATATGAGGCCGGGCCGTATTCACTGGTGCTGGACAGCTATTATCCCGAGTTCGGCTTAAACGGGGACGGCCAGCCTGTCACCCTCTCCAAGGAGCCGGTTGCCCCGGCGTTCCTGTTCCGGATCCGCGGACCCGGGCTGCCGGATCAAGGAGCCTATTATATGTACTTCCCCCGGGCGGAGGATCAGCAGCGGTTCAGGCAGAATGAACTGAACGGGGAGCCGGGTAAACGGCTGGAGCTGGTTTTACCGGACACGGAGGATGTGAAAGTGTCTCTTTACACCAGTTACCTGAATATCCGCAAGGAAAAAGCCCTGCCCTTCATTTGGGCCGGCGCCGCTGTTTTTATGATTGGTCTGGTGATGGGTTTTTATTGGCAGCACCGTCGGATCTGGCTGCGTGTTGACGAAGGGATGCTCTTATGGGGAGCGCATACTAACAAGAACTGGTTCGGCCTCCGCAAGGAATGTGCCTCCGTTCTCGAGCGAACAGGCATCATCGTGGATCCCAAATCCCTGGAGAAGGGAGGCTTGTCATGAACGGATTTCTTGACAGAGTGGAGGGGGCAAGCGGCGGCTTCCTGCTTGGCGCATTCCTGTTGTATTGCGCTGCCTTTCTCCTGTTCGGAGCGGCGGTTACCGCCAAGCGCCGATGGGACAAAGCCGGCTTCCTCGCCGCCGCCGCAGGGTTTGTCTGCCATCTTCTGTTTTTCTTCACCCGCTGGTACATAAGCGGTTATATCCCCGTCAGCAATATGTATGAGTTTATGACCTTTTTGGCGATGATGATCGTTTTTGCCGTTCTGGTATTATATCTGCTGTACAAATCACCTGCACTTTGCGCCTTCAGCCTGCCGGTGGGAATTGTGATTCTGGCGTACGCCTCCGTGTTTCCCAAGGAGATCACTCCATTGATTCCCGCGCTCCAAAGCCGCTGGCTGGCCATCCACGTCACCCTGGCCGCCTCCGGTGAGGCCTTCTTCGCCGCAGGTTTTGCTGCAGGACTGATGTACCTGATCCGTAATGTGGACTTCCGGTCAACGGATGCCCGCTGGAAAAGGCGGGGGGTGGAATTCACCTTCTTCGCCATGCTGGCGGTCATCGGGTTTGCCGTCAGCAGCCTGGGCTTTCAGGCTTCCGGCTTCCGGGCGGTCTTTGAGGCTCCGTCTGCCGGCCGAGAGGGGCAGGCTGTGGAAAACCGCTACACACTTCCCCCTCTGGTGAGTCCACATGAAGGAGTTTACAAGGAAGGCAGCGTGTTTTTGGGGATGCGGAATGGATTGCTCCAGGCTCCAGGCTGGATGAAGGGAGTGCAGGCCGGACGGAAGCTGAATACGGTGGTGTGGTCTCTCCTTGCAGGAGGTGTGCTGTACGGGGGATTAAGGGCAGCAGCCCGTAAGCCGCTGGGAGCGGTGGCCCAGCCGTTTCTCCGGAGGATGGACCCGGAGGACCTGGATGAGATCGCTTACCGCTCCATAGCCATCGGATATCCGGTGTTTACCTTAGGTGCCCTGATCTTCGCCATGATCTGGGCCCATGAGGCATGGGGGCGGTTTTGGGGCTGGGATCCCAAGGAGGTTTGGGCGCTGATCACTTGGCTGTTCTATGCCATATACCTCCATTTGCGCCTTTCCAAGGGCTGGCATGGGGAAAAATCTGCCTGGTTGGCGGTTTTGGGCTTTATAATTGTTATATTTACGCTGATTGGGGTAAATTTAGTTATTACAGGACTTCACTCTTACGCCGGAGTATAATATAATTTGTCATAACATGTCCTAATTTTCACATGATACCGAGCAGGATATTTCGATAAAGGAGTGATTGCGGCTTGGCAGATCTTGGATTGAATATACTGATTGTCGACGATGAAGAACGAATCCGCCGGCTTCTCCGTATGTACCTGGAGAAGGAAGGCTATAGCATTGAGGAAGCCGAGGACGGAGAGACCGCCCTGCAGCTGGCACTGGAGAAGGATTATGATCTGATTCTGCTGGACCTGATGCTTCCCGGCATCGATGGGGTAGAGGTCTGTGCGCGCCTCCGCCAGTTCAAGGCGACGCCCGTGATTATGCTGACGGCCAAAGGGGAGGAAGCCAACCGGGTTCAGGGCTTTGAAGTGGGCACCGATGACTATGTGGTTAAACCCTTCAGTCCGCGCGAGGTAATTTACCGGGTCAAGGCTATTCTGCGCCGCTCATCCGCTACAGCCTATTTGTCCAAGGATGCCAACTCCAGCAATAACATTGTCTTCCCCCATCTGGTTATCGAGCATGACGCCCACCGGGTGACGGCCGGCGGCCAGGAGGTGGCATTAACACCGAAGGAATATGAGCTTCTGCACTATCTGGCGATTTCCCCGGATAAGGTATTTTCCCGGGAGGAGCTTTTGAAGGACGTATGGAATTACGAGTTTTTCGGAGACCTGCGGACCGTGGACACCCATGTCAAGCGCCTGCGGGAAAAGCTGAACAAGGTCTCGCCTGATGCCGCCGCCATGATCACCACCGTATGGGGTGTCGGCTACAAGCTTGAGGTTCCTAAGTGAGTATTTTGCAGAACATCGTAGGCAAGCTCTGGATGACCATTATCAGCCTGGTTGCTGTTGTGCTCATAATCCTGGGCTTGTTTCTTTATCGGTACATTGACACCAATTTCCCCAAGCTGGGCGAGCAGCAACGGGATTTGGAGCAATTGGCTTTCAAGATTGTGGCCGAGGTATCCGATAAGGGCAATGACAGCAGCTACTTTGCCGCGATGAATGATGTACTGAACGCCCAAAGCATTGGCTTGCAATATCTCCGAAGCCCCTCCGGCACGTTGGGCGGGGCGCTGCCCTTGGAGGAAATCTTGACACCCCAGGAGCAGCAGCAGGCCTTGGAGGGAACGGTTATCCAAAAGCAGTTTTTTGCGGAGGCGGGAAGCGGGGATAAGGAGGAGTATCTGGCCATTGCCATACCCGTTACGGAATCGGGCAACGACGATGTCATCGGCTCCATTGTGATGTACCAGCCCATCAAATCCTCGGAAAGTCTCCAGGATTATGTGAAACGTTTGTTTGCCCTGGCCTCCTTTATGGGGTTCCTGCTTACGACCTTCTTTGCCTTTTTCCTGATCACGCGGCTGACCAAACCCTTGAAGCAGCTTCGTCAAGCCGCCAACCTCATTACCCAGGGCCAATATTCCACCCGGGTATATGTGGGCTCTCACGACGAGTTGGGTGAGCTGGCCCGGACCTTCAACCTGATGGCGGAGCAGCTGGAGGAAACCATTAAGCTCCTGAACAACGAAAAGGCCAATCTCTCCAGAGTGCTGCGCAGCATGTCCGACGCGGTGATTTCCTTCGACACGAAGCATAAGGTGATTTTCGCCAATCCCCAAGGGGAGACCATTCTGAAGGAATGGGGCGAGATCATGTGGAATGATCCCGATCCGGACAACAGCCAGGCCGCCAATTCCATTCCCGAGCCCCTGCTGCTGCTTTTCGACGAAGTGATCCAGGAAACCAAGGTGGTGACCACCAAGCTTCATGTCCAGCAGGGCGTATGGTCGGTGGTGATGGCTCCCCTGTATTCCCACAGACGGGCGCGCGGCGCAGTGGCTGTACTGCGGGATGTGACGGAGGAGCACCGGCTGGAGAAGCTGCGGAAGGATTTTGTGGCTAATGTGTCCCATGAGCTGCGGACGCCCCTGTCCATGCTCCAGGGCTATAGCGAGGCGCTGCTGGATGACATTGTCACTACGCCGGAGGAGAAGCATGACCTGGCCCAGGTGATCTACGATGAATCCTTGCGTATGGGGCGTCTGGTAAAGGATCTGCTGGATTTGGCCCGGATGGAAGCCGGCCATATGGAGATGAACATGGGACAGATGGAGCTGGCTCCGCTGTACCGCAGGGTTCACCGGAAGTTCCTGGTGCTGTGCAAGGAAAAGGACATCCGTCTGGAATGTGTGCTGCCCTCCGATGACATTGTGCTGGAGAAGGCGGATCAGGACCGGCTGGAGCAGGTGCTGACCAATCTTCTCGGGAATGCCATCCGGCATACCATGCCGGGCAAATCCATCTATCTTCGCTACCAGACTCTGACGTACCAGAATTCCTCGGCAGCGTTAATTGAGGTGGAGGATGAAGGGGAGGGAATCCCACCGGAAGACATTCCCTATATTTTCGAGCGCTTCTACAAAGCCGATAAAGCCCGCACACGCGGCACGGCAGGCGGGACAGGGTTGGGTCTGGCCATCGTCAAAAACATTGTAGAGGCCCATCAGGGCTCTGTTAATGTACGGAGCATCGTGGGGCAGGGGACGACATTTTCAGTCATATTGCCGCTTGATCCGTAAAGGCAACTAAAGAAGCATTGTTCAGTCTTCCATGAACAATGCTTCTTTTTGTTGAAAGCCACAGGATATTATTGATTCTCGTGAAACAATTGCCCCGGGAGCACCATGGTTCGAGCCGAAGGCCGGATAATGGTGCTCCCGCCTCGAAATTGGCGAAGCCAATTTGAGGGAAGGGTTTGTCTTTTGGGGGATGCTTCTTACAGCCGCACAGCCTTTGCAGTAGTAATCTCCGGCAGGTTCTTCAGGGCGCCGAGCAAAGCGTCGTCGGCTTCCTTGTCGATGGTCAGCAGCATGATGGCGTCGCCGCCTACAACCTTACGGCCTACCTGCATGGTGGCGATATTGACGCCGGTATCTCCGAGCAGGGTACCGACCTTGCCGATAATGCCGGGTTTATCGTTATGGGCGATGAAGAGCACATGACCTTCCGGTGAGATGTCTACCGGATATTGGCCGATTTGGACGATACGTTCGCCGTATCCGGCAAGAAGCGTACCGGCAGCCACGCTGTCCTTGTCGTCTGTTTTCAGCGTAACAGTTACCAGGTTGGTGAAGCTCTTGGTAGCGGAAGTTTTGGTAACCACTACGTTAATATCCCGCGCCTTGGCCAGATGCAGGGCGTTAATCACATTGGCATCCTCGCCCAGGTGGTTGGAGAGCACACCCAGCACAATGTAACGGGTCAGAGGATTCACATCCACATCGGCCAAATCACCGGCGTAGTTGATGGCAATTTCATGAAGCCCGTTGTCAGCCAGCTGTCCGGCTACCTTACCCAGCTTTTCTCCGAGGTTGAAGAAGGGCTGCAGCTTTTTCAATACGTTGGCCGGTACGGAAGGCATGTTGACTGCATTCTTAAAAGGTTCGTTGCGCAGGATATGCAGGATTTCCTCGGATACGTCTACCGCTACATTCTCTTGCGCTTCCACAGTGGAGGCACCCAGGTGAGGGGTGACGATGATCTTCGGATGGTTCAGGAACGGATGGTCAGCTTCCGGCGGCTCCTTGATGAATACGTCAAAGGCTGCTCCGGCCACGATGCCGGCGTCGATGGCTTCCACCAACGCGGCTTCGTCAATAATGCCGCCGCGGGCACAGTTGATGATGCGCACGCCCTTTTTCATCACTTCGAATTGAGGACGGCTGATGATGTTGCGGGTATCGTTGGTAAGCGGCGTGTGTACGGTAATGAAGTCGGCGTTGCGGACGATCTCATCCACGGTGCCCAGCTTTACGCCAATTTCCTCCGCGCGTTTGTCGGTCATGAAGGGGTCGAAGCCGATGACGTTCATACCGAAGGCCTTGGCGCGTTTGGCGACCTCGCTGCCGATCCGGCCCATGCCGATAATACCCAGCACCTTGTTGCGTAGTTCCACACCCACGAAGGTTTTACGGTCCCATTCGCCGCCTACGGTTTTTTTGTACGCCTGGGGAATCATCCGGGAGAGGCCGAGGATATGGCCGAAGGTCAGCTCGCAGGTGGCAATGGTGTTGCCGTCCGGGGCATTGACTACCACGATACCGCGTTTGGTAGCGGCTTCCAGATCGATATTATCCACACCTACACCGGCGCGTCCGACAACCTTGAGGTTTTTGGCGGCTTCCATCACGCGGGCGTTTACCTTGGTTTGGCTGCGGACCATTACGGCATCATACTCGGCGATTACCTCTACCAGCACATCCTCGGGCATAGTGGCCTTGATGTCCACCTGAACATCGGGAGCATCCTTAAGCAGTTGAACACCTTGATCGCTGATTCCATCCAATACCAGTACTTTTACCATTCTTCGTTTCCCTCCTGTATATGTTCCTTGATCCCGCCGGCGCGTATGGGCCGATTACGGGTACAACAAAAAAACTCCACGTCCGCTTCCCGCTAAAAATCGCGAGAAGGGACGGGAGTATGATCTCCGTGGTGCCACCCTTGTTCGCCGCACATTCGCATGTGCAGCCTTAGCCGGTCATGACTGACCGATAGAAGAAGATAACGGCTTCCTGCCGGATATACTTGGCCGCGATAGCGGGTTCGTAGATCTGCTCCGGAATGGACAGTATTATTGCGGCCGCCGGTTCACACCATCCACCGGCTCTCTGAAGGCTTCCTAATACGTTGTTCCTTCAATGCTTTGTCGTGTTAAGGTTTTTCATAATGTAACATGCGGCGTCAAACCTGTCAACAAAAATCTTTTATGGGTTTTTGGAAAAGCGAAAACCTGTGCCTATGCACAGGTTCTGCGGTTCCTTACTCAATTTTGGAGAAAAAGGGAAGCTGCGGAAGCATTTCGCCCCCGTAATATTTGGTCTTGCCTTGGACAAAGTCCCCGGGACGTACAGCCTGGGTGTTCACCAAAAGCTCCACCACCTGCGGAACGGTGGTCAGATTCAGCTTTTTGGCCTGGCCGGTGCGGATCATATCGTCCACCCGCAGGGTTACATCCTGCGGCGTATAGGAGCCGAAGGTTCTGGATTGAATCAGAAGACCGGCCAGGTAGGCATTCTTCAGGTTCAGATCCAGCTGGCTCCAGTCATTGAAGGCCAGCTCGCCGTTCAGAGCCTCCGTACCCTTGGCGGAGGAGTCCATCAACTGATGCCACTTTACAATGGAATCAAAATATTTCTTTTGCGCGGAGAGGGCGTAGTTCATGGCTTCTGTGAATGATGCGTCCTTGCTGATATTGCCCATAAGAACAGTGGGGGCCACCTGATTGGCGCTTCCTTGCATGTTGTCTGCCGCCTTGCTGAACAGCTTCAAGCTCTTCAGATACTCCTCCTGCGCTTCCACCAGCAGGGGAGAGGTGTCGGGCACAGTTTGGGTTAACGTGTTTTGATATTTGTCCTCTGCCAGCTTGGACAGGCTTTTAAGTAGAGAAGAGGCATCCGTGCCGCCGGTTTGGCTTTCGATTTGCTCCATACTTTCGGACCACTTCAAATTGAATTCTCGAAACGGTAAATATACGGTATGATAAAAGGATACGAGATACGATTGATTGTACGCGGTCTGATCACCGGAATCCTTACGCAGCTTCACCAAGTCATAGTATTTGGCCTCGGTCCGGTCCGTGCCTATTTTCATACCGAAGAAAAAAGCGCCCAAGGCGAAAACAAGCATGAAGATGAAGACCAGAATAAAAACAAAGTCCGACCTCGTCAGGCGTTTATCCATACAAAAATGCTCCTTTGTTAGACAATGTTGTCTGCGACTAGTTTCGACATAAGATTAGTATAGGGGATAACTCTCCAAAAGAAAATAAGTAGAATGGACTGGAAAAAAGGTGAAAAAACTGAAATTTCGTGATACATTACGCAGGACTCTGGAAATAGATGCAGCCAACGACAGGCTCCTTCTTATGAATCTATACATGACCCAAGGCCTGACACTGGCCGTTTCCCTCATTATCTTTCTCATCCAAAGACAAAATCCGCTTCGTTTGTTTCATACGGCCGATCCCGGCGCGGCTGCGGCTTGGGGGATCGGCTTCGGTGCCGCAGTGCTGCTGGCGGACCTGTTTGTGTCCCGCTGGGTGCCGGAGGAAGCTGCGGATGACGGCGGCATCAATAAGATGCTGTTCGGCAGCCGGGCCGTATGGCATATTGCGCTTATTTCCGCTGTAGCAGCCGTCTGTGAGGAGCTGCTTTTCCGCGGCGCCATCCAGCATGCCTGGGGTCCGTATTGGACAAGCATATTATTTGCCGCCATCCATATCCGTTATCTGAGGCATTGGGTGCCAACTGGACTTGTCTTCTGCATCAGTTATGGATTAGGATGGATTTATCAGGAAACGGGTACGATTTGGTGTCCGATTCTTGCGCATTTTGTCATCGACCTGGTGATGGGCTTGATATTGAGATTCGGGAAGGGGGAAGCGACATGACGGAGAAGGAGCTGGAGGCGACGCAGCTTCCTCCGCGAAGCAGGCTGCATGCCACGGACAGGAGCAGATGGAGCAGGCGTTTTTACGGATTTCTGGTGGGGATTTTCACGTCGCTGATCGTGGTTTTGATCGTCTGGTCGTACCTCGGGGGATTGTGAAAAAATTCATTTGCTTGAATAGCTGTATTACACATTTACAAGGAACTGTTATATATCTATAATGAGAAAAGAGCAGGAAGGCTTTTCCCGATTTAGCAGGCGTGGACACCGTTTTTGGGCTGTTGTTGCGCTTTCATGAAAGCTTATCCTGAACTGCTAATAAAAACTGTTGCTACTCTTTTCACTTCTTGTTATAATCACTTGTAAAGAATATTAATTTTATTTTTTCGCAATTTTGTCACGTTGTTTTGCCTGACGGGAATCATTGATTTTCATCGGGTTATATATACTTCCTCCGATTCGAGGGAGAAAGGGGATAACACTTATATGTCTATCTTACCCAAGAAGAATGAACTCGGATTCTTTGAAATCCGCATGGAATCCATCGGCGGCCTCGGGGCTAACCTGGCCGGCAAGATGCTGGCTGAGGCAGGCGTTGTCGGCGCAGGCCTGAACGGTGTCAGCTTTTCTTCTTATGGCTCGGAAAAGAAAGGATCTCCGGTTAAGGCGCATATCCGCTTCTGCGATATTGATACCAACATCCGGGATACCACTCCCGTTGAGCACCCCCATGTGGTGGTTGTGTTCCACGAGTCCCTCTACAAAACTATGGACGTCACCAGCGGCGTAACCGAGGACAGCATCATTCTGGTCAACTCCACCGCCACACCGGAGGAAGTAAAGCAGAAGCTGAAGCTGAAGGCGGGCACCGTAGCTGTTATTGATGCCATCGGCATTGCGCTGGAGGAGAAGAACAAGGTTAACATGGCGATGATGGGAGCTATCTTCCGGATCGTCGATTTTCTTGACCCCCAAATCATGCGCGACGTTATCCGCAAGTCCCTGGAGAAGAAATATCCGCAAGCCGTTGAGCCTGCGCTGCGCACCTTCGAACGTGCATATAACGAAGTTCAATTCCAAACCTATAAGCTGGAAGAAGGCGACTCCTTCCCGGCATTCGTGCGCCATGATACTCCGGTCCTGGGTTATGAGACCCAGCCCATCGGCGGCGTAATCGTGAATCCCGGCAACAGCGTATTGAAGAATCTGTCCATTTCCCGCTCCGGTATGATGCCGCATTACCATGAAGACAAGTGCATCCACTGTGCTGCGTGCGATAACGTCTGCCCTGACTTCTGCTTCGTATGGGAAGAGCAGCCGGATAAGAAGGGACGCCCTCAGATGTTCCTTCAAGGCATTGACTATCAATACTGCAAAGGCTGCCTGAAGTGCGTAATCGCCTGTCCGACAGAAGCCCTCACCGGTGAGCGCGAGGAAGGCAACTACGGCGAAGAGCACCGCGTACCGCACCGCTTCGACCTTGCGGCTAACGTTTAATTAAGAGAGGAGCTGAGGATTACTATGTCTATCGAGATAAAGAGAGAAGTTACCGAAGGCACTGTCGAACAACGGATGGTATACGAATCCGGGAACGAAATGGCCGCGTATGCCGCCCATCAAATTAACTATCATGTAATGGGATATTTCCCGATTTCTCCTTCTACCGAAGTGGCGCAGTTCCTGGACCTCATGAAGGCCAGCGGTCAGCATGACGTGAAGCTGATTCCCGCCGACGGCGAACACAGCTCCGCGGGTATCTGCTACGGCGCGTCCACTGCAGGCGCTCGCGTATTCAACGCCACCAGCGCTAACGGTTACCTGTACATGCTGGAGCAGATGCCTGTACAATCCGGTACCCGTTTCCCCATGGTTTTGAATCTGGTCTGCCGTTCCGTATCCGGTCCGCTGAATATCCACGGTGACCACTCCGACCTGTACTTTGCCTTGAACACCGGCTGGCCGATCCTGATGTGCCGCGATCCCCAAGCCGTATACGATATGAACATCCTGGCCATTAAACTG
This sequence comes from Paenibacillus mesotrionivorans, assembly GCF_046098205.1. Taxonomy (NCBI): domain Bacteria; kingdom Bacillati; phylum Bacillota; class Bacilli; order Caryophanales; family Paenibacillaceae; genus Paenibacillus; species Paenibacillus mesotrionivorans. The sequence continues at coordinate 343,152 of NZ_JBJURJ010000001.1, read as the reverse complement.
GCTGAAGACCCGGAAGTACGTCTGCCTGTTATGGTCGCTTCCGACGGTTACTTTACTTCTCACCAAAAACGCCGGGTGCAAACCTTCGCCAAACGCGAGGACGTGCATGCCTTCATCGGCGAGCCGCCGCAAATGGCCGGTTACCCCGACGTGCTGGACCGCAACAACCCGATCACCGTCGGCCCGTACATGAACGAGCCAGACTATATAAATAACTGCTTCCAGCAATCCGAAGCCATGTACCGTGCCGGTGCCGTGTATGACCGCATCCGTCAGGAGTACAAGGAACTGACAGGCCGCGATTATCCGATTCTCGACCTGTACCGCATGGAAGATGCGGAGGTTGCTGTGTTCCTGATGAACTCCTCCTCGGAAATCATCAAGGACGTGGTTGACCAGCTCCGCGAAAAGGGCATCAAGGCCGGCTCCATTGCGCCGAACATTATCCGTCCGTTCCCGCAGAAGGAAATTGCTGAAGCCCTCAAAAACGTGAAGGCCATCACTGTTGGCGACCGTGCGGATTCCTACGGCGCATACGGCGGCAACATGGTTAACGAAATTAAAGCGGCGCTCTTTACCCATGGCAATACATCCACTATGGTGATCAGCCGGATTTACGGCCTGGGCGGCAAGGACTTCTTTGCCGAAGACGGCCACGCCATGTTCGAATTTGCTCTGGATGCCGTTGCGAAGAACAAGGTTGAGGTTCCGTTTGCTTATTACGGACATACTCCCGGCGACCCTGACAAGAAGATGAAGCGGGTTCTGAACCCGATGAAGTTTGAAGACCTGAAAACCGGTCTGATCACGGTAACCAAGGACGAAGCGTCCGGCAAGCTGAACGTGAAGGTTCCGCCGCTCCGCGCTTTGACCAAAAAGCCCAAGCGGATCGCCCCCGGACACGGCGCATGTCCCGGCTGTGGTATTTTCTCCGGTCTGGAGCTGTTCTTCAAGGGTATCGAAGGCGATATCGTTTCCCTGTTCCATACAGGCTGCGCGATGGTTGTTACCACCGGCTATCCGTATTCTGCCCACAAAGCAACGTATATTCACAACCTGTTCCAAAGCGGTGCCGCTACCCTGTCTGGCGTAGTGGAAGCCTTCTGGCAGCGTAAAGCCCGCGGTGAACTGGATCATCTGGGTCTGAAGGACGACTTTACCTTTGTAATGGTCACTGGCGACGGCGGCATGGACATCGGTATGGGCGCAGCTATCGGTGCCGCTCTGCGGAACCACAAGATGATCATTCTGGAGTACGATAACGAGGGTTACATGAACACCGGTGCCCAGCTGTCCTACTCGACTCCGTTGGGACACAGAACCTCCACCTCCAACGTAGGCAAGCACCAAGGCGGCAAGATGTTCCACCACAAGGACACCGCGCAAATCATGGCGGCAACCAATATTCCTTACGTCTTCACAGGCTCCGAGGCATTCCCGCAGGATCTGGTGAAGAAGGCTGCCAAGGCTCAATGGTATGCTCAAAACGAAGGTCTGGTTTACGGCAAAATCCTGATCACCTGCCCGCTGAACTGGTTGTCCGAGGAGAAGGAAGGCACCTCCATTATCGGCGCTGCTGTTGATTCCTGCTTCTTCCCGCTTCTGGAAATTGAGCATGGTGTCACCACCATTACCTACAATCCGGAAGACAAGGGCAAGCGGGTTCCGCTGTCCGACTGGCTGAAAACCATGGGCAAAACCAAGCATATGGTGAAACCCGAATATGAGGAAGCCTACAAATCCTTTGAAGCAGAAGTGGAACGTCGTTGGGTCCGCCTGAAGGCTCGCCACGAAAACGAATATTTGTAAGATACAGCAAAGCCCCGGCTGGGATTATTCCCGGCGCGGGGCTTTTTGTACGTTTCGGCCTACTTAAAGCTTTGCAAGAATATCGGAAAACTTCTTTTCCGACAGAATTTCCTGGGTCACAAAGCTGCCGTTATAAAACAGACTGTAGGTTGTAAAGGGAGAGGGACAGGCTTGGGCCTCCTCCATAGATTCCAGCTTCACCAGCCGGAAAGGCAGGTGCCGCTCCTGAGCCATGTCCCGAATGAGCGGCGCGTATTTGTCGGTATACGGGCACTGATTGGTGTAATACAGGACAAATCCCTGGTCCTCATCTGTTTTGCCCGGCTTGGCTGTTTCTCTAAACCGGGGAAGAGGAGCGTCGGCTTCAAAGGGAAGGTAAAGCAACTCGAAGTAAGGTTCGGCCCGGTCTGCCACAAAGAACCCCTTTTTCTTCAGATAAGCCGCATCCGATAAAAAAGGCTGTTTTTTGGGGGATGACAGGATAGTCAGCCCCAATTTGCCCTTGGCCTTGGCGTCAGCAATACATTCCTCCAGAAGACGGCTGCCATAACCTTGGCCCTTGAATTGTCCGGATACCCAAAAACAATTGATATGCATATAACCATCGGCATGGATGGGGCACCAGGCTTTTTCCGCCGGTATGTATTCAATAAACACCTTGCCGCGGGCATCCAACCGCTTGAATACCAGACCGTCGGCAAAACGGTCCGACATCCAGGCTTTTTTGGAGGAAACGCAGGTTTCCCCCTTCTTATCCGCGATGACACAACAAATGTGCTCCCGGTCGATATTGTCAGGTGTAAGCTGAATAATGTTCATTACTCCTCCTAATAAACGTCCCTTACTCCGGATTTATTCCAAGGCAATGGAGGACGGGTCCACAAAGCTGTAGCCCTTCGCCTCCAGCTCCGTCAGCAGCTTGTCCAGCGCTTCCGCTGTCCAGGCAAGCTCATGCATGAGAATATTGCTGCCGGCATGGAGCTGCTTCATGACATTATCGATAACCTCTTGGGGTTTATCCGCGGTTTTGGTCTCCCAATCCAGAGAGCCGTTGGACCAGGTCATATAGACCATACCCGCTTTTTTCACCGCTTCGCGGACATAATCATTGCCTGAGCCATTGGGCGGACGGAAGAATAGCGGCGCTTCCCCGATCAGCTCCTTGACAATCGTCTGTACATCGTTAATTTGGCTGTCCACTCTTTCGGGCGGTTCTTTCTTCAGATCCATATGGTCCCACGTGTGGTTGCCAATGGTTTGTTTGCGTTCATGGATGAGCTTCAGCAAACCGGGGTTCTGCTTGACGCGGTTTCCGTTGACGAAGAAGATGGCTTTGGCTTTATGCTTATCCAGGGTATCCAGAATCAGGGTCAGCATGTCTTCTTTTTTGGGCCCGTCGTCAAAGGTAAGCAGAACCACTTTTTTATCGGCTTCTGGAGCGGTATCCAGGGGAACCACATCATAATTTTTGTTGATCCGGTATTGTTTGACTGCAGCGGCGGGCGAGGGACTGGGCGTTGGCGCCGCCGTGGTAGTCGGTGCTAAGGTTGCAGGAGGCGTCTGGCTTGCCGCCGGAGCCGGTGATTGTATGGAGGCTGGACTGCCTGCAGGTGAAGCGGACACGGGTGTTTTTGAGTTGGTTGACGGCGTGCCGCAGGAGACCAGCATTAAGGCTGCCGCAGCCGCGGCAGTCAGAGACGCAGCCTTTTTTCGTTTTAAGCTCATAAAGTTACCACCTTTCCGGCTTATTTTACCACAATGGCCCCGTGAATCCCTATTTTTTTCTCACATAAGAGTCGGGTCTGGAGCAGAAAATAAACCCGAAAGAACAATCGCACTTGGGTGTGTCCTCAAGCGAGCTTCAGGCACATCCTAAAAAAAGGAGGAGAAAATCAATGCGGTTTACAAGCTTCCTGGTAGGTGCAGCTGCTGGCGCGGCGGCAGTCATGTATATGAACAGGACGAACAAAACGGTTTTGATGGGATTTTCCCAAATGGGGGATAACCTCTCTAAGGTAGTGGACAAGGCAATGATGTCCATGGCCGACCGGGGCATCAAAACCCATAAGGAACCCGAAACCAATCAATCCTTGGACCGGGTGGAGGAGCTCATTAAGCAGGACCCGGGCGTAAAGCATGAGGTGGATCAAATCCTGTCCAATAATCATTTGGGCGCCACGGATGTGACTAAAGGACAATTGGGCACACATTAAAGGGCAATCGTGATCTTATCAGGCCGGCGCAGGCAAAAGCGCCGGTTTTTTGCCGTCCGGATCGGGTTTTGGACATTTGGTTAGTAGTGGGAAATATGTATGTTGCCCCGAAATACCAATGCAATTACCATGTAGCTGTGCCGGAAAAGTAATAATATTACTCGTGGGGAGGTGTGACACTGAATTGTTCGGAAGGCTTGTCAGTTCTAATAGTAAGGGTTAGTACGGGACTATACGAAGGAGGCATATGATGAAGAGAATTGCTAAAAAATGGACATCCATCATGGTGGTCTTAACCGTAATAATGGGACTGGTTTCTTCTGTTTTTCCTGCCCCATTTGTGAAAGCGCTTGCGGATACTCAATCTCCAACAGCTCCTGCCAATCCAGGCTCCATATGGAGAACACTGGATTCCATCCATTTGGTTTGGACACCATCCACGGATGATGTTGGAGTGGTGGCGTATGACATATATGACGGAGGGACACTTGTTGGCTCCACCTCCAATGGATCGCCCCATTATTGGGTCAACGGTCTTGCCGGGGGAGGAACTCACACCTTTACAGTCAAAGCCAGGGATGCCGCAGGCAATACCTCTGCCGCAAGCCAAGCGTATCTTTTGGTCAATGGGGCATTAGATCGTGCGGGTTGGTCCGTAAGCGCTTCACATAAAACAACAGAGGCAAAACTTGCGGTTGACCATCTAAGCTCTACCCGGTGGACATCCGGTACAGCCCAAAGTGCGGGAATGTGGTTTCAAATTGATACCGGGGCTGCTCCCAAAACCTACAGCAAGCTGGTATTGGAGGGGGGCGGTGATTATATCCGGAAGTACAGCGTGGCGGTATCCGCGGACGGGAGCACATGGGGAGCGCCTGTCGCCACCGGAACAGGAACTGCCTCCTTGCTGACCATAGAATTCCCTGCCCAAACGGCCCGTTATATCCGGATTACAGCGAATGCCGCCAACGGCAACTACTGGTCCATTAATGATCTGAATCTGTTCGGGGAATGGAGCCCGGACAACGTGCCGCCCTCCGCTCCGGCCGGTCTTCAGGCAAGCGCCGTATATGATACGGAGGTTCAATTGAGCTGGACACCCTCAACGGACAATTCCGCTGTATACGGATATGACATTTATTCGGGAGCCCAATGGATGGGCTTTTCACAGACCAATTCTGTCAAAATTCCCGGACTTGCCGCGGGATCAAATTATTCGTTCACCGTAACCGCTTTGGATGCAGCCGGAAATTCATCGCCTGCCGGAACTCCCCTGCAGGTGACCACCACCGGTGCTTTGAACCGCACTCTGTGGACCGCAAAGGCTTCTGCAGGTGATGGGTCCGCCAAACAGGGTATTGATGCCAGCACCAGCACCCGGTGGACCTCCGGTTCCGCCCAAACCTCGGGCATGTGGTACCAGGTGGATACCGGTCCGGGAGATAAAACCTACAATAAGCTTGTAATGGACGGAGGAGGGGACTATCCGCGGAAATACGAGATCCGCGTCTCCCATGACGGTACCAGCTGGAGCGAACCTGTTGCGGCAGGAACCGGCAGCACCTCGCGCATTACGGTCACCTTTCCGGAGCAAACCGCCAAGTTTGTAAGGGTTGTTCTCACGGGCTCGGCTGGGGTCTACTGGTCCATCAATGATTTGAACCTGTACGGCACCGCGGCGCCCGATAACGAGCTGCCGTCGAAACCAACCGGACTTGCCGCAGCCAATGTTCTGGATACCCAACTGGATTTAACATGGAATACGGCTACGGACAATATCGCTGTTATGGGTTATAACCTGTATTCCGGCAACCAATTAGTGACGTATACCACCGGCACCTCCTGGCAGCTCACCGGATTGTCCCCGGCTACCGCGTACAGCTTCCGTGTGGAGGCTGTGGATCTGGCAGGCAACCGTTCTGCGCCAAGCGACGCGCTCCAGGTGGTTACCCAAGACGTGATTCCGGCTCCTCTCATTGCGCGTTACGAAATGGAGCCCGATGCTCAGAATGCTAGCCTTCTCACAGACAGCAGCGGCTTAGGGCTGTCGGGAGCCATAACGGCCCCTGCCTCTTTTGTGGATGGCAGGACGGGAGGGGGCAAGGCTCTGTCCTTGACCGGCGCCAATCAGGCCAAGGTAGCCAATACCGGCTTGCTGGATAAAATCAGCAACGAAATGACCATCTCCGCCTGGATTAAACCCCAGGACCTGAACTCCTACCAGCCCATCGTCAGCAAGCGGGATGCCAACTGGAAGGGAACCACCTTCTATTTGGGCTTAGAGGGCAATAAGCTCCGCTTCGGCTACGATTACGGCGAGAAATGGAATATCTGGACCTTCACCTCTCCGGATATCCAGGCGGGACAATGGTTCCATGTGGCCGTCACCTTCAAGGAAGGGACCGGTGTCAAATTTTATGTAAACGGGACTCTGATCGGGTCAGTGAATGGTTCCGCTGTTAATCCGGGTGCACTTCCCAATGATGTGGATATGCTGATCGGCACGGAGTGGCACTATGACTCCTCCTTACGAGCGATGATCCAATACAGCTACCGCGGTCTTCTGGACTCTCTCCGGATTTACGGGGCTGCTCTGACCTATGACCAAATCCAGGCTGACAAAAACGGCACCATTGCCACCCGTGTGGCCGTAGCATCAGATTTCGATGTTCCGGAGAAGTATGCCACCTTCCGGCTGGAGCGTTTTGATATGCCCCTTGGCCTGGTCACCGGCTCCAGCACCAACGCCAAAACCCGGCAGCTGGCAGCCCGTGTGGATGGACCCGATGGGGTGGATTGGCCGGCTATCACTCTGACCATTCCCCAGCCCGCCGGCCCGGCCAAAACCGTTCAGCCCTTCGCAGCAGGCGCGGAATACAAGACGGAAATCTGGCTGCAGCAAAGTCCCAACAACATGCCGACTCTCCGGCAGCCCTACGATAACGTGCTGAATCCCGGGAACCATTGGGTCCGGGGACTGTACTGGAGATGGGGGCAAACCTTCATGTACACCACCGATCCGACAGCAAGGACGTGGGGCTGGGACCATTCGTTGTGGGTCTTTCCGGTGAAGATTGCAAGCTCTGCTGCAGGTTCGGTGAAGAATGTGGTGCTGAAGTCCGAAGGGGCGGAGATTTACAACAGCGGCAATAAAACCTACAACTCCCTGACGCTCCTCCTGCCACAGAATGAAAAAGGAAAACCTTATGAGCTTTGGGTAGATGGACGGGGGCCTGTCAGCTTTGATGTTGGGCTCAAAGAGATAGAGCCGGGTAATCCCAAGGATGAGCCCCTCGCTATTGATTTGCAGCTTCCCGGTAGCGGTCCGGCCATTACCGTCAAGGCATTGGAAAAGCCGGATACCTTCCCTAACCAGGCGAAGTGGAATGAGGATGTAACGGCGCTGTCTGCTGCCAAACCGGTGACTCCGTCATATACGCCTGCGTCGTCCTCCCTGAAAAGCCGGGTGGGTCTTGAGGTGCCGCGGTCACCGTTGGGCGTGAACTTCGTTTATTTGCCCCATGGCATGAGCGCAGGCGGTTTCTTCCATTCGGAGCATCCGGAGAATGCCGCCAGCTATCAGAATATCGGCAGTCCCGCGGATTATGCCGCCTATGTGGCGGACACAGGATATGACCGCGTTTTCGAGTATGCCAACTTCAGCGCTAATTCGCCGGAGTCCAATAATCACGACAAAGTAGCCAAGGAGCTGGCCGACCGTGGAGTCCAATTCGGGCTGATTCCCATGACGGACTTGAACTATTTCGACTTGCGCAGCCAGAATTTGCCGTTCTATACGACTTATTTGCCGGATTATCATCAGCCGCTGTACCGGATTCTGCAGCTGGGGCTACAGCGTCTCGGCGTTTATCCCAATCTGGCAGGAGTCAGCCTGGGTGCGGACAATGCGGGTTATGCCCAATACTGGGACTGGGCGCCGCCTCATCCCAACCGTCCGTGGGGAAGGGCGTATGAACAGTTTCGGGCCTTGGACGGCCAATCCCTGATTACCCCCATTGCCCCCAGCCTCCAGGGGTCTTACAACCCGAAGGCCCATGAGCAATTTGCGGATAACACCAAGTCATTTACCGATTACATTACCCGTTATAACGAGACCTTCCGGAATTACGGGTACTTCGCCCAGGCAGTAAAAGCTGTTGATCCGAGTCTCGCCATGACCACCGGCTCCTTCGGCAGCTCTCCCGGCGTAGGTGCGCGGGGCGGCTGGAATTGGGCTACTATCCCGGGCAAGGAGATGCATGAGGAAATACCGGTGCAAAGCGCTTACGACTGGAATGAGCTAGATACCTCCAAGCCTCTCCATCAAGTGGCCCTGCTGGACCGGCTGAAGAGCTATAATCCTGTGAAGCCTACCTGGTCCCTTCAGGATGATTTCTCCTTATTCTTCGGCAAGGCAGACCGGGAAAAAACCTATGCCATGACGTTAACCCGGGGCATTCAGTCCATCGGCACCAACTCCCTCCCCAACGACAAGGGAAGTCTGGCGAAGCCGCAGATGATTGCCGAGCAGAAGGAGCTGTACCAGTGGATCCACAAGTACGGCGGGGCATATGCCATAACCGAGCCAGAGCCGTCCGTCGGCATCCTGTATGTCAACGAGCAAGCGCTCCTGCGGGCGGGTTATGCGCCGGATAATGCCGGTTCCGCCCCTACCGAGCAGGGACTGCTGAACGCCTCCCATGAGGGCAAGGTGACGGAAGCCTTGTTTATGACCCATGCCGCCGGCTGGCCCTCCAAGGTCATTACGCCGGAGGAGCTGAAGAGAGGGCTGCCTTCCTCAGTGAAAACGATTCTGCTTACCGGTCTGAACCAATACGACGACAGCTGGCATTGGTATGACGGCATTACGGCAGAGCTGGCTGCATTTGTGGATAACGGCGGAACCATACTCCGTGATGCGGAATCCGTTTCTCCGGTGCAATCTGTGGCTTCCGGTATGAATATCCGGGCCTATACGATTCAGAGCCATACGGATCAGACCCAATTACTCTTGTCGCGGAATGCCGAAAATATCTCCATTCTCCGCAGCCTGATGGCAGCAAAAGAACAGCCTGTAGCCGCATCCGCCAGCTCCACCGTATGGGCTGTGCCCACCCGGGCGGGGGATACCCGCTATGTGACGGTGCTCAATGAGCTCCACCGCACAGATTCGGGGAACGAGCAGCATCTTGTGGGGCAAACCGGGGAAATTTCCTGGAATACCTCGCGCCCCATTTATGATGTGCGTCTTGGGAGGAAGGTGACTGAAGCAGAGGCGTCCCAGGTGGATCTCCAAAGCCATGGCTTCCAGTGGTATGCACTGCCTCCCGCTGAAGTCACAGCACCTGAAATTTCGTTAACCGCCGGTGAATCCGGTTATTATGAGGCCTCTGCGGTTATTGCCAACCCTGACCCCATGACGGGGATTCCGCTGGAATGGACAATCACAGCCGCAGACGGAAGCAATCCTGCCACCGTATATTCGGCTACCGGATTGAACGCCCGGTTACCTGTGAAGGCAACTGATGCAGGCAGTTATACGGTGACGGTCAAAGAGCTGCTGAGCGGGTTGGCGGTTAATGTCCCGCTTACCGTGGCTCCCCAGCCTGCCGCAGCGGCAGGGAATGTGACAATGGACCGCGATGAACAGGTGCATGCGTTTGCCGCCCGTACGGATAAACCTCTCACCATTGCGCTGACGGCCGGCCAGAACGCCGACCCGGCCATTGTGGCACAAGCCAGCCGCCTGGTCCAATATTATACGGCGAAGGGCCGCAGTGCTGCCCTTGGGCTTGCGGAGCCTGGGGGTGTGGTAAGGAGTCTGCAGGAATACAAAACCTATTTGGCTTACCCCCAATGGAAAACGGAGGAGTCCGATCTGGTCCTGATGGGCTCCAGCTCCACCAATGTGCTGATTCTGGACCAAGCCAGAGGGTTCCTGCTGCCGGAGCAAGGAACCGGTTTGTCGGCAGGAAAAGCGGAGATCTCTTATACCAACTCGCCTTTTGTAGGCGAGTATGACGTTTTAAACATCGTTGCCAACGATGCGGCAGGGATTACTGCAGCGGTGGATGCGTTGACCATGCTCCCTGAACCTAAGCCTCAAGCGCCAAAGCTGCTGCAGGCCACTCTGCGTACAGCCTCATCCATCGGATTGTCCTGGAGCGGCGAAGCCTCGGGCTATACGGTTGAACGGCGTTACAACGGCAATCCTGTCTGGGAAACGGCGGGCATCACAAGCCAAGGGCAAACCATCTTTACGGATAGCGGGCTGCTACCGGATTCTCTCTATACCTACCGGATCCGTGCCACCGGAACAACCGGCGCATCCGCCCCCAGTGAAGAGGCGCGGATGTATACCTCGGGAGGGGCAGGAGAGGGGGCGTTGCTTAAGGCGCCCACCAATCTTGCCGCGGTTGGCCAACGTGAAACGGAAATCGATCTGGTCTGGACTGCCTCGCCGTCTGCTGGCGGCATTGCCGGTTACGAGATCTATGCAGATGGCGCAAGGGTGAATCCGTTGGAGGTGACGGGAACCGCCTATACCGTTACCGGGTTAAATCCGGGTGTAAGCTATGTGTTCACCGTCCGGGCAAAGGATACGGCAGGCAGCTTGTCGGCTGCCAGCTCCGGCCTGACGGCATCCACACTTCCGGGCGCATTGTCCCGTGAGGGATGGACCGCCACTGCCTCCCACAATTCGGCAGGTGCAGTCCGCGGTGTAGATGCCAGCGCTTCTACCCGCTGGGATACCGGCGCCAACCAGGCGGCAGGGCAGTATTACCAGGTGGATCTGGGCCGAACAGCGGTCTTTAATAAGCTGGTGCTGGACGCTTCGGGCAGCTCTGGCGACTTCCCCCGCGCATATGCTGTGACCGTCTCCGCAGACGGCAACACCTGGAGTGCCCCTGTGGCTACCGGAAGCGGGGCGGCTGTGACAACAGTCACCTTCGCGGAACAGCAGGCCAGATATGTAAGGGTTACGCTGACCGGTGGTATTTCCCGCTATTGGTCCATCCATGATCTGGCCCTGTTTAACCAGGACACAGAGGCTCCGGCAGCGCCCGGGCAGGTGGAGATCGTCAAGATCACCTCCAACTCGGCGGATCTGGTGTGGCAGCCGTCTCAAGACAATCTGGCCGTAAGCGGTTATGACGTGTACGCCAATGGCAGCAAGCTTAATTCGGTGATTGTCACCGGGACGTCCTATACCGCCATCGGTCTTACGCCTGCGACGGTTTACACCTTTACCGTCAAGGCGAAGGACCTTGCCGGGAATGTGTCAGCGGACAGTCCGGCCGCCACTGCCAAAACCATGGATGCTCCTTTGAACCGAACGGGGTGGACTGCTGTGGCATCGCCTAATTCCAGCCAAGCCGCTTTGGCGTTGGACGGGAACAGCAGCACCCTGTGGAGCACCGTTACGGGCCAGACCTACGGAAATTATTTCGAGCTTCATTTAGGCGCAGAGCAAAGCTTTAACCAAGTGGTACTGGATTCAGGTACTCATTCCGGGGAGTATCCCGTAAGCTATCAGCTTTATGTTTCGGGGGACGGAGTAAATTGGGGCAATCCCATAGCCGGGGGCGAGGGAGCACCCGTTACGGTGATTTCCTTCCCGTATGCAGCGGCTGCTTATATGAAAATCGTCCAGACCGGAGCCTCTTCCACTCCTTGGACCATTGATGAAATCCATTTGTACCGCACCGACAATGAAGCGCCTTCCATCCCGACTGGGCTCACCGCCTCTGCTATCACAGAGACAACGGCACGCCTGGCCTGGCAGCCATCGGTTGATAATGGAGAGGTGGCCGGTTACCGGATTTTCAATGGCACGGAGCCTTATGGTGCTCAGCTGGTGACAGGCACCACCCATACCCTGGAAGGGCTGGTTCCGGCAACTCAGTATACCTTCCATGTGGTGGCGGTGGATACGGCAGGGAATGTCTCACCCTTGAGCGGCCCCGTCTCGTTTACCACGAAGGAGCCTTATTTGGACCGCACCGGCTGGACGGCAACCGCCTCCCATAATTCCTGGAGCGCTGGAAGAGCACTGGACGGCAATGCCTCAACCCGTTGGGATACGGTATCCAATCAGGTGTACGGCCAATATTTCCAAATTGACATGCAAGCTTCTCAAACCGTTAACAAACTGGTGCTGGATGCATCCGGCAGCTCCAGTGATTTCCCCCGCGGCTACAGTGTATATGTTTCGCAGGACGGAGTGGAGTGGGGGCAGCCGGTAGCTTCCGGCACCGGGAGTGCGGTAACCACCGTCACCTTCCCTGACCAGACTGCCCGGTTTATCCGGATTGTGCAGACCGGTGCGGTCGCCCGGTATTGGTCCATTCATGAGGTTTACGTTTATTACATTCAGCCTTAACACGATTGGTTAAACTGAAAAAGGCCGGAGGGCGCTTTCATTGCCTCCGGCTTTTTGGCATGAATTGGGAAACCGGCGGAGCTGCCGGAGCATGAAACCTTTCCCTCTATTTCCCGTAAAAACTGTACTTGGTTATACACAAATTTTCCGGTGCAATTCGCATTCAATAGTGGTAACATGCTATAATAATAGCAGCTGGCTCGTCGGAACTTAAGCGATTCTGTCGAAGGCGGCCGGCAGCTTGTCTCTAAGCAGCAGCGGGGACAAGCGAGGTAATTTTTGTACACTTTTTGTGCATTTCCTTCATAAACTATTACTATGGTATGCTTTTGGTTCCGAGCTGGCCAAAAAGGAGGGTCCTGTAATGAAAATTGAACGTTTGAGTACCGATAAGATAAGGATTTTCCTCACTTTCGACGACTTGACGGAGCGCGGGATCCAAAAGGAGGACATGTGGCGGGAGATTCCCAAAGTCCACGAGCTGTTCAGCGAGATGATGGAGCAGGCCTATTCCGAATTAGGCTTCGATGCATCCGGTCCGCTGGCGGTTGAAGTGTTCGCGCTGCCCGCCCAAGGCATGGTGGTCATCGTGACCAGAGGCAAGATGAATAGTACCTCTTCTGATTCCGCGGATGAAGAGGAAGATATATATGAGATGGAAGTAACGCTGGAGGAGAGCGAGCTGATATCCTACGCCTTCTCCGATTTTGAGGATTTGCTCCGGATGGCGAAGGTTGTCCTTCCTATGCTGCCTGAAGGCGGCAAGCTGTTCTCTTATAAGAACCGGTACATTCTACAGGTTGAGCCTTCCGATTGGGATGAGAAGGACAGCCGTTACCAGGCCTTAATTGCGGTTATGTCCGAATACGGGGAAGCAACCTCGGTTACACAGGCAGTGCTGGAGGAATACGGCAAAACCGTTATTGCCGAGAACGCGGTTCAAGTGTTGTGCAGCCATTTCCAATAATGCATAGAAGGCGCGCTGAAACGTTGCCCGGCCTTGTGCATCCTCAACACAGCGGTGGGTGAGGGTGCATTTTTTTGTTCCTATTCGTCAATTAGCAGACCCGGCAGGGGCTGAGTTGTGATAGAATAAAGTCGTGTTGTTTTTGGCCAAGGGTTGAACCTGGTTGCTTTGTGGGGAAGAACCCTCAAATCGGCTGTGCCGATTTCGAGGCTACCGCAACCAATCCGGCCTAAGGCCTGGACCTGGTTGCTTTGAAGGGGGGACGTTTGCTTGTTCCTGTTGTCTATTTTGGCGGCGGCCATTGCGCCGGGGCTTTCCTTGCTCGCCTACTTTTATCTGAAGGACCGCTATGAGTCGGAGCCGGTGCATACGGTCATCCGCATGTTCATTATGGGGGTACTGCTGGTATTTCCCACCATGGTGCTGCAGCGGGCCTTTGTCCTGGGTTTCGGTGAGAACCCGTTTTTGTACTCATTCGTCTATTCCTCCTTCCTGGAGGAATTCCTGAAGTGGTTCATCCTGTACTTCCTCATTTATAAGCATCAGGCTTTCGATGAGCCGTACGACGGCATTGTATATGCAACAGCGGTTTCTCTGGGCTTTGCCACCATGGAGAATGTCATGTACGCGCTTTTGTTCGGCCCCTCGGTTTCCTCCTTGGTTATGAGGGCGTTGCTGCCGGTTTCGGGCCATGCGCTGTTCGGGGTGATGATGGGCTATCATATGGGCAAAGCCAAGTTCCGCGGCGGAACATCCGAACGTTCGGAGCTTGCTTATTCCCTCTGCTTGCCGGTGGTGTACCACGGTGTGTTCGATTACATTATCCTGGATGCCAAGCCCTATTGGATGTGGCTGATGATCCCCTTGATGCTGTTCCTGTGGAGGAAAAGCATGATGCGGATTAACCGGGCCAATGACCGGTCTCCCCTGCGGGCTGTGATCCGGGAAGAGGAGATTAAAATTTCCTGAACCTGTCCATACTGGATATAGAGTTATGGGACTATATCGCAAGTAGTACAGGAGGCGCTATGGATCGGGGCCGGACCAAAGTGAAAATCTACTGCAAGCAGTGCGGCGAGAAGTTCGTGCTGAAGGGCAAATGGGAAAAAGGCAAGCTGGAAACGGGCTTCCGGCAATGCTTGTGCAGCAACGAGAACGATTTTGACATTGAGGTTGAGGATTACTGAGAAAAGAGACGTCCTACGCGGCAGACGCGTTTACAGGAACGTCTCTTTTTTGTTTTGTTGTCCATGGAACGGTGTGCATAATCTGGCTGCCCGGAACGCAACCTACAACCAACCGAACCATTTTTTCGAAAGGGGAAGCTGATGCCATCATGTACAGACGATTGAGCATGATCTTGTTCCCGATTATGACCCTGGCCTTTATCGGGACGGCCATCTGGGGCTACCAGGAGAATCAGGAGAAGAACACCATGCTGATTAAGGCGGAGAACCAGTACCAACGCGCATTCCATGACTTGTCCTACCATGTAGAGCAGCTGCAGACGGAGCTGGGCAAAACCATGGCCGCCAATTCCACCTCCAACGACTATTACCGCAGAAGCCTGACCAATGTATGGCGCATTACCAGCCAAGCGCAGAATGAAATTAACCAGCTGCCGCTGACCTTGCTGCCCTTTAACAAAACCGAGGAATTTCTTTCGAATATCGCCAATTTCACCTACCGGACCGCTGTCCGGGATTTGACCAAAAAACCCATGACCCCGGAAGAGCAAAAGACGCTGCAAACCCTCTATGACCATGCTAACGAGATCAATGGTGAGCTCCAGCAGGTGCAGGGCAAGGTGCTCTCGGAAAATCTCCGGTGGATGGATGTGGAGACCGCCCTGGCCACCCAGGAGAAGCAGATGGACAATACCATCGTGGACGGCTTCATGACCGTGGACAAAAAGGTGTCCGAATACGAGGAGCTGGACTGGGGCCCTTCCATGGCGTCCACCTTCCAGAAGCGCAGCTACAATTCGCTGCCGGGGATGGAAATCAATGCGGAGGAAGCCAAGCAGAAGGCGGCGCAGTTCCTCCAGCTCCCGGACGGGACCAGTGAACTGGAGGTTGCGGAGAACGGAGCGGGAACGGAATTCAGCAGCTTCAGCGTAAAGGGCAAAAACCCCTACTCCGGGGAGGATATGCAGCTGGATGTCTCCAAAAAAGGCGGGCACATTATTTATTACATGTCCTCCCGTAATGTAGGTGAGCGCAATGTGGACCTGAAGGGTGCACAGGACGCCGCTGCCGAATTTTTGTCCGCTCATGGTTATGACTCCATGCTTCCTGTGAATTACGACGAATATTCCAACACGGCTTCCTTTACCTTTGCCAGGAAGGAAGGGGAGATTGTAGTCTACCCCGAAAAAGTCGTAGTCAAGGTGGCGCTGGACAATGCGGAGGTAACAGGGCTCCAGGCGGGGGATTATATCTACGAGCACAAGAGCAGAAGCTTCCCCAAACCGGCCATCTCCGTGGAGGAGGCCCGGAAGGACGTGAATCCTTCCCTGAAGGTGGAATCCGTCAACCAGGCCTGGATCAAGAACGACCTGGACGATGAAGTGCTGTGTTATGAGTTTATCGGCAAAATGAACGACTCCAGCTACAAGATCTACATTAGCGCCGAAACCGGACTGGAGGAGAAGGTGGAGGCGTTTAAGGAAGTGCAGGAAGGGGCTTAAGTCCGGTCGCCGGTAAGGCTTAAGCATTAAGTAGTGGTCAGCAGCTTCCCTGCCGTTCTGCGGCGGGGAGGTTTTTTGCTGTTCTGCATACGATGGAGCCCGTACAAAAATAGGACTGGTCTTGTCCGGCAATAATGTTATAATTCCTAGGGAGTGATTGCAAACACTCCCTAGTAGACTACCGGGCAAGGAATAGACGAGGAGGCAAACCCTTCATGCTCCCCAAAATCAACCAGGTCCTGCACATCCAGATCAACTCTATCGACGAGGATGAATCCATGCAGGAGTACAAATCAAGAATTTCCGACATAACTGCGGATTATATGGAAATTGAAGTGCCGATGAATGAACGCACCGGACGGCTGAAGCGGCTGTTCCAGGGGGATGAGCTGTCGGTTTATTTCCTGACGGAAGGCGGCATGAAGAATTTTTTTATGAGCACGGTGCTGGGCATCCGGGATAACGAGTTCCGTACGGTATTAATCAGGAAGCCTGCAGAGGAATCCATTACCAAGGTCCAGCGGCGGAGCTTTCTCCGTGTGCCTGCAGAGCTTGATATTGCGGCGAGCCTCGGGGAGCAGGTTCGGTTCACGGGTGTCACCGATGATGTGGGCGGAGGCGGGGCCTCCTTTATCTGCGAGGGCAATATTCCCGTCAAGATAGGGGATGCGCTATCCTGCTGGCTGCTCCTGATTTCACGGAATGCGAAGCCGGAGCATATTCCCTTTAAAGGAGAGGTTGTCCGCACCAAAGCGCTGGAATCGGGCCGGCAGCAGGTGATGATGCAATTTTCGGAGATCTCCGATAAGGACCGCCAGAAGATTATCCGGTTCTGCTTCGAGCGCCAGCTGGAAATCCGGAAGAATTAGGATAATAGTTGCGGGGGTTGGCAATAATGCATGTCGTACATGCTAGAGCGGGTTTGCAAACACGTTCTAGGCGGAGGTGCGGCAGATATGAAAAAACCGACCTATGAGGAAATGTTTAAGACCTTCTCTGCAGCTGTGGAAAAAAAACTGCTTGCTATCGCCCTTGTGCTGGCGGCTCTGCTGCTGGTGTCGCAGCTGCTTCTGCAGATACCGGCAGTTCGTCATGCCCTTCTCCGGGTGGAAAGGCTGGAAGGAACTCCCTTTCCGGTTTTGGAGGAAAGAAACGTGGAGGAGAGAAAAAAACCTTAGCAGCTTTTGCATAAATAAGAGGTTCTATGGTATAATTTTCAACGTTCGCAGGCGCGGCCTGCTTTTTGCGTTTCTTTAAATCTCGGGCGCGCTCTATTGGGGCGATCGTCCCGATTTATGGGTAAACGTGCGGTGACATTAGGCCGCCGCCGGGCGTTTATCCTCGCTACTGGGGGGCCGAGGCTTTTGGGGAAATTCAATGTTGCGCTGGATGGTCCGGCAGGAGCCGGGAAAAGCACGGTTGCCCGCATGGTGGCCAAAGAGCTGGGATATGTGTATGTGGATACGGGAGCGATGTACCGGGCGATCACCTGGAAGGTCCTGCACAAGGACATACCTCTGGAGGATTTGTCCGCCATCGCCGATATGACCGCTTCCACCCGTATAGAGCTGCTGCCCGGCTTGACCGGCCAGACTGTGCTGGTGGACGGGCAGGATGTTACCGAGCGTATCCGCTCCAAGGAAATTAATCTCCATGTCTCGCATATAGCGGCGATTCCGGATGTCCGGGAGAGGCTGGTCAGCATGCAGAAATCCATGGCTGCCGCCAAGGGCGTCGTTATGGATGGCCGGGATATCGGGACAAGTGTGCTGCCGGACGCAGAGGTGAAGGTTTTCCTCACGGCCAGCGCCCGCAAGCGGGCGGAGCGGCGGTATCTGGAGATGAATGCATCCGAGATTTCGCTTGATGACCTGGAAAGGGATATCGAACGGCGGGATCAGCTGGACCGCGGCCGCAAGGTGTCTCCACTCCGGCAGGCCGAGGATGCGGTGCTTCTGGACAGCACGGAAATGTCCTTGGACGAAGTGGTCAACGCGGTCCTCGAACTGTGCAGAACCAAGGAGCTGCGGGGAAACTAGCATCCAATGCCGTTTGCCATTCGTTCAGCTTCTAAATTGGAGTGGAGGTAACAAGGTGGTTTTGTATCGAAGCATACGGTTTATGTTTCGGGGCATGTTCAAGGTGCTGTTCCGCGCGGAGATAATAGGGGCCGAGAATGTCCCTGCCGCGGGTCCCGTGATCTTGTGCTGCAACCATACCAGCAACTTTGACCCGCCCTTTGTCGGATGTTATCTGGAGCGCCAGATTCACTTTATGGCAAAGGCAGAGCTATTCCGGGTTCCCGGCTTCGGCTGGATCATTAAGGAGCTGGGCGCTTTCCCCGTGAAACGTGGCGGGGTCAGCAAGGAATCCATCAAGCTGGCCATCTCCCATCTGCGGGAGGGCCATATGCTTGCTATCTTCCCCGAGGGCTCACGCAAAAATGCCGGAGGCATGGGGAAGAAGGGAGCTGCCAGCCTTGCTCTCCGCTCGGGGGCGACAGTCGTTCCCGCTTGGATTGAAGGGGGCTACAAGCTGTTCCGGCGCACCACCGTTACATACGGCAAGCCTGTGGATTTGTCGGAATTTGACGGAGGAAGCTCGGAACAACAGGAAGCGGCTACCGAGAAGATCATGGAAGCCATCCGCAGTCTCTCCCAGGCAAAGAAAAATGCGGTTTCAAATTGATTGAAATGAATGGAAATGGTATCTTGGAATTATACTACACCCATCATAAATATGGGGTTTGGTTGTTAAACAAGGAGGAATAGACAATGGCTGAAGAAATCAAGATGGATCAAACAGAAAACGGGGCGACAGAAGCATCCGCAGTTGAAGCGGAAGTGCCTGCAACAGAAAATACAGTGGACCTGACTCAAGTGATGACTGTCAAGAAGGGCGACATCGTCAAGGGCAAGATCGTGAAAGTGGAAGCCGATCAGGCGATCGTGGATATCGGCTATAAATATGACGGCATCATCCCTCTCCGCGATCTGTCCTCCGTACAGCTGGACAACGCTTCCGACGCTGTGCAAGTAGGCGACGAAGTGGAGCTGAAGGTTGTTAACATCAATGACGCCAAGGAGACACTGCAATTGTCCAAACGCGCCATCGACAGCGAAAAAGCATGGAACTTGCTGCAGGAAAAGCTGGAATCCAAGGAGATCCTGGAAGCCAAGGTTGCCGATGTAGTGAAGGGCGGTCTGGTTGTAGACGTAGGCCTGCGCGGTTTCGTACCCGCTTCCATGGTGGAACGCCATTTCGTGGAAGATTTCTCCGATTACAAGGGCCGTTCCCTGCGCCTGCGCGTGAAGGAAATCGACCGTGAGAAGAACAAGGTGATCCTCTCCCAGAAGGATGTTCTGGATGAAGAGTTCGAAGCCAGCAAGAAGGAAATCATCGGCGGGATCAAGGTTGGACAAGAACTGGACGGTACCGTTCAGCGTCTGACTCCGTTCGGCGCGTTCATCGACATCGGCGGCATCGACGGCCTGGTGCATATTTCCGAAATGGCTTGGCACCATGTTGAGCAGCCGTCCGAAGTGGTGAAGGAAGGCGACAAGGTTCGCGTACACGTGCTGAAGGTAGATCCTGCCAGCGAACGCATTTCCCTGTCCATCAAGGCTACCCAACCGGGACCTTGGCAGAGCATTGCCGGCAAGGTGAACGTGGGCGACATCATTGAAGGCACCGTGAAGCGTCTGGTAACCTTCGGCGCATTTGTGGAAGTGGCTCCCGGCGTAGAAGGCCTGGTGCACATCTCCCAAATCTCCCACTCCCACATCGGCACACCTCATGAAGTGCTGAAGGAAGGCCAAGAGGTTCAAGTGAAGGTATTGGACATCAATACCGACGAGAAGCGTATTTCCTTGTCCATCAAGGACACCCAGGAAGCTCCCGTAAGAGAGCCAAGACCGGAACGTGAACGCGGCGAACGCGGACACCGCTCTGGCCGGGATACCTCCAATGCTGAATTTGCACCGCCTTCCCAAAGCCTGAACCTGACATTGGGCGAGCGTTTCGGAGACAAGCTGAACAAGTTCAAAAAATAATCGGGAGCGGGGTCAAAAGATGAGGATATCCCGCAAGATGGAGCATATTCATCACGCCCTGTCCCTCCGGCCCCAAGGCCGCAATGGACTGTCGGACGTGAGGCTTGTTCCCAATGCCCTGCCGGACATTTCTCTCTCTTCCGTTTCATTGGCTACACGAATCGGCGAACTCAATTTGAGTTCGCCGATTCTTATTAATGCCATGACTGGGGGAGCGCAGGAGACGGAAGCCATTAACGGCCAATTGGCTGTTGCCGCCAGGGAAACAGGCCTGGCCATGGCGGTCGGGTCCCAAATGTCGGCTATCAAGGATAAATCCATGAGGGCCAGCTACCAGGTTGTGCGCAAAATGAACCCGGACGGTATTGTGATAGCCAATTTGGGGGCAGAGGCCACCCTGGAGCAAGCGTTGGAGGCGGTGGACATGATTTCCGCCGATGCATTACAGATTCATTTGAATGTAATGCAGGAATTGCTCATGCCGGAGGGAGAGCGGGATTTCCAGGGAACCGTGGAGCGGATTAGCCGGATTGCAGAGGCTGCGGGTGTGCCGGTTATCGTCAAGGAGGTTGGCTTTGGGATAGCTGGCGAAGCGGCAGCACGCCTGAAGGCGGCAGGGATCCAAGCTCTTGACGTGGGCGGATCGGGCGGGACGAGTTTTGCCGCTATCGAGAATGCCCGCCGGAGCCGGCCCCTCCAGGCTCTCAATCAATGGGGATGCAGTACGGCGGTTGCGCTGCTGGAATGCGCGCCTGTTTACGGCAATGGCGGTATGATCGCCAGCGGAGGCCTCCGCAACGGCTTGGAGGTTGTTAAATCTCTGGCTTTAGGCGCATCGGCGGCTGGAATGGCGGGTTTGTTCCTCCGGCTGCTGCAGCAATCGGGTTTGGAGGGTCTTATCCGGGGCATTACGGAGATCAAGGAGGAGACGCTTCTGGTGATGTCTGCTCTGGGGGCCGGAACGGTACAGGAGCTGTGGAACTGTCCGGTCGTGATTCTCGGGGAAACGGTGGAATGGTGCCGTGCCCGGGGACTGGAACCGGAGGCTTTGGCCAGAAGAAGCAGGGGCAAGCCGCACTCGCATGAAAGTTCTTCCGGTAACTCATACTAGAGGTGGGTTCCAAACACTTACAGCGTGAGTGGGGCTCCCCCTGAAAGCTTCATTTTCTTTTTGGGGGATTATGTAATCGGGGGATGGATATGAATCCTGGCTACTTGTCCCTGGTTTTAATCAGTGTGACCATGATCCTTCTGGCCAGCGGCTGGAAGGATATCCTGCTTCCCGGAATCCCGCTTGCGGGCCTTCTTGCTTTTTTTACGGGATGGCTGATCGCTGCTATGTTTAAGGTGGAATGGGGCGGGGTGGAGGTCCAATTTACACTCCCGTATCTACTGATCTGCGCAGCGGCGGTGACCGGCATACTGAAAACCCCGCTCCTCCGCGCCCATGTTTGGGTATGCGGCTTACTCCTGGGCACCTTCGACTGTTTGCTGCGGGAGCTGGGCGGATGGGCTGCAGTGGCGCCCCAAGGACATGCATGGCTGAATGGTGCTCTTATCATTGCCGTTATTACGCTGCTCCTGGGCAGAGGGGCGCTTTGGCAATGGATTGCCCTGTCTATAGGTCTGACTGTCTCTGAGGCGCTGTATGTCTGGTTTCACCGGTATTCCGCAAGCTTCGCCGGCGGCGCCGCTTTTGCGGACCACTGGTGGCTTGTGCTCTGTTTGACCAGAGGACTGTCGGTTCTGCTGGAGGCTGTGAGCAAGCTGGCGTCAAAAGGCATGAGGCAGGGGACCAAACGATAACGGGACGGGAGGGATGTGAATGGTGATGGAGCTTTTCGAATCTCCCTATACAGCCGGAATCGTAACAGGGATTGTGTTCGGCATATTGGCAAGACTGTCTATGCTCCGCACGGATTACAGGCAATATCCCACCTACCCCCATGGCCGGATCATCCATCTGGCGTTGGGGCTAATCGCCGCCTCCCTGGGGTCGCTTGCGGTTCCGTCGCTGCTGGAAAAGCAATATACCGCCGTCACCTTTCTGACGCTGGCTGCACAGCAATTCCGTGATGTCCGGAACATGGAGCGGCAGACTCTGACCAATATCGACAGTATGGAGCTGATACCGCGGGGCGCCACTTATATAGAAGGAATCGCCATGGTTTTTGAGGGGCGCAATTACATGGTTATGTTCACGGCCCTGGTGGCCTCCATGTGCGGCATTCTGTTCGGCTGGTATTGGGGAGCCGCGGCCGGAATTCTGGCGCTTCTCATCTCCAATTATTATAAAACCGGCAAATCCTTGTCCAGTATCGCCCATGTGGAAGCAGCCCTGGTACGCATAGACGGACCTGATCTTTATGTGGGGGATATCTATATCATGAATGTGGGATTGGATGAAACCAGGCGGCTGATCCGCGAACACGGCATCGGCTGTATTCTGAAGCCCAAGGATAAGAACAGCCGCATCACCTTGTCCAGCATCGGCCAGCGGCAAGCCCTGCTGCATGACGCCTGTACGATAATGGGAGTCTACCGGGACACAGGCGAGCCCTCCCTGCTGCCAATGGCCAAGCTGGACATGAATGACGGGCGTCTGGCGGTAATGCTGCTTCCGCCCCAGCCTGACCAGGGGCTGGCCCTGTCTGTGGTCAAGCGGGTGCCGCTTCTGGAGAGTGCGGTCCGGCTTCCGGTGGAGGCCCATGTCCATTCGGGAGACCGGCTTTGAGCAGGAGAGGGGGAAGGAACCATGGGGAAAATCGTAGCGGTTGTCACGTCTGACCCTAGCACCGTTGCCGGAGGCGGCGCTCCCGTCTTTATTGCTGCGTTGGAGGAAGACCGGCAAAAGCTGGCGTTCCGTCTGGAGAAAATACTGGACGCCTCGGTCCATGATCTGGGAAACGGGCAGCTGATTGTGGTGGACCACAAAGCATAGGGACGGTAGGGAAGGTAGTCTTGTGCTGCTCCCGCCTCCGGATGAAGGCAAGACTTCCCTTTGTGAGGTTATTTTGTTATCATGAGACATGCAGGTTTTTGGAAGCTTTTGCGAGACAGATAGTAATGATGTAGGGAGTGAACGGATTGGCCAAACCTATTATTGCGATTGTGGGGAGACCCAACGTGGGCAAATCCACAATCTTTAACCGGATCATTGGCGACCGGTTGGCCATTGTGGAGGATAAGCCCGGTGTGACCCGCGACCGGCTTTACGGCAAGGGAGTATGGCTGGAGCAGGAATTTAACATTATCGATACCGGCGGCATCGAAATCGACGGCGAGGATGAAATCCTCCGTTCCGTGCGCGTTCAGGCGGAGCTGGCCATTGAAGAGGCCGATGTCATTATTTTTATGGTGGACGCCAAAGCGGGCGTTACCGCAACGGATGAGGAAATTTCCGAAATTCTGTACAAATCCGGCAAGCCGGTTGTCCTGGCGGTAAACAAGGTGGATAATATCCAGCGGCAGGACGATATCTATGAATTTTATACCCTGGGCTTCGGGGACCCGGTAGGCATTTCCGGAGCGCATGGGTTGGGCATTGGCGATCTTCTGGATGAGGCCAGCAAGCATTTTCCGGAGGATACGGGGGATGAATACGGCGAGGACGTCATCAAGGTGGCGCTGATCGGCCGGCCCAATGTGGGCAAGTCCTCCCTGGTGAACGCTATGCTGGGTTCGGAACGGGTTATCGTCAGCGATGTGGCGGGAACCACCCGGGACGCCATTGACACCCCGTTTGAGAAGGACGGCCAGAAGTATGTGCTCATCGATACGGCTGGTATGCGCAAGCGGGGCAAGGTCTATGAATCTACTGAAAAATACAGTGTGATGCGGGCTATGAAGGCCATCGAGCGGGCGGATGTGGTGCTAGTGATCATCAACGGCGAGGAAGGCATTATCGAACAGGATAAGCATATTGCCGGGTATGCCCATGAAGCGGGCAAAGCCAGCATTATTGTGGTGAATAAATGGGATGTGGTGGAGAAGGACGATAAAACCATGCAGCAATTCACCACCAAAATCCGGGACCATTTCCTGTTTATGTCCTACGCCCCTGTTGTATTCGTCTCCGCCAAAACCGGCCAGCGCCTGCAAAAGCTGTACCCGGTGGTGAATAAGGTGGCCGAAAATCACTCCATGCGTGTGGTCACTCACGTCCTGAACGACCTTATCAACGAGGCGGTGGCGCTGAACAGCCCGCCGACGGATAAGGGCCGCCGTCTGAAGCTGAACTATGCCACCCAGGTGGCGGTGAAGCCGCCGACATTCATGATATTCGTCAATGATCCGGAGCTGATGCATTTCTCCTATGAGCGGTATCTGGAGAACAAAATCCGGGAAGCATTTGATTTCGAAGGAACTCCACTGCGGCTGTTCACCCGCCGCAAATCGGAGGATTAATAGGTAATAGAAGAGCAAGCCTTCCCCTAACGGAAGGCTTTTTGGGGAGTGTTGGTTATGTGGATGGTTGCAGCGGTTATTGCGTATCTGTTGGGCTCCATCAGCTTCAGCTACCTGATGGGCCGGATGCTGAAGGGCATCGATATCCGCCAGCACGGCAGCGGGAATGCGGGGGCGACCAATACCCTCCGCGTGTTGGGCAAAGGACCGGCGATAGCGGTGCTGAGCCTGGATGTGCTGAAGGGGATTGCCGCCGTGTGGCTGCCGGTTTGGTTGGGTCAGGAGATGATCTGGGCCCGGATCATCTGTGGGGTTGCGGTAATTGTCGGCCATAACTGGCCGGTGTTTTTTGGCTTTAAAGGGGGCAAGGGAATTGCCTCCACCATCGGTGTTATGGCGTCGCTTGCTTTTTTGCCGTCATTATTGGCAGGGATTATCGCTATTGTTACGATTGTGATCACCCGGTACGTTTCTTTGGGATCGCTTTTGTTTACTGCATTCATTCCCGTTTTTATCCTGCTTTTGGACCGGTCGATGGAGCTGTTCTGGATCAGTCTGCTGGTGGCGCTGTTCGCCTTCGTCCGGCACCGCAGCAACATTGTCAAGCTGGCCAAGGGGAAGGAAAACAAGCTGGGAGCGAAGAAGAAGGTATGCTAAGTGTATTCCCTCAAATGTGACAAGGGAGGTAGGTCGCCTGTGAAAAAAACCGCTGTGCTTGTAGCGGGCAGCTGGGGAACCGCATTGGCCTCTGTGCTGGCGGACAATGGCCATGAGGTTGTCTTATGGACCCGGCATCCCGAGCAAGTTCATGAAATTAATGCCCTACATACCAATAGCCGTTATTTGAAGGATGCGGTCCTTTCCGGGAACATCCATGCCACCCTCAGCCTGGAGGAAGCGGTACGAGGCGCAGCGGCTGTTGTGCTGGCTGCCCCGTCGTCGGGGATGCGTGAGGTAGCGGGCAATATGCAGCCCTTCCTGTCCCCCCACACGCTGGTCATACATGCCGCCAAGGGCTTCGAGGCCGACTCTCTGAAGCGGATGACCTCCGTCATCGCCGAGGAGCTGCCGCAGCAGAACCCGGACCGGATCGTGGTCCTGTCCGGGCCGAGCCATGCGGAGGAGGTCATCGTGAAGTGTCCCACCACGATTGTGGTGGCAGCCAAGCAGCTGGAAGCCGCAGAGGCGGCTCAGGACCTCTTCATGAGTCCGTATTTCCGGGTATACACCAACCCTGACGTAGTCGGGGTGGAGGTGAGCGGTGCGCTGAAGAATATTATCGCCTTGGGAGCGGGGATGAGCGACGGCCTGCAGTTTGGCGACAATGCCAAGGCGGCTCTCATGACCCGGGGGCTGGCGGAGATCGCCCGCCTGGGTGTGGCTCTGGAGGCCAATCCGCTGACCTTCGCGGGACTATCCGGCTTCGGGGATCTGGTCGTAACCTGCACCAGCCGGCACAGCCGCAACTGGCGGGCCGGGTATATGCTTGGCCAAGGCAAACCTTTGGCTGTGGTGCTGGAGGAGATGGGCATGGTGGTGGAAGGGGTCAAGACTACCCGCGCCGCCTACGAAATGTCCAAACACCATCAGGTGCGTATGCCCATCACCCAGGTGCTGTACCAGGTGCTGTTTGAGGGCAAGGAGCCCAAGCGGGGCGTGGAGGATCTGATGGGCCGCGTCCGCACCCATGAGATTGAGGAGATCGCCCAGGAGGCCGCGGGCAAGTGGTTAGGCTGATCATATAAGCCTACGTCCGCCCAAACCAATTCCGGGACGTTGTCATACAATACCCTATCCGGCGATGAACGCCAATGGAATAGGGGAGGTATACCGATGCCCGGCAAAGATATGTCCAAGGATGTGCTGAAGGCTGTCAAGAGCAAAACCGGCAAATCCGTTACCCAAAAGGATATTCATAAGCTCGCCAGCAATGTGAAGCCCGGCACTATGCAAAGCGAGGAGCAGCTGCGTCAACTGATAAAGCAGGTGGCGTCGATGGTGAATGTCCCGGTTTCGGAGCAGACGATGAGTGAAATTGTGAAGGCAGTTAAGGGAAGCAATCTGAATCCCAACAATATGGAAGCCCTCATGAAAATGATGATGGGCGGCAAAAAATAATATTTTGCTCTTCTTTTACCGGCCGCCTCAGGGCGGTCTTTTTGCGTAATCGGATTTTCTGATTTTCCCTCGGATGGTATGATGATAGCATGCATCATTTGAAAGAGATAGAAAGGGGAGATGCCTTATGCCGGAGGTAGAGTTTTTGCCGGATGGGAAGAGGGTGAACGTCCGTGCGGGATTGACGCTGCTGGAGGCGGCGAGACAGGCGAAGGTGGCGGTCCGAACCAGGTGCAGCGGCGGTTTAAGCTGCCTGATGTGCAAGGTGCGGGTCGTCGGCGGGGTGGAAGGGCTTACGGAGCCGAAGCAAGCGGAGAAGGCCAAGCTGGGGGCTCTGGAGGCCCAAGGATACCGCTTTGCCTGCCAAGCCAGGGTGACGGGGGCCGTAACGGTAGAATTGCCGGAGGACCCGCTTAAAGCGGCCATAAGAGCGCAGCTGAAACGCCAGCAGGAGGAAGAGGATTTGTGGTAAGGACAAGCATGGAGCTGCTGCGGCAGCTTTTTTTGCGTTCAGGCTTTTTTTTAGATTGGCGTGCCATGCATAAGCCCTGCTGACCGCTCATATATCATAAATCGGGGAAGCTTTGCGCATACCTTGCGGAAAGCCGAATTGGACCGTGGGCACTCCCGGGAATTTTACTATAGAATTCTCTGTCATATTCCGGGGCTGTACACATATATTTTTACTAGTCCAAAAGATGGTACGAGTGTGGCTTCCAATGCGGTGCACATCAGTCATCTTTTTCGGGTACAGGAAGGGCAGGAGAAACGGATCGGCGGGATGCTCCGGCGCTTGGTGTACTACATTTTGAAGGAATTCAGGAGGGGATCATGTTGGAACGAGTCGATATCATTAAGGACATTGCTGAACGCACCGGCGGAGACATCTATCTCGGGGTGGTCGGAGCGGTACGGACAGGGAAATCCACCTTCATCAAACGGTTTATGGAGTCGGTGGTTATTCCCAACATCAAGAACGAGTCGGATCGGGTGAGAGCGGTGGATGAGCTTCCGCAAAGCGCCGCCGGCCGCACCATCATGACTACCGAGCCTAAGTTTGTTCCCAACAATGCGGTTCAAATTTCGGTTGGTGAAGGCTTGAACGTGAATGTCCGGCTGGTGGATTGCGTCGGTTATGCCGTACAAGGGGCTAAAGGCTATGAGGATGAAGCCGGTCCCCGGATGATCTCCACCCCCTGGTTCGATGAGCCGATTCCCTTCCAGGAGGCTGCCGAAATCGGCACCCGCAAGGTGATTCAAGAGCATTCCACCCTCGGTGTAGTCATTACCACAGACGGCAGCATCGCCGAAATTCCGCGTTCCTCTTACGTAGATGCGGAAGAGCGGGTGGTAGCCGAGCTGAAGGAAGTCGGCAAGCCGTTTATTCTGGTCATCAACACGATGAAGCCTGACAGCGAGCCGGCTCAAGAGCTGCGTGCCGAGCTGTCCGCCAAGTATGATATACCGGTCATGGCCTTGTCCGCCGCAACCATGGGTGAAGATGACGTGCTGTCCGTGCTGCGCGAGGTGCTCTACGAATTCCCCGTGCATGAAGTGAACGTGAACCTGCCCAGTTGGGTGATGGTGTTAAATGAGAAGCACTGGCTGCGTACGGAGTTCGAATCCTCTGTCCGTGACACGGTGCAGGACATCCGCAGGCTGCGGGATGTGGACCGTGTGGTAGGCCAATTCGGGGCCTACGACTTTATCGAACGCGCCGCCTTGGCGGATATGAACATGGGCCAGGGTGTAGCCGAGATCGATCTGTTCGCCCCGGATGAGCTGTATGACCATATCCTCCAGGAAGTAGTCGGTGTGGAAATCCGCGGCAAGGACCATCTGCTGCAGCTGATGCAGGACTTTACCCATGCCAAGCGGGAATACGACCAGTTCGCAGAGGCACTGGAAATGGTCAAAACCACCGGCTACGGCATTGCACCGCCTACTCTGGCCGAAATGGCGCTGGATGAGCCGGAGCTGATCCGCCAAGGCTCCCGGTTCGGTGTACGCCTGAAAGCCACAGCCCCCTCGGTACATATGATCCGGGTAGATGTGGAGTCGGAATTCTGCCCCATCATCGGGACGGAAAAGCAAAGCGAGGAGCTGGTCCGTTATCTGATGCAGGATTTCGAAGAAAATCCGCTGAAGATTTGGGAATCCGATATCTTCGGCCGGTCGCTCCATTCCATCGTCCGGGAGGGCATCCAGGGCAAGCTGGCCATGATGCCGGACAATGCCCGCTACAAGCTCCAGGAAACCCTGGGCCGGATCATCAACGAAG
Source organism: Paenibacillus mesotrionivorans (assembly GCF_046098205.1). Taxonomy (NCBI): domain Bacteria; kingdom Bacillati; phylum Bacillota; class Bacilli; order Caryophanales; family Paenibacillaceae; genus Paenibacillus; species Paenibacillus mesotrionivorans. Next base: position 314,233 of record NZ_JBJURJ010000001.1, on the reverse strand, counting down.
GCTCCGGCGGTCTGATCGCCATCATTCTCTGATTACAAGCTTCCCCCTCCATAAAGCTCCGCCTGTGGAACCCCGGTCCGCAGGCTGGGGCTTTTTGCCTATTTATGCTCCAATACACGCAATTTGTCGTATCCGTAAGGGAAAACTTCATTTATCGACTTGAAATTGGGCCGACGGTGTATTACTATGAATTTGTTCGTTTTTATCCAATGGACACGTATAATTCCGAAAGAATCGGTAAACACATGTAATATACCGGGGGGAGGTGAATATGCATGAATAAATCCGATTTGATCGCCAAGGTTGCAGAAAGCTCCGAACTGTCCAAGAAGGACGCTACGAAAGCTGTCGAAGCGGTATTCGAGGCCATCACCGAAGCGCTGCAAGGCGGCGACAAAGTTCAGCTTGTTGGATTTGGTAACTTTGAGGTTCGTGAGCGTTCCGCTCGCAAGGGCAGAAACCCGCAAACCGGCAAGGAAATCGACATTCCCGCAAGCAAGGTGACTTCCTTCAAACCCGGCAAAGCTCTGAGAGACGGTGTACAATAATCTCTCGTACATAGATGCTTATACGGAAAAACGACAGGCCGTGGAATCTGATTTTCGGATTCTTCGGCTTTTTTGATGCCCTGCGGGTATCCGCGGAGCTCCTTCGACGGAAAAGTCTGATTTGTCCTGAATTGTCTGACTTTAAAAAAGTGATATCGAAAAGGTTGACACACCTTGCGAAATAAGGTAAACTCATTTTTGCCGCCGGGAAATGGCGGGCGCTTAAAGGTATCGGGGTATAGCGCAGCCTGGTAGCGCGCACCCTTGGGGTGGGTGAGGTCGCACGTTCAAATCGTGTTACTCCGACCATGTGAAGAAGACATCGTCAATTGCGATGTCTTTTTTCTTTTTTTCTCTGGAACTCTTTACAAATGGTTAAAAAACGAATATAATCGTTTTTGTTGACTTAAGGTATCGGGGTATAGCGCAGCCTGGTAGCGCGCACCCTTGGGGTGGGTGAGGTCGCACGTTCAAATCGTGTTACTCCGACCATGTGAGGAAAGACATCGTTAACTGCGGTGTCTTTTTTCTTTTCTCCGGGGTTTGACAGGAGAGGGACAATCCAGCATCATAGGGATAGGAAGCTTTTAGAGGAGGTCCAAGCAGATGGACAAGGAGCAGGCGCAGAGCGGAGAATATTTCGTAGTGAAGGCCAAGGATAACGGTGTGCATGTAATCGGTTTGACAAGAGGACAGGACACCCGCTTTCACCATACGGAAAAGCTGGACAAAGGGGAAGTAATGATCGCCCAGTTCACGGATCATACCTCTGCCGTGAAGGTCCGGGGCAAAGCAATCATTTGGACAAAATATGGAGTTGTTGATACGGAAGAATAAGAATATCGGAATAAGCAGGCATAGCCTGCTTTTTTCTTTTGTACAATGGAAAGGGGGAATATGAATCGGCCGGGCCTTGGTTCCGGCGGCTGGAGTTGATAAACAATGAAGCTGGCTGCGCGTTTGGCCGCGGCACTGCTGGTGTCACTGGGGATTGCCTGGGGACTGTCCTGGCTGCCCCAAGGAAGCTCACAGGCGGATCCGGTCTTCCAACCGGGGGGCGCCGGTTATCTGACGGAAACCAATTTGGTGGACGCGCTTGCCTCGGTACCGCTGGATCTGGAGATTGCCAGCGCCAATCTGCAGCATGGTGTACTGTCGGTGGATCTTTTTTTGCCGAAGGGTGTGAGCGGAGAAAGATTCGTCTATCATGATTTGTATGGGCTATGCAGCTTCTCCTGGAATTCCACCGCCAACGTGAACCATCTGCTGGTTCGGGTGCTGCAGCAGAACGCCGGCGACCGGCATTCCAAGGAGCTCCTGCTTGCCATGGAGGCTAAACGGAGCCAATGGAACAGGGAGGTGCTGCCTGCGGAAAGTCCCGTTGCCCTCTTCAAGAGCGAGCTGGAAAAGCAGGGAAATTTCAGCTACACCCCCCTATGGATGAAACAAAACTGACTGCCGCCACAAAATATTCACGAAATCGTGCGGTCAATTGCAGGTTATGCTATAATTAAATGCTGTAGATTTGAGTGTGATTTTCATCATGTTCGGAGGCAACCGGATGAGTTCATTTCACCTGCCCGAGTTGGCAAAGCAATATACACAGTACGATATGATCAGGCTTCACACGGAAGTGCCCGCTTTTCCGGAGGCACGCTCCAGGCTTCTTTTGGCCTTTCTTCATGAATCCGGCAATGCGGGGAAATCGGCAGAAAGCTTGACGCTGGCCGTATCTCTGGTTCAAATGGGCATCGATATCCATGAGATGGTTTCCATGTCCAATCAGGTGAAAGAAAAGAAGGCTGTCCGTTCCCGCCAGTTGAAGGTATTGGCGGGTGATTATTTCAGTTCAGGATATTATCATCTCCTGTCCGAAGCCGGGGAGATCGGCATGGTGGAGCATATTGCAGGTTCCATATGCGAGGTCAACCGGCTCAAAATGACGCTGTACGCCCGCATCCGGCAATTGAAGCTGACTGCGGAGGAGTATCTTCAGCAGATGGCGGGCATCCGCGCACAGCTTTTCGCAAGGTTCGACCATCTCATGAAAAGTGGGCTGGGCAAAGCATGGCAGGACATTCTTGAATGCTTCACCCGCTGCGAGCTGCTGGCGGACGAGTTGGACCAGCTTGGCAACCCGGAGCGGCTTCGGGAAAGCTGGGCATTCTGGCGGATGAGGGAGCAGGGGTACGGAGAACTTCTTGGCCAGCTGGAATCGTCCGCGGACAAGCAGGAGCAGATCAACGCCTTGATGCAGAAATGCAGGATTAAAGAACAGCTTCTACAGTTATTGGATGAGCAAGTGGGTCATTTATATGAAAAAGCAAGGCGACTGGATTCGGACAGACTGATGCAGGAGCTGCTGCAGATCGGGGATCCTTTTCTCCGTCTGGTGCGGCAGCCGCCGGCTGCTGGAGGAGCGATGAGGTGACAATCAGATGAGTTCCACCCAATCCAAGGAAAAATTTGTGCATGAGGTCTTTGAGAGCATCGCCCCTAAGTACGATCTGATGAATGATGTGCTGAGCTTCAGGCAGCATAAGTTATGGCGCAAGCGAACCATGAAACGGATGGCCATGAAGCCGGGGGATACGGCCATCGACCTGTGCTGCGGCACCTGCGACTGGACCATCTCCATGGCCCAGGCCAGCGGCTCCGGGCGGATTGTCGGTCTTGATTTCAGCCGGAATATGCTGGAGCGGGGGAGAGTTAAGGTCCGGGATGTGGGGCTGGAGCGGCAGATCGAGCTGATGGAAGGCAACGCGATGGAGCTTCCGTTCCCGGATAATACCTTCGATTACGCCACGATCGGCTTTGCGCTCCGCAATGTACCCGATCTGGTTAAGGTGATTGAGGAGATGCGGCGGGTGGTAAAACCCGGCGGGATGGTGGTTTCATTGGAATTGTCCAAGCCTACCTGGCAGCCCTTTAAGTCGATTTATTATTTTTACTTCCAGCGGATTCTTCCTGTGCTGGGGCGCCTGCTGGCTAAGCGGTACGAGCAGTACAAGTGGCTGCCGGAATCATTGATCACGTTTCCCGATCATAAGGAATTGGCCCGGATATTCAGGGATTGCGGCCTGGAGCGGGTAGAAGCAAGGCCCTTCACAGGCGGAATAGCCGCTCTGCATCTGGGGATCAAACCCCGGCAGGAGAAGGGAGACTCGGCGCATGTGGAATAAAATTAAGATTTTCTTGGAAATGATTAAGTTTGAACATACAGTGTTCGCCTTACCCTTTGCTTATATGGGCGCCCTGCTGGGTTCGATGACGGTGAACGGGCATCTGCCCTCTTGGAGCCAGATCGGCTGGGTAACCCTGGCGATGGTGGGAGCCCGAACGGCCGCCATGAGCCTGAACCGGGTCATTGACAAGGCCATCGATGCACGAAATCCCAGAACGAAAAACCGCGCTATTCCCGCGGGTCTCATCAGCTCGGCAGAAGTCATCCTGTTTATTGTGGCCTCATTCGCCTTATTAATCTGGGCCAGCTCCCAGCTGAACCCATTATGCGTCAAGCTGCTTCCTATCGCCGTATTTTTCCTGGTCTTTTATTCTTATACCAAACGGTTTACCTGGCTGTGCCATATCATTCTTGGCTTAACCATTGCGCTTGCGCCGCTGGGCGGCTGGGTGGCGGTGACCGGACGGATCGACTGGATCTCGATTGTGTTTTATTTGACGGTTGCATGCTGGACTGCAGGATTTGATGTTATCTATGCCTGCCAGGATGTGGAGTATGACCGTTCTGAAGGACTGCATTCCATTCCGGCGCGCTTCGGGATTGCCAAGGCTTTGATTATCTCCAGAGGGCTCCATGTGATGACTGCAGTCGGTTTTGCGGCTCTGTACCTGATTACGGATTTAAGCTGGGTATTTTTTGCGGGACTCATTATTGCTTATGTAATTCTGTATTATGAGCACCACCTGGTGAAGCCTCATGACCTGAGCAAGCTGGATACGGCGTTCTTTACGATGAATGGCATTCTGAGCATGCTGGTATTCGTATTTACCTTATTTGATATGGTGGTGCATTGATGTCAAAGGCAAGGAAGCCGTGGATCGTCGGTATAACGGGAGCAAGCGGTGTAGTGTACGGCGTGGAGCTGTGCCGCGAGCTGCTCCGGCAGCGGATCCCCGTGCACCTGATTGTAACGGATGCCGGGTGGCGGGTGTTGAAGGACGAGCTGGGCTGGGACACCTCGGACCGCACAGCGGAGCTGAGAGCGCAGCTGGACCCGGATGAAGGCTTGCTTACCCTTCATCCGGTCCGGGATGTGGGAGCGTCTGTAGCCAGCGGCTCCTTTCTCACATCCGGTATGGTCATTGTTCCTTGCTCCATGGGGACCCTGTCCGCCGTGGCGAGGGGGGCTTCCGACAATCTGCTGGAGCGTGCGGCGGACGTGGTGCTGAAGGAGGGCAGACCCCTCCTTCTGGTGCCGCGGGAAACACCCTTGCATGCGATTCATTTGGAAAATATGCTAATTCTTGCCCGGAGCGGAGTGAAGATTATTCCTGCCATGCCGGGCTTTTACCACCAGCCCCGGAGCCTGGAGGATATTGTCCGCTTCCTGGTTGGGAAAATTCTGGATATGATGGATGTCGAGCATGATATGTATACAAGATGGGGAGCGCATACGAATGAATCCATATCCGATACGGATCGGCCGGATTGATTACACCAATGTGTGGCCGATTTTTCATCACTTTCCTGAACACCGATTCACCGGACGTGTGGAACTGCTCCGTCAGGTTCCCGCCAGCTTGAACCGGGCTATGGCGGAGGGAACGGTAGCCATGGGACCCATATCCAGCTTCGCCTACGGCGAGCATGCGGATGAATATGTGCTGCTGCCGGACCTGTCCGTCAGCGCCTGGGGGCCGGTGAATTCCATCCTGCTTTTCCACCGGAAGCCGCTGGCCGAGATTGCCAACGGCCGGATTGCCCTGGTGAACACCTCGGCCACCTCCGTAAATTTGCTAAAGATCATCCTGGAGCATTATTATAAAGGGACACCGTCTTATTTTTCCTCCCCGCCCAATTTGGACGCCATGATGCAGGAAGCCGACGGCGCTCTTCTTATCGGGGATGACGCCATCCGGGCAAGCTGGCTGGACCACGGTTACCAGGTAACCGACTTGGGTCAGGAATGGAACCGGCTGACGGGGCATTGGATGTCCTTCGCTGTCTGGGCCATCCGGGAGGATGCGGTGAACGCGTATCCGGAGCTGGTCCGCGAGGTGTACGAATCCTTCGTAGAAAGCAAGGAGAAGGGCTTGAAGGATGCCAGCGGCATGATCAGCTTGGCCGTTGCTACAATTGGGGGCACTGAAGCCTATTGGGACCGGTACTTTCATCAGCTGACCTACGACTTTGCCGAGCCCCAGTGGAAGGGATTGTCGCTGTATTTCAAGCTGGCTGCGGAGCTTGGTCTGTTGGACAAGCAGCCAACCATCCGGATCTGGAAGGAAAATACCTTAATGCAGGTGAAGGAATGAAAATAGTCGACATTTATGCCCGCTTAAAAAAAGATCTGAATCACATTGAAAAAGAGCTGGACCGTTCCGTCCGTTCGGAGCATGTCCAACTGAGCGAAACCTCCCTGCATCTGCTTAAAGCGGGCGGCAAGCGGCTGCGTCCAGTGTTTGTCCTGCTGTCCGGCCAGTTCGGCCGGTACGATATGGACAGGCTGAAGAACATTGCCGTTTCCATGGAACTGATCCACATGGCTTCGCTGGTCCATGACGATGTGATTGACGATTCGGACACCCGCCGCGGCCAACCCACCGTCAGGGCCAAATGGGATAACCGGGTGGCCATGTATACGGGCGATTACATTTTTGCCCGGGCCTTAGAGGTGATTACCCAGCTGGCTGATCCCCGTATCCACCGCTCTATGTCCTCCGCCTTGGTGGAGATGAGCATCGGTGAAATGGAGCAGATCCGCCTGTTTTTCCATTCAGGCCAGCGGGTAAGGGATTATCTGCTCCGCATTAAGCGGAAAACGGCCCTTCTCATCGCAGTAAGCTGCCAGCTGGGGGCATTAGCGGCAGAAGCGGGTGATGTGATCAGCACCAAGCTGTACCAATACGGTTATTATGTCGGTATGGCTTTCCAGATCAGGGATGATGTGCTGGATTTAAGCGGAACGGAGGAGCAGATTGGCAAACCGCCGGGAAGTGATATCCGCCAGGGTAATATTACCCTGCCGGTCATCTACGCGCTCCGGCAGGAGGATTTGAATGTGGAGCTCCTGACGGAAATTGAGCGTATCCAAGCTGCCGACGGACAGACGGACATCAGCCGGTTTTTGGAGCTGGTGCTCTCCAGCCGGGGTGTGCAGCGTGCCGAAGCCTTGGCTGAGCGTTATATCCAAAAGGCCATTCAGGTGTTGGAGCCGCTTCCCGCAGGCCGCCATAAGGATGATCTGATCCGCATTGCCCATTTTGTGGGCAACCGCTCGTATTAGAAGCTACTCCTGATCCCGCTGTGTTTTGACGAAGAAAACCAAGGATTTACGTTAGGTGCCGCTCCGATACATAAGCATCGTTTGCATTTGCGAATCATACTTATATAGAGTACACTAGTCATGTGATTTTCGTCATACATAAACTGAGGTGATGACAGTTGGATAAGACTTTCTTGATGGTGAAGCCCGATGGTGTGCAACGCGGATTAATCGGAGAAATTGTGAAGCGCTTTGAAATGAAAGGGTTTCAACTTATCGCCGCCAAGCTGTTGATTGTCTCGAAGGAACAGGCGGAATTTCATTATGCGGAGCACCGGGAAAAACCGTTCTACGGGGAATTGGTGGATTTTATCACCTCCGGACCGGTGTTTGCCATGGTTTGGCAGGGGGATGATATTGTCACCCTCTCGCGGCTGATGATGGGCAAAACCAAAGCAGTGGATGCAGTTCCCGGCACAATCCGGGGCGATTTTTCAATACATACGGGCATGAACCTGATTCACGGCTCCGATTCGCCGGAAGCGGCGGTAAGGGAAATCGGCAACTTCTTCCCTCCGGAGGAGCTCGTTGCCTATGAACGGGCAAATAACAGATGGATTTAAGCGTTATCATGCCGGACACCTGGATTCCTGGAATCCGGGTGTTTTTGTTGTCTGCCGAGGCACGGATTTTTTGTCGGGGCAAGAAGGAGTTTGGCGCAAACGCATGGAATACATAGCGGAGCCGAACGCATTTATCCGAATGTGTCCCGTCCGGCGGTTCAAAAAAGTGAACAAGCATCGTAAGCATCAGCTGTGGGTCTCATGGAAAGACTTCCTAGCGTATGCCGACCCGGGAGGAAAATTGACGATGGAAGACAAGGATTTTGCCCTCTTTATTAAAAAAGTTAAGGATTTTACCGCGATTGATTTGTCGCAATACAAAGAAGCGCAAATGAAACGGCGTCTCACCACTCTGCGTGAAAAAAAGGGTTATAAAACCTTTGCGGATTTTTTCGACGCCATGATGAAGGACAAGAACCTGTTCTATGAATTTTTGGACAGAATGACCATCAATGTCTCTGAATTTTGGCGCAATCCGAACAGGTGGGAGATTCTGGAGAAGCAATTTGTGCCGGAGATGCTGAAGGCCACCAGACGCCCCAAGGTATGGAGTGCGGCCTGCTCCACCGGCGAAGAGCCGTACACCCTGGCGATGATTCTGGCGGAGCAAGGCAAAGGGATGGATATTCAGCTGCTGGCCACGGATATAGATGAAGGAGCGCTGGAGAAGGCCAAAAAAGGGGTTTATCCGGACCGCTCCATCCGGGATGTGCCTGCCTCCTACCTGAAGAAGTTCTTCCGTCAGGACCAGCTGACCTTTTGTGTGACGGATGAGCTGAAGCGTATGATCCGGTTCCAAAAGCAGAATTTGCTGGTGGACCAGTTTGAGGAAGGCTTCGATTTGATCGTTTGCCGCAATGTGATGATCTATTTCACGGAAGAGGCCAAGCATTTGCTGTACCACAAGTTTGCCAAGGCGCTGAAGCCGGGCGGAATCCTGTTTGTCGGCAGCACGGAGCAGATTTTTTCGCCGGGCCAGTATAACATGGAGCCTGCAGATACATTCTTTTACAGGAAAAAGTAAAGGGGAGTATAAGGGTTCCCAGCTTTTCCTATACTATACACATAAGCCGCTTTTTCCAATGACTCCAGACGCAACCAAAAGGAAGCGGCTTGACTTCCAGATCGCATGAGGGGGCCGTCGAGATGGATAAGCGGAAGGTGATTACAGCTTACCGCCGCGGGTTTATTACGATGCAGGAGTGTGCGCAGATATTGGGCATCGATTTGTCTCAGCTTACCGGCATGATGAACGATCCCGAGCTGCAGGAGGTACGGATGCGGAAGGATTCGTCTCCATCCTCTCTTCCACTGTTGTAGCGTGGCGTATAAAGACCCGGCTGCAGGGATCGATTCCTTGCAGCCGGTTTTTTGTCTTTGTGGGGGAGGATGGAGGAGGGGAATGGAATGCGTGGATGGGTGGAGAGGCAGTTGGGTGAAGAGGTGCTGAACATTATCCCTACTGAATTCGGAAGCGGAGCTACCTCTATCGTTCAAACCCAAAAGGGACGTTACATTGCCAAAGTGGGAGAACGGCAGGATTTTTTGGATTTGTACGAGAAGGTATTGCCGTTTTTAGAGTCCTCCGGGCTTAAACAAAGCCATATTATAGCCCGTAGTAATCGGTTAGTTCTATATGAATGGATAACTGGGGACACTTGTAAGGTTTTTTCCGAAGTACAAACTAAACAGGCAATTAAATATATAAAAAAGTATTTTGAAGCATTGCGAAGCTTTCCGATTAACGATGTTAAATTGGAAAGACAGAATGCTTGGGACGATGCTCAATCATTGGAGTTCCTTTTGGATAAATTACCGGATACCGGAATTTTCTCGGTTTCTCCTTCTATTGCAGAAGCAACAGCAAGGTTATCCAGGATGAGGGATTTAATCACAACGTTGCCGAAGCAGCTCATTCACGGTGATTTAGGTGCAGATAACTTTCTGATGCGTGGGAATATGGTTACGTCCATAATCGATTTCACTCCACAAATTGCCCCCGAGATGTATGGGCTCTGTCAATTTTTATACTGGAATGTATTAAGGCAGGAGGAATCTGCAGCTTCACTTCACACCTGGGCAAAAGTATATTCGGAAGTAATGAATGAAGAAATATTTGATTGTTGTATGCTGCAGGCCACCTTGTATCGTGTTGTTGGTCCATTATTGAATGGTGTTACCACAGTACATAAGCGGGTTCATCTGTTAGAAGTATTATTGGAGAGCAGCATATGAGGGTGTACTTGATTAAAGGGCCGAATCCGGTGAGTGCTTGTGAAATATCATGTTAATTAGTCTGGTGGAGAAGCAGGTTCCTTTTTTAACGGAACTCAGCCGACCTTAAACGGGAAAAAGTCACATTGCCGCCGGGTAACGGAACTCTCCGACCCTTAGAGGCGGTAAACAACGTAGTATGCTGCTGAAAACGACTCTAAGGAACGCTGAGTTCCGTAAAAATAGCAAACAGCCTGTTTTTGCTCGCTAAAGGTTTCTTAGTTCCGTTAGCGGCGGACGGGTGCTGCTTCATATTGGCGGGAGCAGCGGTGATCGATTGTGATAATGGCTTGACTGCGGCCTGTGGCCTGCTGCCGTGTCATCGTCGATGACCGGCAGAGATGACTGGCAGCCGCTACGGCTGATTCTAACGGAAACCAGAGCCGCTATTTGCCTACAAATCGGCAGCTTGAAAATCTAACGGAAGTGAGTGCCGCTATTAGTGGGATTTAGCCTGATTAAGGGGCGAAATGAGACAGATAGCGGCGCTGGCCGCCGTTAGAATTTCCAAAGGTGCGATGTGGCCGAAATAAGGGCTGTGGCCGCCGTTAGCCTGGTCCACCTGAGTGCGAGGGTATCCGCCACCTCCGGAGATTCATACCTCCAATGCCTAGATAACCTCCAAAGCTCCTCCCAGCAAACATGAAGTGGAGCAAGGGATTGTCAAACCGGCGGATCTGTACTATAATAACCCATAAGTTAGTGCATAAAAGCGCTAAAGTAAAATGCGGATTTGATGACACGCTTTAAAGCGATACAGAAAATAGAGGAGAATTGCTCATGAGATATTTGACGGCAGGCGAAACCCACGGACCGCAGTTGACGGCGATTATCGAAGGCCTCCCCAGCAATATGAACGTATTGGCGGAGGAGATTAATAACCAGCTGGCCCGCAGGCAAAAGGGATACGGCCGGGGTCTGCGGATGCAGATTGAGAAGGACACGGTGAACATTGTCGGCGGTGTCCGCCATGGCAAAACCACCGGAGCTCCGGTTGCCTTAGTGGTGGAAAACAAGGATTGGGCCCACTGGACCAAGGTGATGAGTGTGGAGCCGGTGGAAGAGGAGAACGAAGGCAAACGCCGGGTGAACCGCCCGCGTCCCGGACATGCGGATCTGAACGGCGGATTGAAATATAACCAGCGAGACTTGCGCAATATTCTCGAACGCTCCAGCGCCCGCGAAACGACTGTAAGAGTTGCAGTGGGGGCGATTGCCCGGGCCTTCCTGGCGGAATTCGGCATCAAGGTGGCCGGCCAGGTGATCCGTATCGGCGAGGTGGAGGCAGTACGCCAGGAACTGCCGCTGGATGAGCTGATCCGGCTGACGGAGGAATCTCCGGTCCGCGTGACGGATAAAGGGGCGGAAGCCAAAATGATGGCGGCCATCGATCAAGCCAAGTCGGAGGGGGATACTCTGGGCGGGATTGTGGAAGTGATTGTGGAGGGTGTGCCTGTAGGACTTGGCAGCCATGTGCAATGGGACCGGAAGCTGGACGGCCGTATTGCCCAAGCCGTTGTGTCCATCCAGGCCTTCAAGGGTGTGGAATTCGGCATCGGGTTCGAAGCGGCATCTACCAAAGGGTCTAAGCTCCATGACGAGATTCTTTATTCCGAGGAAGACGGCTTTAACCGCAGAACCAACCGGGCGGGAGGTTTGGAGGGTGGCATGACCACTGGTGAGCCTATTGTGGTGCGGGGGGTTATGAAGCCCATCGCAACCCTCTATAAAGCTCTCCCCAGTGTGGATATCGACACCAAAGAGGTCTTTACCGCTCAGATCGAACGCTCCGATACCTGCGCCGTGCCTGCTGCAGGCGTTATTATGGAGAACGTTGTGGCATGGGTGGTGGCTCAGGCGTTTATGGAGAAATTCGGCGGGGATTCCATTGAGGAAATTCGCCGCAATTATACAAGCTACCTGGAACAGGTGAAGGAGTACTGAGTCATGGAGACCAAAATTCTGAACGTGGACCTGGGAGAGCGCAGCTATCCCATCCATATCGGCGAGGATGTGACGGCTTCCATCGGAAGCCTCTTGGCGGACAGGGGGATCAAGCCGGGTACCTCTCTCTTGATTGTGACAGATCGGAATGTAGCGGCGCTGCACCTGGACCGGATTGTTGGACTGTTGGGCCAAGCCGGCTACAAGGTCGGCACATACATCGCGGAGCCGGGTGAAGCTACCAAGTCGCTGGCTGTGCTTCAGGACATTATCGGCACCGCATTGGACACAGGGCTGGACCGGAATTCGGTGTTTATCGCTTTGGGCGGAGGAGTTATCGGGGACTTGTGCGGGTTTGCAGCGGCCAGTTACATGCGCGGAGTCCGTTTCGTGCAAGTGCCCACTACCATTTTGGCCCATGACAGCAGTGTTGGCGGGAAGGTTGCCGTTAATCATCCCAAGGCTAAGAATGTTATCGGGGCTTTTTATCAGCCGGAGATTGTCATTTATGACACCAAGCTGCTGTTGACCTTGCCCCCGCGGGATGTCCGCTCCGGTCTGGCGGAGGTAGTCAAGCATGGCCTGATTTGGGATGAGGACTTTACCTCCTGGTGCAATGAAAATGCAGGCAGGCTGCTGAGTCTGGATTTGGAAGCGTTGGGCGAGGCGCTGTACTTCGGTTGCAAGGTAAAGGCGCAGGTAGTATCCGAGGACGAGAAGGAGAACGGGCTGCGGGCAATCCTGAACCTGGGTCACACGCTGGGCCATGCCCTGGAGGCTGTAGCAGGTTATGGCGAGCTGACCCATGGAGAGGCAATCTCCATTGGAATGGTGGGGGCGGCCCGTCTTGCGGGTAAGATGGGGTACCCCGGGGACATTCATACCGTCACCAAGGCGCTTATGGAGAAGTTCCAATTACCTGTGGTGATCGATGCGGCTTACAGCACGGATGACATTATGTCCGCGATGCAGCATGACAAGAAATTCCGTGACGGCAAAATGGTCTACATTGTGCCAACAGCCATCGGTAAGGTTAAGATCGACAGCTCGGTTTCGGCGGATATGGTGCGTGCCGTAGTGGATGAGCTTAAAGGAGGAGAGTAATCCATGACAGTACGCGGCATACGCGGCGCAACTACAGTCGCTTTGGATAATGAACCGGAAATCCTGCAGGCCACCTCGGACCTGCTGCTCCGGATTGTGGAGGATAACCATGTGGAACCGGAGGATATTTGTAGTGTGTTTGTCACTACAACGGAGGATCTGACCGCTGCTTTTCCCGCCAAGGCTATCCGCCAAATGGAGGGTTGGGAGCTGGTGCCTCTGATGTGCTCTCTGGAAATACCCGTTAAGCCCAGCCTGCCCAAGTGCATCCGGCTGATGGTGCATGTGAATACGGACAAAGCCCAGAAGGAAATCCGTCATGTCTACCTGAATGAAGCCAGGGTGCTGCGGCCGGATATTGCCGGATAGGTTAAGTGGAAGTGTGTTATGCCTACGGGCAACGGGTCTGTCCATAAATTTGCGGCTATCCATTGTCTATTGACGGGAACGGGAGCATGGGGTATAGTGGATAACAAGCAATGAGAGTCAGTTGAGGGCAGTAGATGCCAAGCCAGAGAGCAAGTTGGAAGAGTTGAGCCGAGTGAAGCAGAGTCGAGAAGGCCGGGGACGCAGGAAGCGTACCGGTGTCTCTTGCCGCATTCCTTGTTTGCCGTATTAGCCGCAACCAGGGTGCTTATTTCCTATTGGACTCATTTCTTCCATAACGACTCGGCAGCCTCTACTTCCAAAGTAGGGGCTTTTTTGCATACTTGGAGATATTGAATTAGGGGGCTCCCCCAAAAGTAATCGGAATAGACTGCAGAGTTGAACTTCACTTTTGGGGGATTGGTTAGACGGGGCTCCCCCAAAAGTAATCGGAATAGGCTGCAGAGCTTATCTTCACTTTTGGGGGACAAAAAAGGAAAGGAGAAGGTGCCCATGTACTCACCTAACGTCGGAGAGGTGATCCGCCTGGCGCGGGAATATAATCTGATTCCCGTTGTCCGCCATTTACTGGCCGATACGGAAACGCCGATCCGGGTGTTTCAGCAATTTTATAACGAAAAGCGTGCGTTCCTGTTGGAAAGTGTGGAAGGTGGAGTCAAGTGGGCCCGCTACTCCTTTATTGGAACCGATCCGTTCCTGCTGGTGAAAGCCAAAAACGGGATCACTGAAATCCAAAATGGCAAGGAACATGTCCGTTACGAGGAGCAAAAGCCGGTGGAGGTCCTGAAATCCCTTCTCCGGTCGTATAGAAGTCCATCCATACCAGATCTGCCCCGGTTCACCGGAGGCGCCGTCGGATTTTTCGGTTATGATCTCCTGCAATATTATGAACGGCTGCCCAAGCACAAGCTGGATGATCTGGAGATGGACGATATCCACTTCATGTTCTGTGACCAAGTCATCGCCTTTGACCATTTTAAGCAGCAGCTGAAGGTGATCTCCAATGTTCATATCCCGGAGGGGGCGACAGATGCCCAGATTATCCGGGCCTACGACGAAACATGTGCCAAAATTGACGCGCTGATCACCAAGCTGACCCGGCCTGTCCCGGCCAACCGGATGATTCACCGCCCCATACCCGACAATGTGGAGCTGGGCGATATCCGCTCCAATGTAACCAAGGATAAATTTATCGCCAATGTGGAGGCGGCCAAGGATTATATCCGGGCCGGGGATATTTTTCAGGTGGTGCTGTCCCAGCGCTTCGAAATCGAAACGGCCGTGGAGCCTCTTCAGGTCTACCGGATTTTGCGGACGATGAATCCTTCCCCATATATGTACGTGCTGAAGCTGGATGACGAGGTGATCGTCGGCACTTCCCCCGAGCTGCTGGTGCGGGTGGAGGATGAGCAGGTGGAAACCCGGCCTATTGCCGGCACCCGGCCAAGAGGCGCAACTCCAGAGGAGGATGAAGAGCTGGAGCGTGACCTCCTTGCCGACGAAAAGGAACGGGCGGAGCATCTGATGCTGGTGGACCTGGGCCGCAACGACCTGGGCCGGGTTTCCGAATTCGGCACCGTCAAATGCAACACCTTCATGGAAATTGAGCGTTACTCCCACGTGATGCACATCGTATCCAACGTGACCGGACGGATCCGGCGGGATAAGGATTTCTTCGACGCTTTCCTGTCCTGTATGCCGGCAGGTACCGTCTCCGGCGCTCCCAAGCTGAGGGCTATGGAGATTATCGCCGAGCTGGAAAATGAAGCGAGAGGCTGCTACGCTGGAGCCATCGGCTACCTGGGTTTCTCCGGTAATCTGGACACCTGCATCACCATCCGCACAGTCGTGTTCAAAAACGGCAAAGCCTATGTTCAAGCTGGCGCCGGTATTGTCTGGGATTCCGTCCCCGAGAAGGAATACGAGGAGACGGTAAACAAGGCCAAGGCGCTGTTGAAGGCCATCCGCACAGCAGAAGCGGTGTTCGGCGCGGAGCCGGCGGTTACGGTGAATGGGGATTATTTTATCGGAGGCTGAGAAGGTGATGCGGTTGTCCGGTTGTCCGCATGTTGAGCGGAGATCAGGCTATATTTGACAGGGGGATTGAACGTGGAGACGTTTACTATTCAGCAGGGCATCGCCCAACTGGTGGAGGGCCGGCATTTGAACCGTGAGCAGGCCGCCTCCGTGATGGCTCAGATAATGGAAGGACAGGTCAGCCAGGCGCAATTCGGCAGTTTGGTGACGGCCTTGCGGATCAAAGGCGAAACCATCGAGGAGGTCACCGGTTTTGCCCAGTCCATGCGGCGGTATGCCCGAAAAGTGGCCACGGACAGCGCCAATCTGCTGGATACCTGCGGAACCGGCGGGGACGGCGCGCATACCTTCAACATCTCCACCGCATCGGCGCTGGTGGCGGCTGCTGGAGGCATCCGCGTAGCGAAGCACGGGAACCGGGCGGCCTCCAGCAAAAGCGGCAGTGCGGATGTGCTGGAAGCGTTGGGCGTGAATATCGCGCTGGATGACGCGGGAGCTGCCCGCTGTCTGGATAAACTGGGGATTTGCTTCATGTTTGCCCAGGTATTCCATCAGTCGATGAAGCATGCCGCCGTACCCCGCAAGGAGATCGGTATCCGTACTGTATTCAATCTGCTGGGTCCCTTGACCAATCCGGCTTCGGCGGACCGCCAGCTGCTGGGTGTATTCGATCTGGAAAAAACCGAGCTGATGGCCAATGTGCTGAAGGAGCTGGGGCTGAAGAGGGGAATGGTGGTAGCCAGCCGGGACGGGCTGGACGAAATCAGTATTTCCGCACCGACACGGATCACCGAGCTGAAAAACGGGGAGGTATCCACCTTCGAGCTGACGCCGGATGATCTGGGGCTTCGGGCATCGGGCATCGAGGCCATTGCCGGCGGAGACGCGTCAACCAATGCGGACATCATCCTGTCCGTGCTCCGCGGCGAACGGGGAGCCTACCGGGATGTGGTGCTGGCCAATGCGGGAGCCTGCTTCTATGTGTCCGAACGCTGCACCACCCTCCAGGAGGGAGTCAAGCTCTCTGCCGCTGCCATCGATTCGGGACGTGCTTACCAGAAGCTGCAGGAGCTTATACAATATACCGGGGAGCTGAGCCATGTTTCTTGATCGGATTGTCTCCACCAAAAAGCAGGAAGTAGAGCAGTTGAAGTCGGTCTTTTCCTTGTCCAAGGCGGAAGCACAGATCGCCGGAATGGCTCCTTGCCTCGGGTTTGCGGATAAAGCGGGCAGGAACAGCAACAGGCCGATGGGGCTGATTGCCGAGGTGAAGAAGGCCTCCCCCTCCAAGGGTCTCATCCGGGAGGACTTTCACCCTGTGCGTCTGGCAGAGGCGTACCGTGACGCCGGGGCTGATTGCATCTCTGTGCTGACCGACAAGGACTATTTCCAGGGCAGTAACGACTTTCTGCGCGCTGTCCGCGAAGCGGTAGCACTGCCGCTGCTGCGTAAGGATTTTACCATCGATTACCGCCAGGTCTATGAAGCCCGGCTGCTGGGAGCGGATGCAGTGCTCCTGATAGCCGCCATCCTGAAGCCCCAAGAGATGAAGGAACTGCTCACCATTGCCCGGGACATTGGTCTGGATGCTTTGGTCGAGGTGCATGACCGGCCTGAATTGGAGCGTTCCCTAGAGCTGGGTGTGCCGCTTATCGGTATCAATAACCGGAATCTGCATACCTTCGTGACGGATATCGGCACTACGGAGGAGCTGATCCGGTATGTGCCCAAGGAGGTTCCGGTTGTCAGCGAAAGCGGCATCGGACGTCCTGAGGAAATCAGCTACTTGCAGAACGTAGGAGCCAAGGCTGTGCTCATCGGCGAGCACTTCATGCGCCAGCCGGATGTAGGGCAGGCGGTTATTGATCTCTTAGGTCCTGTCGTGGAAGGTAAGAGGTGAAGCCGCTTATGCCAACAGTGAAAATTTGCGGCATCCGCATGCCGGAAACGCTCTTGGCCATGAAGGGGCTCCCGGTGGATCATATCGGCTTTGTTTTCGCCAAAAGCAAAAGGCAGGTCAGCCCGGAGGAAGCGGGCCGTCTGATCCGGCTGCTCCGGGAGGAGGGCTTCCAGGAGCAGGGGGGCTTTCTGGCAGCGGGAGTGTTCGTTAATCCCACCCTGGAGGAATTGGAGGCTGTGCTGGCGGAGGCGCCTCTGGACATTGTACAATTGCATGGACAGGAAACGCCTTTATTTTGCCAAGAGGTTAAGGAACGCTTCGGTGTAGGAATCTTTAAGGCAGCCAGTTTACCGGAGTCAGGGGAAGGCGGAGTGGGTGATCTGGCCGAGGTTACGGTTGCCCGATTGACGGAGACACTGGAGCCCTATGTGCCTTATACAGATGCGTTTCTGCTGGATACCTTCGATCCCGTTATAGGTGGAGGCAGCGGCAGGACGTTCCCGTGGCAGGCGATTCCCCCTGTCCGTGATTGGGCCCGCAAGGCGGGGCACAGGCTGATTATTGCCGGAGGGCTTCATGGAGATAATGTGGAACAGCTGTTGGCGGATTATGGTCCCGACGGCGTGGATGTGTCCAGCGGTGTGGAGACGGATGGTGTGAAGGACCCGGATAAGATCCGGATTTTCGTGGAAAGGGTGAAACGATCATGAGTATCGGACAAGTGCCTGACCAATATGGCCGATTCGGCAAATTCGGAGGACGGTATGTCCCCGAAACCTTAATGAACGCCCTCCTTGAGCTGGAGGAGGCATATAAGAAATACTCCAAGGACCCGGAGTTTATCGCCGAGCTGAACGGGCTGTTGAAGCATTATTCCGGACGCCCCACCAATTTGTATTATGCGGAGCGCCTGACGGAGCATTTGGGCGGTGCGAAAATTTATTTGAAGCGCGAGGATCTGAACCATACCGGTGCGCATAAGATCAACAACACCATCGGACAGGGGCTCTTGGCCAAACGGATGGGCAAAAAGAAGGTCATCGCCGAAACCGGGGCAGGCCAGCACGGTGTGGCTACCGCTACCATTGCTGCTTTGCTGGGGATGGAATGCAAGGTGTTTATGGGAGAAGAGGACACCAAACGCCAGCAGCTGAATGTTTTCCGGATGAACCTGCTGGGCTCCGAGGTAGTGCCGGTGACCTCCGGCTCCCGGACACTGAAGGACGCAGGGAATGAAGCGCTGCGCTATTGGGTCAGCAATGTAGAGGATACCTTCTACATATTGGGCAGTGTGGTAGGACCGCATCCTTATCCCATGATGGTGCGGGACTTCCAGCGTGTGATCGGGGACGAGGCCAGAGCGCAGATTCAGGAGATGGAGGGACGTCTTCCCGATCTGGTTATCGCGTGTGTAGGGGGCGGCAGCAACGCCATGGGAATATTCTATCCCTTCGTGGAGGATGAATCCGTCAGGCTGATGGGTGTAGAGGCCGCAGGCAAGGGTGTGGATACCGACAAACATGCCGCTACCATGTCCAAGGGCAGCCACGGGGTATTCCAAGGCTCGTTGAGCTATCTTTTGCAGGATGAATTCGGCCAGGTGGTGGAGGCCCATTCCATATCCGCCGGTTTGGACTATCCGGGTGTGGGACCCGAGCACTCTTATCTGAAGGATACGGGCAGAGCCGAATATGTGCCGATTACCGATGCAGAGGCGCTGGAGGCCTTGCAGCTGCTGAGCAGGCTGGAGGGCGTGATTCCTGCGCTGGAGAGCGCCCATGCCATTGCTCAGACCATGAAGGTGGCGCCTAGCATGAAGAAGGATGAAATTATTGTCGTCAGCCTGTCCGGCCGGGGCGATAAGGACGTTGAATCGATTATGAAGTATCTGGGAGGCGGCTTGTAATGAACGGGATTGATGCGGCGTTTCAACAAAACCGGGCAGCAGGGAAGCTGACGCTGATCCCGTTTATTACAGTAGGTGACCCTGATCTGGACACCTCTGTGGATATTCTCCGGGAGCTGGAGCGGGCAGGCGCGGATATTGTGGAGCTGGGAGTTCCTTATTCCGATCCGCTGGCGGACGGTCCGGTTATTCAGGCCTCCTCCTCCCGGGCTCTCCGGCATAAGGTCAGCATCGTTGACTGTATCCAGGTGGCCGGTCGGGCCAGAAAACAAGGAATCAGCCTGCCTTTTATCATCTTCACCTACTACAATCCCGTGATGCAGCTGGGCTTCGACCGGTTCTTCCAGCTGCTGGCGGAAAATGACATTCATGGCGCCATCATCCCCGATTTGCCCTATGAGGAGAACGAGGAGGTACGGGGGCTTTGCGAGGCCCACGGCGTCCATCTGATTCCCCTGGTGGCACCAACCTCCAAGGAACGGATCAAGCGGATTACGGAAACAGCCCAAGGCTTCATCTATTGTGTCTCCTCCTTGGGCGTAACCGGGACCAGGACGCAATTCTTCGGCGGGGTGGAGGAGTTTATCTCCGATGTGAAGCGGTCCACGGATCTGCCGGTGGCGGTGGGCTTCGGTATTTCCAGCCGGGAGCAGGTGGAGCGCTTCGGCAAGGTATGCGACGGTGTGGTGGTCGGCAGCGCCATTGTGCGGACGGTTGGTGAAGCGGAGTCGCTGCTGGCAGAGGCCGGTACGCGGGAGCAGGGGCTTGGCCGCATCCGGGAGTTTGTTCGGGAGCTGAAGGGTTAAACAATAGCGTTATGATGAGCTCCGGCCGGGTTGAGGCCGGGGCTTGTTATGTTTTTGCTGAGGACAGGGGCTGCCGTTACGGCTAACGGCGCTTGTGCAAGGGGGAGGTGCCAGTGCTAACGGTGGTGAGAGCCGCTCCGTAAGCTTTCCACCCTTATGCTGCAAAAGTGCATCTATTCTGCCGGAATTCCGCCTCTTCCTGCATTCCAAATGCAAATGTGCATCTATTTTCTGCTGCGGAGTAAGTCTTGCTCCCATCTGACGAAAATAACTGCACTTTTGCAGGATAGACCGAAAAACGAAGATTTGTTTATCAAATACCTGCACTTTTGCATTTCCCAAGAGGTTGGGAGCAACGTTCCCACGTGTGTGTCCCTCTCCAGTTCGCCAACCTGCTCCAAACTCATTGCCGCAAACTCTGTTTGGAGCCCAATAAAGGCGCAGGCTTCCGTATAAATCGGCTACGGTTCAGTGGCCCTCCTTTACATTTTCTATTTACATTCCGGCATGCCTTGTGCGACAATTAGAGGCATACCTGCTTTAAAGCGCGAAAAGGCTCCTTCTGTCACAAGCCTTTCCGCATATATGGGATGTGCCCCGGATGGTGAAAGCTCACAGCTGATCCGCTTGGCGGACTTTCCCAAAAAGCATACAGATCAAAAAAAGACGGGGTGTTGAACAACCATGCAGCCAAAGCCGAATATTGTCCATTTGCCGGTTTACCAGCCCGGCAAGCCTATAGAAGAAGTGAAACGGGAGCTGGGATTAACCGAGGTGACCAAGCTGGCCTCTAATGAAAATCCCTTTGGTTCGTCTCCTGCCGTTAAGGATGCACTTATCCGTGAAATGGAGCATATGAGCCTCTATCCCGACGGAGGCGCTGTTGAGCTGACGGAGGCGGTGGCTGCCTTCTGGGGAGTAGGGACCGATCAGATTATTTTCGGGGCGGGCTCCGACGAAGTGATCCTCATGCTTGCCAGGGCCTACCTGGTGCCGGGTGACGAAACCGTGATGTCCACTCATACCTTTGGGCAATACAAGCATAACGCTGAGATTGAGAATGCCGTCATTCACGAGGTTCCGTTGAAGAACAACACCTATGATCTGGACGCCATGCTGGCCAAGGTAACCCCTAAGACCAAGCTGATCTGGATCTGCAATCCCAATAATCCCACAGGAACCATGGTAACCCACCGGGAGCTGAAGGCGTTCATGGAAAAGGTGCCCTCCACCGCCCTGGTGGTGCTGGATGAAGCCTATGCCGAATATGTCACCAGCCCGGATTATCACGATGGTTTGAAGCTGCTGGAGGAGCATGCCAATGTGATCCTGCTCCGGACCTTTTCCAAGATCTACGGCTTGGCCTCCATGCGGATCGGCTACGGCATCGGCCGTCCCGAAGTGATCCGGACTATCAATCTGGTGCGGGAGCCCTTCAATACCACTCGTTTCGCCCAGGTGGCCGCCAAAGCCGCATTGGCCGATCAGGCTTTTGTAGAGGCGTGCAAGGAACGGAACAGGGGGGGGCTGGAGTATCTGACGGCTGAGTTTGACCGGTTGGGGCTGACCTGGCTGCCTGCGTACGGCAATTTCATTATGGTGGAGCTGAACCGGCCTGCAGGCGACGTATTTGATTCACTTCTGAGAAAAGGTTACATCATCCGCGGCGGACACAAGCTGGACTTCCCCACTATGATCCGTGTGACCGTAGGAAGCCGCCAACAGAACGAGGGTTTTATTGCAGCATTGGTAGAGACATTGGCGGAAGTTCCGGAATTGGAGGCGGCTCCATGACCAAAATTACGATCTTTGGCGTAGGTTTGATGGGCGGGTCCCTGGCGTTGTGCTTCAAGGGCAAACCCGGCCTCCACGTTGTCGGACACTCCCGGAGTCAAGCCTCCGTGGATAAGTATCTGAAGCGGGAGGTGGTGGATTCCGCAACCACCTCCATGCGGGAGGCGGCGGAGGGGGCGGATTTTATCTTCCTGTGTGTTCCCGTGGGGAATCTGGAGGAATACCTCTTGGAGCTCCAAACCTTCGATCTGAAACCCGGCTGCATCATCACCGATGTAGGCAGCACAAAAGGTTCGGTAGCGGAAACTGCCTCGCGCCTGGATTGGAAAGGCGCCTGGTTTATCGGTGGCCATCCCATGGCCGGTTCGGAGCGCTCCGGGGTGGAGGCGGCTTCGTCCCATCTCTACGAAAACGCCTTCTACGTGCTGACTCCCTCGGAGCAAGTGCCGCAGGAAATTTACGGCCGCCTGGAGGAGCTTCTCCGGTTGACCAAGGCGCAGATTGTCCGGGTGGATGCACGGCAGCATGACGATATTGTAGGGGCTATCAGCCATTTGCCCCACATTATTGCAGTGGCGCTGGTGAACCAGATCGCCGGTTATAACCGGGAGGACTCCCTGTATGAGTCGCTCGCCGCGGGCGGCTTCCGGGATATTACCCGGATTGCCTCCAGTGAACCGGGCATCTGGCGGGACATTCTGTTGAACAACAGACGGGTGGTGCTGCGTCTGTTGAAGGACTGGGGTCTGGAAATGGACCGCTTCGCGCAGATGCTGGAATATGAGGACGGCGACGGAATCGAGAATGCCTTCGGCTCAGCCAGGGAATTCCGCAGCCGTCTGCCGGAGCGCCGCAAGGGTGTGCTGACGTCGCTGTATGACGTATACGTGGATGTTCCCGACCATCCGGGCATTATCGGGCATATCGCCTCCATCTTGGGCGATCAGCGGGTCAATCTGAGCAATATCCAAATTATTGAAAGCCGTGCTGATGTGCCGGGTATCCTGCGGCTGAGCTTCCGCAACCAGGCGGATCAGGACCGTGCCGTGGAACTGCTGAAAACCCATTACCCGATACACATGTAACCCATGGGAAGCTCCTTCGGATGTCTCTTTCGAAGGAGCTTTTTTCTTGGCGGATGGGTGGCGATAATGCAACCAACTAAAAAAGGAATCGTTTTCAAAAAAGGGTTGACAGATTGAAAACGGATACATATAATAAAAGTACAGTATGGTTTCTCTCCACTCCTATCCGAATTGCACAATGTGCACCCGCCGTGTGAACGGCGGTTTTTTTTTGGCCAAAGACGGGTATGGAACCCTTACAGGGAAACTTCCGCCGAATTTAATTCCGAAAATATTCCGGGATTGCACCCTAATGCTCTCTGCTTACGTATAAATAGAGAGCTATTGTAAGGCATTTCTTTTCCAAATTGAGGGAGTTTTGTGTGGCATGTACTTTTTTGTCGAAGCTAGCAGGAGTTTTGACCCCTCATCTAGAATTATTGTTGCAAGGTTATGCAGCGCATACCTTTTCAGATGTCATGTTTCCAAAAATTCGTCCATACCTTACATAGATAAAGGTTTTTATAGAAGATCGCGCAACTTTTTTCCGCGCCAGGGGTATTTATGTGTGAAGCCAAAACCTGGGGCGGATGCAAGCAAGGAGGGTTGCTTGTAATGACCGATTCCCAGTTAATCCGAGAAATTAAAGACGGCAATGTGGAACTGTATGCTGAACTGATGCGTCGTTACGAGCGGAAGATACTCGCCTTCGTATTCCACATGTTGAAAAGCGCCCACATGGAAATCATGGCAGATGATTTGTGCCAGGAGACCTTTTATAAAGCTTACCGCAGTCTGCAGACCTTCCGGGAGGTGGACGCCTCCTTTTCCACCTGGCTGTACACCATTGCCCGCAATACGGTGTTAAGCGAGCTCCGGAAACAGAAGTTTGTCCGGGTGTCCCTGGATGAGTCGGGCCATGTGCCCCGCGCTCCGCTGGACTCTATGCCCGAGCAGAGCATGCTCAAGAACGAGAAGGTAAGCATGGTCCGGGAGGCCATCAACAATCTGCCGGAGAAGCAGCGTTCTGCGCTGATCCTCAGGGAATATGAGCAGATGGATTACCAGGAGATCGCCAATATCCTGGGCCAGACGGTCAGTGCCGTGAAGTCGCTGCTTTTCCGCGCCAGGGCCAGTGTGAAGCTTCAACTGGAGCCATACTTTTCGGATCCGATCTTTGAAGAGGTTGAGGGGATGAATCAACGATGAAATGCGAAGATATTCAAGAACGGCTGGGGATTTACTTTGACCTGCCAGAGGGAGACGAGGACCGCATTGCCGTGGATGAGCATATCCGGCAGTGTGAATCCTGCTGGGAAGAATTCCGTATCTGGGAAGAAAGCGCTGATTTGATCCGGCTGTCCCAGGAGGAAACCGAACCTGTCCTTTACAGCGCCCCGATGGTAACGGATCAGGTGATGAAGCGGATCTACCAGCAGGAGGCCTGGCGCACCCCCATCTCCAACAGAATCTATTCAATTTCCTTTGCTCTTAGGCGCAAGCTGACGATCATGGCTGCCTTCTTCGTAGCTTTGTTCCTGGTCAGCTTTCTGCATACGGCTTATAATACCCAGCATTCTGCGGAGCCTGTCCCTACCAAGGATTACGGGATTAACCAGGCTGCCAAAGCCACCATTAACCCCGCGGATTCGTTGAACGTTCACTCCATGCCGAACACAGCCATGGCCAGTGTCAGCCCCACGATTATTGATCCTGTGAAAATCGGGCCGCTGCGGAGTATGCCTGACTATATGCTGTCGCTGTCCATCCTGGGTTTAATCTCAACGCTGCTGATTATGAATTGGCTCTCACGCACACGTACGTAACGGCGGGATGCCACACCGGAATCAGCTCTACAGCCACATATATTCAAAACGGGATGCGTCCCTGTCTGAAAAGCTCTCCCTTGCGGGCCTGCAAGAGGGGGCTTTTTTTGCTGCCGGCATTTCCACCGCGTATACAACCTGCCGGATCGTTCCATAATGGTAATAAATGCTGGTCCTTTGGAGGGGAACCCATGAACTTGGCAGAGATGCTGAATTACACCGATATTCAAGAGCTGGGCCGCATCGCCCGGAATTATAACTGCCAATGCAGCACCCATTCCAAAAACGAGCTCATTCAGTCGATTTTGTCCACAGTGGGGCGGCAGCGTGTGCTGGATGAAATGGTAGCCGGGATGGAGAAGGCGGACATCCAATTTCTCAATTCGCTATTGTTTGAAGAACGGAAGGCTTTCAGCTTGGAGGATCTTATGGCCCGCGCCAACAACTCCCGGCCAGAAGAAAAGGAGGGAGTAGAGTGGAATCCGCG
Organism: Paenibacillus mesotrionivorans; assembly: GCF_046098205.1. Lineage (NCBI taxonomy): Bacteria > Bacillati > Bacillota > Bacilli > Caryophanales > Paenibacillaceae > Paenibacillus > Paenibacillus mesotrionivorans. The sequence goes on along the minus strand of NZ_JBJURJ010000001.1, from coordinate 289,084 downwards.
GGAGCTGGTCACCCGGTTTAAGCAGCATGGCTGGCTTTTTAACGGCTATTCCCGGGAGTCCCAATACCTGTTCCAGGTGCCCGACGATCTGAAGCGGCGGTTCACAGAAGCGCTGGAGAGGCATTACGGCCGGAAGCTGGAATATCTGGACACGACTCCCCGGGTATACCGGGACGAGCAGAACCGGTTGGCAGAGGATGTCTACATGCTCCTGAAGGTGCTGCTGCAGTCCGCTTTGCCGGTTAATGCGGAGGGTTTTCTCTACAAAAAACAGGTGCAGCAGCTCATCGGCCAGTTGTCCGTCCAGGAGGAGCCGGTGGCCAAAACCGCATGGCGCTTCGGCTACGGAAGACGGTACCGGGAATATCCCATCCGGTTTTCGTTCATCTATGACTATTGCTTCTATCACGGACTTCTGCAGGAAGAGGGAACAGAGGTAAGACTGACCCCCTCAGGACGGAAGTTGGCAGAGTCAGGCGTCCGGCCGACAGTGAAGGAGCTCTACACCTTCTGGCTCCGTCTTTACCGCGAGCCTGTGCCTAATCTCCAAGCGCTGACCCATTGGCTCTCCAGACTGGTTGAACGGTGGGTAACGGCGGAATCGGCGGCGCAGGTGCTTTGCCCGCTGATCAAGCCCTATTATTATGACACCCCACGGGACATTCTGGAATCCCGCGTGCTTCCCATGCTGATGCATCTGGGTCTGTTGAGAATCGGGGCGGACGATGGAGGTGCAGCGGTGATTCAGGTATCCGCTTTGGGCAAAAGCGTGATTCAGGGCACCTGGCTGCCGGAGGAGGACAAGCTGAACGTGGAATGCAAATAATTGACAATCCCGCCGCAGGTGCGTTAGAATTCTCCCCAAACCATGGGTGAGAGGCGGGAGAAATGATGTTGATTCCTTACAACGGGATTTTACCGGCCATCGGTGCAACGGCTTATATTGCCGAAGGAGTGAAGCTGATCGGCGACGTGACCATCGGGGAAGAAGCCTCCGTTTGGTTCAATGCGGTGCTTCGGGGCGATCTGGCACCGGTTGTCATCGGCAGGGGCTCCAATATTCAGGATGGCAGCATCGGGCATGTGAATGAAAGGCAGCCCCTTCTGGTGGGCGAGGATGTTTCCGTAGGCCATAATGCCATTATCCACGGCTGCCGGATAGGCAGAGGCACATTAATCGGCATGGGGGCTATCGTACTAAACGGCGCAGACATCGGTGAATATGCTTTAGTAGGAGCCGGATCTCTTGTAACCGAAAATAAAATCATCCCTCCCTACACGTTGGCAATGGGCTCTCCGGCCAGGGTGGTGCGGGAACTGACGCAGGCGGATCTGGATCGGATGCGGCGCACCTCCGAAGGATATATCCTTCGGGGCAAAGAGTACCGGCAGGGCTCCTGAAGAAAATGACGCCATAAGCACATCCATGACTGTGCCTCCAGCGCACTCTGAAATAACCTGTTCCTTGCCATTGGCCGGATCAGGTTGTGGAAGCCTCGAAACGGGCGAAGCCGATTTGAGGGCCGTGTCAGCACGCAAAGGGAAGGGTACGAGGAGGTTCATGTCAATGGGAAAAATGTATGCATCTTATGAAGCCATGCTGTCGCTTTATGCTGAGCTGGTGCTGGACGAATCCGTACGCAAATATAAGGAAAAGACGCTATATCATGAAATTGACGCGGCATTGGCCAAACGGGATGAAAAACGCTTCCTCTTCTTGACAAATGAACTCCGTTTGCTCAAAAAGACTTATGAAATGATATCCTAATTTCGTAAGTCTTTTTTTTGCCGTTTTGTGGTACTATGAATTCAGTTTCGGTTACCACACTACATAGACAAAGGTCGGGATTACACGTTGCAGGAACGATACTTACGGAGTGTTGGATTTTGGTTGGGGGAAAAAGGACTGTTATCCCCTTTTATGCTGAAAAGCCTGTTTTGGATCAATGCCTTGGGAACGGTGTACGGCTACTACTGGTACTGGGGACAGCTCCAGGAGGTGTGGGACACCAAGCCGGCGTGGATGGTGCTGTTGGTGCCGGACAGCCCTACGGCCAGCCTGTTCTTCACCCTTGCCATCGGATGGCTGTGGCTTGCGCCGGAACGGCGGCTCTCCAACCCCAATACGCTGATTATCCGCAGCTTCGTGGAGGTTTTTGCGGTGGTCACGTCGTTTAAGTACGGGATTTGGGCGGTTGCCATGATATTCGGCGGACAAGCCCAGGGGGATATCCTCAATTGGCAGCATTATATGCTGGTGGCCTCCCATCTTGGCATGGCAGCGGAGGCGCTGTTGTATGCCCGTTTTTTCCGTGTCCGTCCGGGAACGTTGGCTGCCGTGGCTTTCTGGACCCTGTACAACGACCTGGCAGATTACCGCTTCGGCATCTACCCGTATTTGCCCAATGTGCTTGATGACGATCTGACGGTAATCCAAGCCTTTACCATGCTGCTCAGTGTAACCGGGCTGTGTCTTGCCTGGTGGATATGCGGCAGGAGAAAGCGGTCTAAATAAGGACAATCCCCCATATGCTTGTCTTAAAGGGGGATTTCCACAATGAACATTGGTAGAATTGGCAGGATCCCGCTATGTCTGCTGGGGCTATTCGTGATGCTGGCTCTGGCAGGCTGCGGGCGCGGACAGACGGACAGCGCAAACAGCATACAGGTGCCGCCTGCGGAGGAAGCAGGCCAGCTTCAGACTTTGAATATAAAGGCGGACGAGCTGTACAAACATGCCGCTGCCGGGCAATATCTGGAGGCCAGGCAGGCGCTGGAGGAATTCGGGACACTGGCGGCTTCCGCTTCGTATGCGGGCGTAACTGGCATTGAGGGCGTGAATGCGCTGACGGATGCGGTGGTGGAGGCCAAGCGTCAATTCAATGCGGCCCGGCTGGATCCGGAGAAGGTAGTCCACTCGGCAGCGCGGCTGAAGCTGGCTGCAGATGCCCTGACCCACAAAAAACAGCCCATGTGGCTCCATTATTATAAGGTCTTAAACGGGGATACCGGCCGTCTGGAGGAAGCGGTAGCGAAGGGGAATCAGGCTGCGGCGAAAGCGGCTTTTGTGGCGCTGTCCGGCCATTACGATGCCATCCGGCCCTCCGTCTGGATCAGCCGCACCCCGGAGGAGGCGGAGCGGATGGATTCTCTTTTGACCTTTTTTGCGAAGCAGGTGGAGCCGGCGGCATTCCAGAAGGAAACCCTCGAAGGCGGCCTCCGGCAATGGCGGGAGACCCTCTCGGCCCTGTTCCGCAAAGGGGACGATCAGTCCGTCTATTTGCCCATTATCGAGCCGGATCAGCCTATTCTGTGGACACTGACCATCGGGATGGTCATTGCCACTGTTTTGGCCTTTGCCGGATGGCGGATGATCCGCGTGGAGCGTGAGGCCGTGCGGCCGCCCCGCTTCCGGGGTATGGGCGGAGGAAGATGAACCGCGCAAGCAAAACGGCTACTCCTTCTTAAACCCTTCACCCAGCACGTCGTGCACATCGTTGATGACGATGAAGGCCTGCGGATCGACGGCTCGCACCAATGTCTTGAGGCGTCTAACCTCGGCGCGCCCGACAATGCAGTACACCATACTTTTGGCGGCTTGGGAATACGCCCCGATAGCAGGCAGCAGCGTTACTCCCCGGTCCAGCTCCTTGGTGATGGCTGCGGCAAGCTCCTCGCCTTTATCGGTAATGACGGTAAACTCCTTGGCCGCGTAAGCCCCTTCGGTAATGAAGTCGATCATGCGGGTCGCAATGAATACCGAAACCAGAGTGTACAGCACCCGTTCCTGAGGCAGATAAAACAGAGCCGCACCGATCACCACGGCATCAAAACCCAGGATCACCTGGCCCATACTCCAGCCCCGGTATTTGTTGCCGAGACGGGCGATGATATCGCCGCCTCCCGTGGTGCCGCCGAACCGGAATACCAGCCCCAAGCCCGTTCCCAGGGTGATGCCTGCATAAAGGGCAACCAGCAGAAGATCATCCGGCTTCTCGAAGGGTTTAATCCAGCCTGCGTGAATCCACCGCTCCATCAAGGCGAGAAACAGGGAAACCGCAACGGTGCCCAGAATCGTCAGCCGCATGGCCTGTTTGCCAAGAATGCTCCAGCCCAATATGAACAAGGGGATGTTCAGGACCAAGGTAGTCACAGAAGGGGGAAAACCGCCGGCGTAATACAAGAGCAGGGCGATGCCGGTAACGCCGCCTTCCATCAGCTGGTTGGAGATGACAAAATAATGGAGTCCGAACGCATAGATGGCGGCCCCCAACACAATGAAAAACACCGTTTTCCACAAGTCCCATTGCCGGCGGTTTGGCATTCTGGTCCCAACACCCCTTCCTAGAATCAAGCCCAAGTGAATTTCAGGGTTACGATGGCTGCACACAGCATCCATTATACCCTGTTTTTTCTTTTTATGGTCGTCGGGCGGCCGCTAAATGAATCGGGCTTGGGCTGAAGACAGGCGGCTTTCTTATTTCCCTATGTGCAAAACCCGACAATCAATGCTATTATCGTATGTAAACATGCACCAAGACAACAAGCAGGCTACGATCAAGGAGGCGGAAGGCGTTGCAGGCGAAGACGCTTCAGGATATCCAGCAGGAAGTGGACCAATACATATCCCAGTTCAAGGAAGGCTATTTCAGCCCCATGACCATGCTGGCCCGGATGACGGAGGAAGTCGGGGAGCTGGCGCGGGAAGTAAATCACCAGTTCGGCGAAAAACCGAAAAAACCCGATGAAGCCGAGAACTCCATTGAGCTGGAGCTGGGCGACATTTTGTTTATTACCGTGTGCTTCGCCAATTCCCTCGGGATTGATTTAACGGAGGCACATCATAAGGTGATGCACAAATTCAATACGCGCGACGCCAACCGCTGGCAGCGGCGGGACACCGATAGCGAGCTCCCGTCATAAAATATCTCATCCACCCGGTTTGAAACGGGTTATGGGAGGGGATAGAATGAATGGCGCGGAGGCAATCCAACGAGCGTATGAGGCGATTTTGAAAAGCGACTTTGAAGCGGCTGTGGAATGGTTTCTCGAAGCGGTTGCCCTGGAGCCGGATAATCCGGATTATTATTACCGGCTGTCCATCACCTGCGCCAGAAGCGATAAACTGCCCGCGGCTTTGAGTTATGCCCGGGAAGCGCTGCGGCTGTCGGCCGGTGAGCCGGTGTACCAGCTGCATCTGGATTATCTTTTGGCCAAGGAAAAAGCGGTTCAGGCAGAGGCCTGCCTCAAGCAGGGCGGATCTCAGCTGTACTTGGCGGTTACGCTCTTGAAGGAGGCGATCCGGCTGGATCCCTTGTCGGTGGAGGCGCGTCTGCTGCTGGGATATGCCTTGGGCGAGCTGGAGGAGTACCCTCAGGCGATTGCCGCTTTGAAGGAGGCTTCACGGCTGAATCCCCAGCACGAACGCGTCCGCGGACTGCAGGCCGAGCTGGAAAAGCGGCTGTCCAAGACGCTTCGAAATAAGTAGTAGCACGAATAGCAGACAATAGAGATCAAGATGGAAGGAACTAGGTGAAGCGGATGACAAACATCATTAAAGTTGCGGTATCGGGCGCAAGCGGGCGGATGGGCAAAGAAGTAGTCAAGATGGTCCTGGAGGACCCGGAACTGAAGCTTGTTGCCGCTGTGGACCACTACGGGGAAGGCCAGGATGCGGCAAGCCTGGTTGGGCTTCCGGATTGCGGAGTTTCTCTTACCCGGGATCTGGAGGAAACCCTCATCCGGACCGGCCCCGATGTTCTGGTGGATTTCACCATTCCCCAATCTGCTGTCGTGAATACCAGTGTGGCCATCCGCTGCGGCGTACGGCCGGTTATTGGCACCACCGGCTTTACGCCGGAGGATATTGCCGAATTGGACAAGCAGTGCCTCGAGAGAGGGATCGGCGGGCTGATCGCCCCCAATTTTTCCATTGGGGCTATTCTCATGATGAAGTTTGCCGCTCAGGCTGCCAAGTACATGCCGCATGTGGAGATTATCGAATTCCACGGGGACCAGAAGCTGGATGCGCCCTCGGGTACGGCTATCAAAACAGCTGAGCTCATCGCGGAAAACCGCAGGGAGCTGCGCCAGGGCAATCCCGAGGAAGAGGAAACTATTGAAGGAAGCCGCGGCGGGTACTACAATGGGTTTAGAATCCATAGCGTCCGTCTTCCCGGTGTATTCGCCCAGCAGGAGGTTGTGTTCGGCGGTTATGGCCAGACCCTCAAAATCCGCCATGATTCCTTCGAACGCGCCGGATATATGCCCGGAGTCAATATGGCCGTCAAGAAGGTCCTGCAAACCACGGGGATGGTGTACGGCTTCGAGCATTTTATTGATTGAACCTGTGGTGTAACGAAAAAGAGAGAGAATGAAGCGAGCCGGAGGCTCAATGCGTTCCTTCGAATGACAAGAAGGGGAGAGAGTACGATGCCCATGAAGATAGCCTTGATCGCCCACGACCGAAAAAAAGAAGAAATGGTCAATTTTGTGGTGGCCTTCGAACATGTATTCTGCGATGACCACGAGCTGTTTGCCACCGGCACCACCGGGCAACGGATTATGGATGCCACCAACCTTACCGTCAAACGTTTTATGTCCGGGCCGCTGGGAGGCGATCAGCAGATCGGCGCTTTGGTTGCCCAAAATGAGATGGACCTGGTCATCTTCCTGCGTGATCCGTTGATGGCCCAGCCCCATGAGCCCGACATCACCGCGCTCCTGCGCCTGTGCGATGTCCAGGGGATTCCGGTCGCTACCAATATCGCGACGGCGGAGATTCTGATCAAGGCTCTGGAGCGCGGGGATTTCGCCTGGCGGGAGCTGGTTCATAAATATAAGCCGGGTGTTGAGGGATGACGGACGGATTGGATATCCTGATTTTCGGGGCCCATCCGGATGATGCCGAAATCGGCATGGGAGCCACCATCTATAAACATACCTCCGCCGGTCTCCGGGTAGGCATTTGCGACCTGACCCGGGCGGAGATGTCCTCCAACGGGGATGTGGAAACCCGTATGCTTGAAGCGGAGCAGGCCTCAGAGGTTCTGGGTCTTACGCTCCGCACCAATCTGGGGCTCCCGGACCGGGGGCTGTTTATTTGCAAGGAGCATATTGACGCCATCACCTTAGAAATCCGCAGGCACCGTCCCCGGATCGTAATGGCGCCATATTGGCAGGACCGGCACCCTGATCATGTGGCTTGCAGCCATCTGGTAAAGGAGGCGGTATTCAATGCCAAGCTGCGGCGGTATCTTCCGGAGAGTCAGCCGGTTGTGGTGGAGAAGCTGCTGTTTTATTTTATCAACGATGTATATGATGCCGATTTGGTTGTGGATGCGGGAGAGGTTTATGACCGCAAAACAGCGGCCCTGTCCGCTTACCGGTCCCAATTTACGGCGGCCGGGCCGGATAACGATTATGTGGCCACTCCGCTTAACCAATCGTATCTGACCCGGGTGGAGGCTAGAGACCGGCTGCTGGGACAGAAGCTCAGCCTTACATATGCGGAAGGGTTTGTTTCCCTCATGCCTCATGAGGTGAATTTGTTTATATAAAGGAATGTCCCGGCAAGAGAAAGGGGATCGGATATGAGCGAAACCTTGCGGATCGGCATCACCTGCTATCCAACGCTGGGCGGCTCCGGCGTGGTTGCCACAGAGCTGGGAAAAATGCTGGCGGAAAAGGGACACGATGTTCATTTCATCACGCACAGTATCCCGTTTCGTCTGGGCAGATTCGATAAACATATATTCTTCCACGAGGTGGAAGTGAGCGATTATTATGTATTCCGCTACCCTCCCTACGATCTGTCGCTGGCCAGCAAGCTGGCGCAGGTAGCCAAACGGGAGAAGCTGGATTTATTGCATGTGCATTATGCCATCCCGCATGCGGTGTGTGCGCTCCTCGCCAAACAAATGGTGGGGGACCACTTGAAGGTCGTCACCACCCTTCATGGCACGGATATTACGGTTCTGGCCCAGGATGATTCCCTGTCGGACCTTATCCGCTACGCCATCAATCAAAGCGATGCGGTAACCGCCGTGTCGGAGGATCTGATCCGGGAAACCCGGGAGACTCTGCTGGTTGACCGGCCCATTGACCTGACCTATAATTTCGTGGACAAACGGGTGTATTACCCCCGCAATGTCAGCAAGCTGAGAGCTGAATTCGCCCATGTGGATGAAAAGATTCTGATGCATATCAGCAACTTCCGCCCGGTGAAGCGGGTGCTGGATGTGGTGGAGGTGTTCGCCAAGGTGAACGACAACATCCCGTCCCGGCTCCTGTTCGTAGGAGAAGGGCCGGATCTGTCCAAGGTGATGGCCAGGGTGAAGGAGTTGGGCATCAGCGACCGGGTTTCCTTCTGCGGCAAGCAGGATGATGTGGCGGAGGTGATCTCCTTGGCCGATCTGTTGCTGCTTCCTTCCGAAAAGGAAAGCTTCGGTTTGGTGGCCCTGGAGGCGATGGCCTGCGGCGTGCCGACGGTAGGCTCCTTGGCCGGCGGTATTCCGGAGCTGGTGAAGGATGGGGAAACAGGCTATCTGTCCCCAGTGGGAGATACGGACAAAATGGCCAGGGATGCCATCCGTCTGTTGTCGGACGGCGACCTGTACCAGCGTATGGTAGAGGCTTGTCTGTCCAGAGCCCGCAACGCCTTCTGCAATAACCGCATTACGGCGGATTATGAGGATATTTATTACCGTGTACTGGGGCGGACCGCACCGGAGCGCAATGCCGGGGACGGAAGCGCCGATTCTAAATTAAGCTGTCTGGGGTAATGAAATGGTGTGGAGCAAATTGGAGAAGCTGGGCATCGGCCTGTTGGAGACGTTGGAGCAGGCTGGTTATGAGGCCTATTTTGTCGGAGGCTATGTGCGGGACAAGTACCTGGGCAAGCCGGTAAAGGATATTGATATTGCCACCTCGGCCAGGCCGGAAGAGGTGGTTAGGCTGTTTGCGCGGACGATTCCCACCGGATTGAAGCATGGCACGGTGACGGTGCTGGCGGAAGGAGAAACCTTCGAGGTGACCACCTTCCGCAAGGAATCCGATTACGCGGACTTCCGCAGGCCGGATGAGGTGGAATTCATCTCGGAGCTGGAGGAGGACCTGCGGCGGCGGGATTTCACCATGAACGCCATGGCCATGGACAGGCATGGAGGCATCCGCGATCCCTTCGGCGGAAAAGAGGATCTGAAGGCCGGGCTGCTCCGCTGTGTCGGGGACCCGGCCGAGCGGTTCCGGGAGGATGCGCTGCGGATGCTGCGGTGCGTCAGGTTCGCCTCGGTCTATGATCTCACCGTAGATGAGGCCACCTGGCAAGCGGTGCTGGAGCGGCGGGAGCTGCTGCTTCATGTGGCGATGGAGCGCGTGCGGGTGGAGCTGGAACGGATGATGGGAGGTCCCCATCCGTACGAAGGCTGGCGGCTGCTTGCCGAAAGCGGCCTGCTTGGGTTTACCAAGGACAAGCTGGCTTGGTCCTATTCGGAACCATCCAGCCCCAGTCTGCCTGCTGAGCTGAAGACACTGCCCGCATTGGCCGAATCGGACCGGCGCTGGATTCTCGTGGTCCTGCTGTCGGGTTTGAATGCCGGACAATGCCGGGAGCTGCTGCGTAAGATGACCTTCTCCTTGAAGGATGTGGAACGTTTCTCCAGAGCTGCCGAGTTTGGCGAGTGGGTAACGGCCATAGAATGGTCGCCGGGCATGAGCCGGGTATGCAGTGAGCTGGAGAACTGCTCTGCAGCTGAGGTGTGGCAGCTCGGCACTCTGCAAATCGGGGTAGAGGCTGCTGCGGACTGGCTTGCGGTGATGAAAGCGTTGGAGCGGGAAGGTTATCTCGTGACAGCCGGACTCAGACTTGCCGTGGATAACGGGCAAGCCTGGCTGGACGAGCTGCGGATCAAGGAGCTGAAGGAGCTGGCGGTTACCGGCGGCGAACTGATTGCCGCATCAGGCCGTGGTGCAGGTCCTTGGGTAGGTGCGGCTATGTCCCGTTTACTGCGGCTTGCTGCGGTGGGCCGGGTTGCCAACACCAAGGCGGAATTGCTGGAAGCAGTGTTGGACAGCGGGGGAGGTGCATAACATGAAGCATCGGCTTTTGGAGCTGTTTAAGAATGCGGGAGGCGCCTACCTGTCCGGCGGTGATATCAGCAAGGCTCTGGAGGTCAGCCGTACGGCCATCTGGAAGCATATCCAGGCGCTGAAGGAGGACGGCTATACCTTTGAGGCGATCCCGCGGCGGGGATACCGGCTGCTGTCGCAGCCGGATAAGCTCTCACCTGCTGATATTCTACCTTATCTGCGCACCCGGGTTCTGGGACAGAACATCCACTGCTTCGACGAGGTGGATTCCACGCAGAATGTAGCCCAGCGCTTGATCCGGGATGGCGCTCCGGAAGGAACATTGGTACTGGCGGAGCGCCAAACGGCAGGAAGGGGCCGGTTGGGGAGGCATTGGCATTCTCCCAAAGGCAAAGGCATATATATGAGTCTGGTCGTGAAGCCGGAAATCCCCCTGCACTTAACACCGCATCTGACCCTGCTGGCCGCAGTGGCGCTTAACCGGGCTATCCGCAAGGTGGTGCCGGAGGTACATCCGGCTATCAAATGGCCGAATGACCTGTTGATCAACGGCAAAAAAATCAGCGGTATTCTCCTCGAATCCAGTGCGGAGAATGAGCAGCTGCAATACATTGTGACCGGTGTGGGCATCAGCTGCAATCTGGAGCAGTCCGATTATCCGGAGGAGCTTAATCCCAAAGCCACGTCCCTTATGATCGAGTCTGGCAAACGGATTGACCGTGCCAGACTGATTGCCGAATTTCTGGGCCAGCTGGAGGAGCTCTACGCCCTCTATTACGCCCAAGGCTTCAGCCCCATCCGGACGCTGTGGGAGGCTTCGGCAGCTACGCTGGGGCAGACCGTTCGTTCTTCTGATGCAAACGGAAATTTTGAAGGTACGGCGGTAGGACTGAATGAGTGGGGCGGACTGATCTTGCGGATGGCTGACGGCACAGAACGGACCATCTATTCGGCGGATACCAGAAATTCGTAGTTGTAATTAGGGTAAACCATAAAGGAGAATGAAGAAGATTTTTCGGAGAAGGATGCCATTCAATTGAGCACCGACTACAAGGAAACTAAGGAAACTGCCGAAAAAGGAATTTCCATCCAAATGATTGAATGAAAATCATTCGCTTTTTTTCATCAATTGCAGTATGATGCAAGTAAGGCGGTATCCGCACCGGAACCGCACTTTCTAACCGTTTTGGGAATGCTAACCCTTATATCGGATTCTGCTCTGAGCCGTTTGGACCGAGACAGAAGGGATCATAAGACAACTGAACCATGTCTTTTTGTGACCTTATCGGCCTTCCTGCGGCGGGAAGGTTTTTTTATTTTTAACCAATAAGGAGAGATATGTTATGGAGAGCCGCAAGCCTGTTACAATCCCGCAATTCAAAAAAATGAAGAAGGAAGGGACGCCAATCGCGTTCCTCACCGCATACGATTATCCTTCCGCACAATTGGCGGAGGAAGCCGGTGTGGACGGTATCCTGATCGGCGATTCACTGGGCAATGTGGTGCTGGGCTACGATTCCACTCTGCCGGTTACGCTGGATGATATGATCCACCACACCAAAGCCGTTACCCGCGGCGCAAAAATCCCTTTTGTGATTACGGATATGCCGTTTCTAACCTATCACGGCAGCATAGATGAAACCATGCGCAATGTTGGCCGCGTCATGCGTGAAGGCTTGTGCAAGGGTGTCAAAATGGAAGGCGGAGCTGAAATTGCCGCTACTGTGGAAGCCTGCGTACGGGCCGGCGTTCCAGTTATGGGACATATCGGCCTTACGCCGCAAGCAGTGCACCAGATTGGTGGTTACCGGATTCAAGGCAAGGACTCCCCAGGAGCGCAGAAGCTGCTGGAGGATGCGTTGGCTTTGGAGAAAGCAGGCGCCTTCGCCATTGTGCTGGAGCTGGTGACCGAGGAGGTCGCCCGGATGATTACCTCCCGGCTGTCCATCCCTACCATCGGCATCGGAGCCGGTACCGGATGTGACGGACAGATTCTGGTGTTCCATGATATTCTGAACTACGGAGCGGACATCCGCCCCAAAAAATTCGTCAAAACCTATACGGACATTGGCAGTTCCATCCGCCAGGGCATCCGCCAGTATGTGGACGAGGTCAAGACCGGGCAGTTCCCCCGGGAGGAGCATTCTTTTAAGGGGAATAACGAAGCTGTCGCCTACCTATACGGGAATAAAGAATAAGTAATAAAAAGCCGCCCTCAAACCGGCCTTGCCGGTTTCGAGGCTTCAATAACTTATCTGGCCTTCGGCTTGACCAAGTTATTTCAGAGGAGAGACAAAAACCATGCAAATCGCCAGAACCATTGAAGATGCACGGATGATGATTATGGAAGCCAAAACTCGGGCGCTCCGGGAGGGCCGCTCCACAGTGACCGGATTTGTTCCCACCATGGGTTACCTGCACCAGGGACATGCCAGTCTGCTGCGCCAGGCCAGGGAGGAATGCGGTGTCCGGGTGCTGAGCATCTTTGTGAATCCTATCCAATTCGGCCCCAAGGAGGACCTGTCCCGTTATCCCCGCAACGAAGCAGGGGATCTGCAGCTTGCGGAAGAGAATGGAGTGGACGTAGTATTCCTGCCTTCAGTCGAAGAGATGTATCCCCGGGCTATCAAAACAAGTGTTCAGGTTGCTGATGTTACGGAGAGGCTCTGCGGGGCATCGCGGCCGGGGCACTTTGACGGAGTGGCTACCGTAGTGTCCAAGCTGTTCAACATTGTCCAGCCTGACAAGGCGTACTTCGGGATGAAGGATGCCCAGCAGGTGGCGGTTATCGAACAAATGGTATTCGACCTGAACATTCCCGTGCAAATTATGCCTTGTCCCATCATCCGGGAAGCGGACGGTTTAGCATTAAGCTCCCGTAATGTGTATCTGGGCGTGGAGGAGCGGCGCCAGGCGCTGATTCTTTCGGAAACCCTGAAGCTTACGGAAGACTGGCTGGCGGAGTGCCGGGGAGATTTTGCAGCTGTCAAGGAAAGAATGGAGGCTCATATCCGGACCATGCCTCTTGCCGATATCGATTACGTGGATTTGATGCTGTACCCGGACATCCAACCGGTATATGGATTGCCTGTAGGAGAATGGGCCGGGCGCCGCCTCTTAGCTGCATTGGCGGTGCGTTTCGGCACTACCCGTCTGATCGACAACCGTTTGTTCGAGCTGGGAGACGGGGTTTCAAAAACCTTGCGTCCGGCAGAGCAAAGCCGCGCCGGTGTATCCCGCGTATAAAGAGAAAGGAGAGATCTTCATGTTTCGAACAATGATGAAGGCCAAGCTGCACAGAGCGACGGTGACGGAGGCCAACCTGAACTATGTGGGCAGCATTACAATTGATGAGGATTTAATGGATCTGGTGGATCTGCTCCCCAATGAAAAGGTGCAGATTGTCAATAACAATAACGGTGCCCGGCTGGAAACCTATACAATTCCGGGTCCCCGCGGGTCCGGTGTGATTTGTTTGAACGGAGCGGCTGCACGGCTGGTCCATCCCGGCGATATCGTGATTATTATCAGCTACGCCATGATGACTGATGAGGAAGCTCGCAATAACAAGCCCAAGATTGCCGTGCTGGACGCGGCCAATAAGCCGGTGAATATGCTGGAGTCCGAACCGCATTCCACTGTCCTGATCTGAACCATTGTTAATGCGCTCCCCGCTTGGGAAGCATTTGAGCGGTATGAAACCCGCTGCGGTGACAAAGAATGAGGGTACAACAATCTTGAAGCCCAAGGTGGTGTGCCCATGTTCAAACAGCTGTTTGCTTCCATGAACGGCGCATTGGATGATATTCTGTCGCGTCTCCCCTCGTCTTCTGGCAAGGAACGCAAGGACCTGGAAGAGCGGCTGTCCGTGTTAAAGGCAATGAGCGACACCTGCATTGAGGAATGGCTGTTGTTCGAGGAAAAAATGGGGCTGCTTTCAGAAGGGAAGTCCGCTCCGGGGAACGGGGCTTCCATGAGTCTTCCGGCTGGTAAACCCGGCTTGTTGCCGGGAGCAGCTCTGACTGCCGCGGCGCCGGCGGGATTCCTGACAGAACCTGAACAAGCTAAACAAAAAGCGTCTTCTGCAACATACGGATTGAAAAAGCCGCTTAGCTTGGCCAGCTTCTCCAAGGGCCAGGGCTTTTACAAGCTCTCCATGTACAAACAGGCGGTGGATGAACTGGAGCGTGTGGTGGAGACCCAGCCGGATGATTTGTTGGCCCGGATGTATTTAGCCATGGCTTATTTCCACAGCGAGGAATACGCGGAAGCCTACCGCCATTTTCAAATTGTGGTGCCCTTGACCGATGATCTGAAGATGAAGGCCATTTCATACAATGCCATGGGCTGCATCCAGGCTGAACGCCAGAATCTGGACAAGGCTCTGGAGCTGTTCCGGCTAGCCCATTCGGCGGATCCCGCCTCCATAGAGCCGGTGTTGACCCCGGCCCATTGGGATAAACGGAAATAAAGCAAGAACAAAACATTTGTTCTTCCCAACCCCGACTCCTTTTGGTATGCTAAAAGGACAGCCCATCAATGACAAGAGAGGATTGGACGGGGAGAATGAAATTCGCCGTATTGGATTTTGAAACTACAGGCAACCAGCCTTCCGACGAAATCATTCAAGCCGGACTGGTCATCCTGGAAGATACTGAAATTACCGGCAGATACGCCTCCTTCATTAAACCATCGGGGCCTATTCCCGAATTTATAACCACCTTAACCGGCATTACCGACCAAATGGTGGAGTCTGCTCCGTCTGTGGAAAGTGTGATGGCACAGATGGCTCCAATGTTGGAGGATGCGGTGCTGGTGGGTCATAACGTTTCCTTTGACCTCGGCTTTTTGCAGCGGGGGTTGGATATTTCGGGGTATCGTCCCTTTTCCGGAAGGGTTCTCGATACCCTGGATTTTTTGCGTATGCTGTTCCCCATGCTTGGCAGCCTGCAGCTGTCCATGGTTACCCAAACCATGGAGATCCCCCATGAACGACCCCACCAGGCGGATTCGGACGCAGAGGCAACGGCTCTTCTATGGGTGAAGGTGCTGGAACGCTTCGAGGATTTGGATCTGCTCACGGTGCAGCGCCTTTCCTATCTGTTCGAAATGGAAAATACAGACCTCAGCTGGTTTCTAAAGGAAATTCTGGGGTTGAAGGAAATTGCTACTCCGGTGGATCCCAATTTGGACCGGTATTTCCGGCAATATTCCCTGAAGGCCGGGGAATGGGGCGAGGAGAAAAAGCCGCGGGCAGACAAGGAATGGCTGGACAAACCCTTCGAGGAATTCCATGCCTATCTCACAGAGCGGATGAAGGAGAAATTCCCCGGCTACGAGGAGCGGCCTGCCCAGGCCCAGATGATTCGTGATGTACAGGGGGCTTTATCCGACAGCGCCCACCTGCTGATTGAGGCGGGAACGGGGACCGGAAAGTCCTTGGCTTATTTGATCCCAGCCCTTCATTACGGCATCAGCGAAGAGAAGAAAATCGTGGTCAGCACCCATACCATCCAGCTTCAGGAGCAGCTGCGCCAGCGGGATATCCCGCTTTTGCAGGAGCTGTTTCCTTTTGGGTTCGAGGCGGCTGTTCTGAAGGGGCGTAATCATTATCTGTGCCTCCGCAAATTCGAGACCAAGGTGAATACGGCAGACTTCGCCAACGGCCGCGATGACCGGCTGACGGCTGCGCAAATGACCGTATGGCTCTCTGACACAGAACGGGGAGACGACGAGGAGCTGTATTTGACCTCCAAAGGCAATGACTTCTGGCAGGATGTGCAAAGCGATGCGGATTCTTGCTTGAACCGCCACTGCCCTTGGTTCCGGCGCTGCTTCTACCACCGGGCAAAGCATGAATCTACCCAGGCGGACGTGATTATCGTCAATCATTCCCTGCTGTTTACGGATATTAAAGCGGAGAACCGGCTGCTGCCGGCTTATTCGCAGTTAATCGTGGACGAGGCTCATCACTTCGAGGAGGTAGCGGCCAAGCATCTGGGCTTGGAGCTGCATTACCTTAGCTTTGTGCACACGTTGACATGGCTGTATAAGGATTCCCGTTCGGGCCTCCTGCCGTTGGTATCCATGCGTATTCAAGAGCATGCGGCTGGGGATAAAGCATCCAAGTGGCTGCGGGCTATAGTGGACGTGGAGGAGAAGCTGGTGGAGGCCAAGGAGCACTGGGACGAGCTGTCCCAGCTGCTGTATGACTTTGCGGGAATGTCGGCCAGCGCCTCCGACCCTGCATCGGCGGAAGCCGGGCAGCTGGTGGTGCGGGTTAAACCCGCCATGCTTCCTCCTAGCTGGGAGACTCTCCGGAAGATGGAGGAGAATATCTACGTTGGCCTTGGTGAAGCTTCGCGGCAGCTGGACCGGCTGCTGAATGATTGGAAGGATGTCCAGGATGACCTGGGCATACAGACTCTGGTTACGGATTTGAACGGGGCCGGCAAGGATCTGGACAGGCACCGGGATACCCTTCACAGGTTTATGCATATGCCTGAGCAGGATGATGTGTATTGGCTGGAAGCGAGCAGCCAGTTCAAGAGTAAGTCCCTTCAATTGGTAAGTGTTCCTGCGGATGTAAGCGCCATTCTTCGACAGTTCTTTTTTGATGCAAAAGATAGTATAATATTGACATCTGCCACCTTGTCCGTGGACAAGAAATTTCATTATATCTGCGAACAGCTGGGGCTTATGGAGAATAGCCCGTCCGGCAAGGTCCGGACGGTCATTCTGCCATCCCCCTTTCAATACAGGGAGCAGGCGCTGGTAGCGGTGCCCCGCGATTTTCCCAATATTAAGGGCAGTGCCGCCGAAGCGTATTATATCGAGAAGCTTACGGAATCTCTGCGCGATGTGGCGGTGGCAACCAACGGAAGAATGCTTGTGCTGTTCACCTCGTACCGGATGCTGAAGGCGGTTCACCAGAGGCTGAAGGAAGAGCTGGCCTCAAGAGGGATTCAGGTGCTGGGGCAGGGGATGGACGGCGGCAACCGGAGTAAGCTGACGCGGATGTTCAAGGACAGTGCCGCAAGTGTCCTGCTGGGCACCAGCTCCTTCTGGGAGGGTGTGGACATTCCCGGAGATGCGTTAAGCTGCCTGGCTATTGTGAGATTGCCTTTTCAGCCGCCCAACCATCCTCTTGTGGAGGCCAAGTGCGAGCTTTATAAGGAAAAAGGACAGAACCCCTTTATCAAATATTCTGTGCCCCAGGCGGTTATCCGCTTCAAACAGGGCTTCGGCCGGCTGGTGCGGACCGCCACCGATAAAGGAACGGTTATTGTCTATGATACCCGGGTGATTGATACGGCATACGGCAAGCATTTTCTTTACTCCCTGCCCGGGCCGAAGATTGAGCATATGACAACTTCGCAATTGGTGCCGAGAATCATGGAATGGATGAGGAGTGAGGAAGGTTGAAGACGGAGAAGATTTCGGAGGCCGTCGTACGAAGGCTTCCGGTATATCTAAGGTTTCTTAACGAATTGAATATGAAGAATGTCCAGACTGTGTCCTCCCAGGACCTGGGCAACAAGTTGGACCTGAACCCGGCCCAAATCCGCAAGGATCTGGCGTATTTCGGGGAGTTCGGCAAGAAGGGGATCGGATACGATGTGAATTACCTCATCGAGAAGATCCGGCAGATTCTGAAGCTGAACCAAGACATTGCCGTTGCCCTGGTGGGAGCGGGAAACCTGGGACGGGCGCTGTGCAACTACAATGTCTATCTGAAGGACAATATGAAGATTACGGCCATCTTCGACGACAGTCCGGACAAGGTGGGCACCAGCATCAATAACCTGCAGGTGCATCCTATGAAGGAGCTGGTTGGGACGATTCGTGAGGAGGCCATCCGAATTGGCATTATCACGGTTCCGGCTTCGGAGGCCCAGTCGGTGGCGGATGAATTCGTGCGCGGCGGGGTAGAAGCGATCCTGAACTTTGCGCCGGTGATTATTAAGGTTCCGATGCACATCCGGGTGCATAATGCGGACTTTACGACGGATCTGCAAAGCCTGGCCTATTATTTGGACGAATAGCGGCATACAGAATATTATGTGGAAAGGGATGTCCCCATCAGGCGGGCATCCCTTTTTTTGATGTTTTTGTGGAGGTGGTTTTTGGCGATCGAACAGCGGGCGTTTCTCCTTGCAAAAGTGCATCTATTCTCCCCGGAACCCGACGTTTGCTGCATACCAAATGCAAAAGTGCACCTATTTCCTCCGCCCAGGCTTCATAATGCCCCCATGTGATGGAAATAACTGCATTTTTGCAGGAAAGACGATAAAACGAAGGTTTGTCTCTCCAATAAATGTACTTTTGCATTTCGGAAGAGAATGGGAGTAACGTTCTAACGTGTGCAACCCTCTAAAGCAAAGTTTGAACATGCAGTACGTTGGTGTAGTGTAAGCCTCAAAATAAAAAAAGGCCGCAATCATCGATTGCAGCCGGCTGTGGACCGCCCTGGGGCAGTCTCTTTCAAACCATCACTTACGCGTACTTCAATACAATGCCGTCCAGAATGTCGGCCACGTTCTCGCAGGCATCAGTAGTCAGCTCCAGCTGTTCATACATTTCCTTCAGCTTGAAGTCATGGTACGGATCCTTGGGATTGTGGAAAATATCCTTGATGCCTTGACGGAGCAGCTTGTCTCCTTCGTTCTCCATGCTGTTGATCTTCACGGTGAATTCGGCAATCTGCATGTACTTCTTCTTGGAAAGCAGCTTGATGGCGTCCAGTATGTATTGGCAGGCATTCACCAGCACAACCGAGAACTCCTTCATGTAATGATCCGTAGCCTGAATATTCAAATAATCAAACCGCGCGATGCATTCTTCAATGCCGTCGATCACGTCGTCCATCTTGGCAGCCAGAGCCAGAATGTCCTCCCGGTCGATGGGGGTAATAAACACCTTGTTCAGCCCGCGGAAAACGGAGTGGGTAATGGTGTCTCCCTTATGCTCCAAGTCGCGAAGCTCCTGCTGGTAGGCGGTAGGGGAGCCTTCGCTCATCATCGCCTGGCGGAATACGTGGGCAGCCTGAAGCGTATTCTCTGCGGATTGTGTCAGCAGTACGTAAAAATCCTCGTCCTGTTTCTTGCCGATTGCCATGTCCAAAGACCTCCAAGGCTTGCGGGCATTCAAGTGCCCGTTTATTCGAAAACTTCATGCATCCTTTGTTATGCATCCGTAACTCTTAAAATACCATATTCTCCGTCCCGTATGCAATGGATCTTTTCTTGATTTTCCCTTCCGGTCATTGTAGAGTGAAGAAAAGAGATTGCCTGCGGCACTTATAATTCTGCAGCAACAGGAAAGGGGCTTATCGGATGACCCGACTGGTTATTGAAAACGGTGTTTTTGTCACCGGCGACGCAGTGCGCCCGGTAGTGAAAGGATATATGGCGGTAGAGGGTGACCGGATAACGGAGCTTGAGGAGGGGGCCTATCCCGGCCAACCGGGTGAAAGCAATGTCCAGCGCCTGGACGCCCGCGGCAAGCTGTTTATGCCCGGCTGGGTGAATACCCATGGCCATGCGGCGATGGCTTATTTGCGCGGCTACGGGGATGATCTGGCCCTGCAGGTATGGCTCTCGGAGAAAATGTGGCCCAATGAAGCCAAATTTACTGCAGAGGACGTGCGGTGCGGGACCCTTCTGTCCATTGTCGAGATGATGAAGGGCGGCACCACGACCTTCGTGGATATGTATGACCATATGGATGAGGTGGCCAAGGCTGTAGAGGAATCCGGGATCCGCGCCGTTCTGGCCCGGGGAGTCATCGGACTGTGTCCGCCGGAGGAGCAGGACCGGAAGCTGCAGGAGGCGATCCGTTTCGCCAGAGAGTGGAACGGCAAGGCAGACGGACGAATCACTACGATGATGTCGCCCCACGCCCCGTACACATGCCCGCCTGATTATATTGAACGCATCGTGCAAGCCGCACATGAGCTGGACCTGCCTATTCATATCCATATGTCTGAAACCATCCGGGAAGTGGAGGAGAATGTAGCCCAATACGGTCTGCGCCCCGCCGCCCACCTGGAGAAGCTGGGTGTATTCGGCCGGCCCTGCCTGATTGCCCACGGAGTGCATTTGACGGATGATGAAATCGATATTCTCTGCCGCTATGACGTGCGCATCAGCCATAATCCGGGCAGCAATCTCAAGCTGGCCAGCGGTGTGGCCCGGGTGCCGGACTTGCTTGCCGCAGGGCTCCTGGTTTCCCTGGGTACGGACAGCTCCGCCAGCAACAATAATCTGGATATGTTCGAGGAAGCGCGCCTGGCCGCCCTGATCCATAAAGGAGTCTCCGGCGATCCCACTGCCGTTCCGGCTACAGTTGCATTCCGCATGGGTACGGCCGACGGGGCCAAATCCTTGTGGCTGCCGGACACCGGTGTCCTCAAGGCGGGGATGAAGGCGGACTTTATCGGTCTGGATAACAACCGTCCCCACTTCTACCCCCGGACCGACTACGTATCCCATATCATTTATTCCGCTTCAGCCGGGGATGTCACCGATGTGTGGGTGAACGGCAAACAAACGGTGAAGAACGGGGAATGCCTCACGCTGGACGAGGAAAAAATCAAGGCCGAATTCCAACGCCGCTACGAGGGGATTATCGGAAGATAAGCTCTGCATGTAGCATGTTAAGGAGCTTAAGGCCGCTACAAGAGGGATGGGAGAATGAGCCGCTGGAAAAAGAATGTGCTTCTGGGGAGCATCTGCTTGGCTGTACTGCTCCTTGGACTGTTTATATTCGGGGAGCGTCTGACCGCGGGGGAATGGCAGGAGAAGAAGGAGGCGGTCCTGACCGCTTACAGCCAGACCATGATGGTGAAGGCCGACCGGGTGGACACCTTTATTGGAACGGAAACCTGGCGCATCGTCTTCGGAGAAGACAAACTCCAGAAAAAAATGATCGTATGGATCGGAGAAGAATCGGGGATCCATACAGAATATGAGTCCAACGGTATTTCTATGGCCAATGTTTCGTCGAAGGTGACTGCCGCGGATCCCGCTGCCCGCATTCTCCGGGTTACACCGGGTAAGCTGGAGCAAGAGCTGGTGTGGGAGGTTTATTACGAGCGCGAGCAGGAAAACGGGCGTACGGAAGGCTTCTACGGCTATTACCGGTTCGCCGACGGCGAACTCTTGGATACCTATAGATTGGGAGCAAAAGGTTAAATGTTGTCAAGACACCTGGAAGGGTGTCTTTTTTCTTTCCACAAATTCGCTAAGAAGTATTCACAAAGTTGATATACTCTAGTATATAAAAAAGTGATATACTCATTATTATATTAGTATTCATTCTAAATAACGAATCTTTTTTAATTACAGGAAGGGGGACATCCCTTGAAGCTCAAAGCAACACCTATTCTAATTGCTGTTGTCGCATCGGCGGCCGTTCTGTTCGGCGGATGGTTTATTTATCATAGTGTCGCTCTAGAAAGTCCTTTGAATCATGCTTTGAATGAGACAGCTGGGGTTGTGGATTACAAGGCCAGCATCTCCGGGCAAAAGACGGTGTTTAATGTACAGCTTAACAATCAAGCTAATATACGTGAAATTGTTCACAAAATTAGCCAAAAGAACGACGAGGTAGCCGGTGACCGGGTGCCTGAGATTAAAGTGACCAGCAACACCTCCCCGCAGCTGGAGAACTGGTGGTCTACTGCATTGTTCGACGTGGCCCAGGCCATGGAAACCCGCCGTTACGCCGATATTCCGGCTGCTTTGAACGCTAAGGCAGGCCAGCTTCAAGGCTTGTCCGTTCAAACCGAGATGGATGACGATAATGTTTATGTGCGTTTGACGGAAGGGGAGCATGTGAAGTTTGTAATCCTGCCCCGTACCGCTGCCAAGATGGGAGTGTGGAGCCAATGATGAAATACGGGAAGGAAATTCTGATCGGCATTGTCCCTGTTGTTATCGCGTTTCTCGCTTTTATCGGGCTGAATGTGATTCCGGTTGTATTTATGGGCTTGATAGCAGTTGCTCTGTTTATGATCACGAGAGCGAGAACCGGAGGGGCCGCGGCGGTTAGCGCCGTGGACCGGAAATCCAAAAGCCGGACACCGTCGTATATGACCTTTGAGGATATTGGCGGCCAGGACCGGGCAAAGAATGAACTGAAGGAAGCACTGGATTTTATCATTAAGCATGAGGACATTAAACGGCTGGGCATCCGGCCTTTGAAGGGCATTCTGCTGGAAGGCCCTCCAGGCACAGGCAAAACCTTGATGGCCAAAGCTGCTGCCCATTATACCAACTCCATATTCGTTGCCGCCTCCGGCTCGGAGTTTGTGGAAATGTATGTGGGTGTCGGTGCCAGCCGGGTCCGCGACCTGTTTAAGGACGCCCGGAACCGGGCGCAGAAGGAAGGCAAGGACAGCGCCATTGTGTTCATCGATGAGATTGATGTCATCGGCGGCAAACGCTCCGGCGGCCAGCACAAGGAATATGACCAGACCTTGAACCAGCTTCTGACGGAGATGGACGGGATCCATACTACGGACAGTCCCCGGGTTCTCATCATGGCAGCCACGAACCGCAAGGAAATGCTGGACAGTGCGCTGCTCCGTCCCGGCCGGTTTGACCGCCACATTACCGTGGATCTGCCGGACCGCAAGGGCAGAATGCATATTCTGAAGCTGCATGCTAAGAACAAACCTCTGGAAGAGTCGGTTAATCTGGATAAGGTAGCCGACGAGACCTTCCAATTCTCCGGCGCCCAGTTGGAAAGTGTGATGAACGAAGCAGCTATCTACGCCCTGCGGGATGGCTTGGAGAAGATTAGCCAGCAGCATCTGTCCTTGGCCGTAGATAAGGTCATGATGGGGGAACGTTCGGACCGGGAAGCCTCCCGGGAGGAAAAGATCCGTGTTGCCTACCACGAACTTGGTCATGCTATTGCCGCCGAGCTCCTGAAATCCGGCTCTGTCTCCCAGGTTGCCTTATCCCCGAGAGGCCAGGCGCTTGGGTATGTGCGGCATAATCCGCAGGCTGAGCAATACCTGTATACCAAGGAATTTATTGAAGAGAAAATCATGATCGCCCTTGGCGGTGCTGTTGCCGAAGAGATGTTCTACGGCGGCCGCAGCACAGGCTCCCGCAATGACTTCGAACAGGCGCTGTCTATGGTCAAGAATATGATGGATGCGGGGCTGACACGCCTCGGCATTATTGACCGTGAGATGATGACCAAGGAAGAGCTCATGAAGGAGAATGCGTCCATTATGGAAGAGCTGACCACCCGTACCCGGAACCTTCTGGAGAAGCACCGTCGTGTATTCGAGCAGTCCCTGGACATTCTTCTCCGGGAAGAAGTGATGTCCGGCGAGCAGTTCAGAGCGCTGCTTAAGGAAAAAATGTCGGCTGTGGAAGAACTCAAGGGCGTTTCCGCATAGTGCCAAAAAAAGGCGAAAACTTAAGGGAAGTGGGGAGACAGGCTTGCGCTCCTCACTTTTTTTTCGTATGCTTAGAAAGGGCCATCTTCTATTATTGTCGAAATATCGAATGTTTGTCCTCATCCGAACTCAAGCGGGTGGAAAAATGGTATGATAGCTCATGGCAGAAAAGCTGACCTGGACCTGCACGCCCGGGAGGCTTTTTCTTTGCGAATCGGATCTTGGGGCTTGGATACAATGTATAAGAAGAGCCCGGTTTGCAATTGCAAACGTGTGAATGTCCTACATAAATATAACAAGGAATGGGTGAAAAGAGTGCAATTCAAACGGATTGGTGTAATTGGGGCCGGCACGATGGGCCAAGGCATCGCCGAAATGCTGGCGGTGAAGGGGATGGAAGTTTTCCTGGTGGAAAAAACCCCCGAAAAACTGGATCAGGCTTGGGATATGATCGTGGTCAGCCTGGACAAGCAGATTGAAAAATGGGCCATTACGGTCTCTGAAAAGAAGCTGATTCTCTCCAAAATCCACAAGGTTTATGCGCTGGACAAAATCGCCGAATGCGACATGGTGATTGAAACCATCAGCGAGGACCTGGAAGCTAAAAATGAAGTGATCCGCAGCCTGGACAAGATTTGTCCTCCGGAAGTGATTCTTGCCAGCAATACCTCCACACTCAGCCTGACCCAGTTGGCAGCGGAAACCACGCGTCCCGACCGGGTTATCGGCATGCACTTCCTGCATCCGGTAGCAAAGATCGATCTGGTGGAAATCATCCGCGGCTTGAAAACCTCGGAAGAAACCTTCCAGCTGACCCGCCAATTCGTAGAAGAAACCATCACCAAGAAGGGTATCCAAGTCTACGAATCCCCGGGCTTCGTAACCACACGTCTGGTATGTACGCTGATCAACGAAGCGCTGCACGTGCTGGCTGAAGGCGTAGCCTCCGCTGAGGATATTGATTCCGCTATGAGAATCGGCTATGACTTCCATTACGGACCGCTTGAAATGTGCGACCGCTTCGGTCTGGACTCCGTTCTCGCCGCTATGGAAGGCATGTTCCGTGAATTCGGCGATATCAAATACCGCCCGAGCTTCCTGTTGAAGCAAATGGTCCGTGCCGGCCAATTGGGCACTAAAGTAGGACAAGGATTCTTCGCTTATGACAAGGATGGTGACCGTCTGTGAAAATTCTCGTAGTTAACGCAGGTAGCTCTTCTCTTAAATACCAGCTGTATGATATGAATGACGAATCCGTACTGGCCAAAGGCCGCGTCGAGCGCATCGGCATGGACACCGCCATTCTGGTGCACGAGCCCACTGATAAGCCGGAGCTGAAGGAAGTCAGCGAAATTCTGGATCACAATGTGGCTATCAAGAAGGTTGTGGATTGTCTGGTCCATCCGGAGCACGGCGTTATTTCCTCCATCAGCGAGGTGGAAGCCGTCGGACACCGTGTGGTACAAGGTGGCGACCTGTACTCCGAATCCGTGCTGGTCACTCCTGAAGTCAAGGCAGGCATCACCAGCCTGTTCGATCTGGCTCCGCTGCATAATCCGGCCCACATGATGGGGATTTCCGCTTGTGAAATCAACATGCCCGGTGTTCCGCAGGTTGTGGTATTCGATACGGCTTTCCACGCTACTATGCCGGAGAAGGTCTTCATGTACCCGCTCCCGCTTCGTCTGTACAAGAAGCATAAGGTTCGCCGCTACGGTTTCCACGGCACCTCCCACTTCTACGTCAGCCATGTGGCTGCCCAGTTCCTGGACAAGCCGCTGGAAGACACCAAAATCATTACCGCGCACATTGGCAACGGCGGTTCCGTTACAGCCGTTATGGGCGGGAAATCCTTCGACACTTCCATGGGGATGACTCCATTGGAAGGCCTTATGATGGGTACTCGCAGCGGCGACATCGACCCGGCCATCATCCCGTTTGTAATGGGCAAGGAAGGCATCGGCCCGATGGAAGCCAACTTTATGCTGAACAAACACAGCGGTCTGCAAGCCATTTCCGGCGGCTCCAGCGACATGCGTGAAATTGTGGAAGGTATGGAGAAGGGCGACAAGGGCTGCAAATTGGCATACGAAATGTACGAATACCGTATCCGCAAGCAAATCGGTGCGTATGTTGCCGCTATGAATGGTGTGGACGCCATCGTGTTCACAGCCGGTGTCGGCGAAAACTCCGCTGTGCTGCGTCTGAGCATTCTCGAGCAGTTGAGCTGGATGGGCGTTGATGTGGATCCGGAATTGAACAAAATCCGCAGCGGCGAGCCGCGTTTGATCACCAAGGAAGGCTCCCGTGTGAAGGTTCTGGTTATCCCGACCAACGAAGAGCTGGTTATCGCCCGCGACACCCACGAAATCGTAAAGAAGTCTCATAAGTAAGTCACAGCTACTATATTTCCGGGAGGCTCCCTATATGGCGGTACAGTGCATGATCCGGGAGGTTGGCACCCATGCGGGCGAAACAGTCCGCATCGGCTGCTGGCTCCACAATGTGCGGTCCAGCGGTAAAATCGTATTTCTTCAATTGCGTGAC
Organism: Paenibacillus mesotrionivorans; assembly: GCF_046098205.1. Lineage (NCBI taxonomy): Bacteria > Bacillati > Bacillota > Bacilli > Caryophanales > Paenibacillaceae > Paenibacillus > Paenibacillus mesotrionivorans. The sequence goes on along the minus strand of NZ_JBJURJ010000001.1, from coordinate 263,031 downwards.
GGCTCAGGCTATATTCAAGGCGTTGTGGTGAAAAGTGAAGTCCCCGAAGAGGTTTGGACAGCAGCCAAGTCGCTGACTCAGGAAAGCTCTCTTTATGCCACCGGTGTGGTCCGCGAGGAACCCCGCAGCCAAAGCGGCTATGAGCTGACCGTTACCGGAATTGAAATCATCCAGATTACACAAGATTATCCGATTACCCCGAAGGAACACGGCGTGGATTTCCTGATGGATCATCGCCATCTGTGGCTGCGCAGCCCCAAGCAGCGGGCTGTGCTGATCGTCCGTGCGGAGATTATCCGTGCGGTGCAGGAGTTTTTTGATACCCGCGGCTTCAAGCTGGTGGACCCGCCGATTCTGACTCCGTCCTCGTGCGAGGGAACCACGGAGCTGTTCCATACCAAATATTTCGACGAGGACGCTTTCCTCACCCAAAGCGGGCAGCTGTACATGGAAGCAGCCGCTATGGCACTGGGGCGGGTATATTCCTTCGGCCCGACCTTCCGGGCGGAGAAGTCCAAAACCCGCCGGCATTTGATCGAGTTCTGGATGATCGAGCCGGAAATGGCGTTTGTGGATCTGGACGAAAGCCTGCGCGTTCAAGAGCAGTTTGTGTCCCATGTGGTGCAGAGCGTTTTGACCAACTGCCGCAAGGAGCTGGAGGTGCTGGAGCGGGATATCTCCAAGCTGGAGAAGATTACCGCACCGTTCCCGCGGATCACCTACGACGATGCCATCAAGTTCCTGCAGGAGAATGGGCACGACATTCCGTGGGGCGAGGACTTCGGCGCTCCGCATGAAACGGCCATTGCCGAAAGCTTCGACAAGCCTGTCTTCATCACCCACTATCCGACGGCGATCAAGGCCTTCTACATGAAGCCGGACCCGAACCGTCCGGAAGTGGTGCTTTGTGCCGATATGATTGCCCCGGAGGGATATGGCGAGATTATCGGAGGAAGCCAGCGGATCGACGATCCGGCGCTGCTGGAGGCCCGTTTCTCCGAGCATGAGCTGTCCACAGAAGCGTACCAGTGGTATCTGGATCTTCGCAAATACGGCACTGTGCCCCACAGCGGCTTCGGCCTGGGACTGGAGCGCACTGTAGCCTGGATTTGCGGTCTGGACCACGTGCGGGAAACCATTCCGTTCCCGCGGCTTCTGTACCGTTTGTACCCATAAGTACGTCCCCCAAAAATGAAGTGAAGCTGACGAAGCTTGTTCCGATTACTTTTGGGGGAGCCTCCAGGTAAACAATGGAGACTAACCCACTTTTGGGGGATTCATATTTATGCATCTTGGAAGAGCCTTGTTATTCGGGGCTCTTTTCCCATAGAAAGACATGGCGGGAGGGACCAGGGGATGAGCAAAATGAATGATCCATGGAAAGACCTGCGGGACGGTGTGCTGGCGGGGCTGCGCTCCGGCTCCATCGCCGTTCCCATGCTGTTGTTGACGGGATATGCCAAGCTGGATTTATCCGAGCCGGAGGCGATGCTGCTTCTGCAGCTGATCGGGTTCCGGGATCGAGAGCATAATGATTTTCCAACACCGGGAGAACTGGCAGACAGAATGAGTCTGACAGAGGAGAAGGTATCCGCTACTCTCCAAAAGCTGGTGAAGGAAGGGTTCATTGGCATCGATGAAGCAAGTGATTCCTTAACGGGAATGCGTTATGAGCGGTACAACCTGGATGGGCTGTGGGAGCAGCTGGCCATGGTGATTACCATGGAATCCGGCCAGGAGCCTGAAAAAACGGTGCCTGCCGTAAAAAGCCCGCTGCCGGAACCAACTGCCGCCGGTAACCGGAAAACCGACCGCTCCCAACAGGAGGGCAATATCTTCCTGCTGTTCGAACGGGAATTTGCCCGTCCGTTGACGCCGATGGAAATGGAGACGATCACCGGTTGGCTGGACCAAGACCGGTATCCGGTGGAGCTGCTGCATATGGCCCTGAAGGAAGCGGTGTTCGCCGGAAAGATTCATTTCCGGTATATCGACCGGATCTTGCTGGAATGGAAGCGCAACAAAGTGTTTACCCCGGAGCAAGCTAAGGAACATGCACAGCGTTTCCGAGGCGGCAGATAAAAGCGGCGTGAATACAAAAAGCCTTGACGGTGGTGGAGATCCCGTCAAGGCTTTTTTGCGTTTCGTTTCGTAAGACCGTGATTAATCTGGAAGAACCGGAAATTGCCGGACAACATCATGGAAGGTTTCGAAGGGCAAATAGGGCATCTGCAGACGGCGGCATTCGTCCTCCAGATGGGAGCGGGCAAAGATCAGGTCCGCAAAAGCTGCACCGGCAAAATCAGTAATGCTGTCGCCGATCATGATCCGGTAATACTCCTCCTGGGGATATTGCCGCATCACCGTGCTTTTGCACATGCCGCAGTCGCTTTCGCAATGCTCATCGCAGGGATGGGAGGAGTGTATATGGATATGGGTACCGCTGAAATCCGTGTTGTTGCAATAAATGTTGGAGGGCGCGATGCCAAACGGCTCAAGAGCCGGATACAGGATAAAATCCATTCCTCCGCTGGTTACCAGAAACTCCACATTGTGCGTCCTGCAGAAATCCAGAAGCTCCTGCAGGCCGCTTCTGATCTGGAGCTGGCCTTGGATAAACTCCACCAGTTGGGGTTTGATCGAGCTGGGCATGAGGGCGAACAACGTCTCCACACCCTCGCGGATGGACATTTCCTTGGTTGTTGTGCGCCGCAGAATTTCCTCCGCACCTTCCGGCCGGAAATGCTTAAACAGCTCAACTACATTATCGGTCAGGGTGATCGTACCGTCGAAGTCGCAAAAGATGACTGGTTTACGTGTACTCATAAGCTTTGCCGCACCTCTTGGCTGAGACCTTCGCCGATCTCCGCCGCCCGGGCCACACAGCGGTTGATACCGGCTTCCACAATGCCGCTTAAGCCCTCCCGCTGGAACTCCTCAATCGCCATTTGAGTGGTGCCATTGGGGGAGGTAACCTTGCGCCGGAGCTCGGCAGGCTCCTCGCCTGTAAGCTTCACCATGGAGGCGGCGCCAAGCACGGTTTGAACCGTCAATTGCTTGGCCAGCTCCGGGGACAGACCACCCTTCACGCCTGCGGCGATCATGGATTCCATGAAGTAGAAGGCATATGCCGGACCGCTTCCGGAAATGCCCGTCAGGATATTCATCTTCTCCTCGGGGATGGGATAAGCTTCGCCAATGGCACGGAACAGGGACAACCCCATATTCTGCTGGGATTCCGTTGTTTCCGGGGAAAAGCAAAGTCCGGTTGCGCCCAGCCCGATGGAGCTGGGGGTATTGGGCATGGTGCGGACAATGGGCATCCCTTCCGGGACAAGCAGGGAGAGAGTTTCCAGAGACAACCCGGCCACCATGGAAACCAGGAGCTGGGAGGGCTTCAGAAACCGGTTGAAGTCCTCGAAGGCCTGCCGGACATCCTTGGGTTTCATGGCCAGAATGACGATGTCCGCCTCTCGGATAAAGCTTTCCTTCTCTTCCGGTGTAAATGCGGCATGGACTCCGTAGGTATCCCGCATGACTGTCAGGTGGGCAGCATTGCTGCGGTTCATAATGTAGATTTGATCGGGCCGGACAGTCTTTTGCTGGATCAGGCTTTTGAAAATGGGCTCAGCCATCGATCCGGCGCCGATAAATGTGATTTTTTTACCAGTAAGCGGCATCTGGACTCCACTCCTTTTTTTCTTTATTTTTGGAAGACGTATAACCGGGGCTTATCCTCTATCCGCGAATCTGGCCGCTTCCATACACCAGGAACTTTGTCGAGGTCAAGGCAGGAAGCCCCATGGGACCCCGGGCGTGAAGCTTCTGGGTGCTGATGCCGATCTCGGCGCCGTAGCCGAACTCGAAGCCGTCGGTAAACCGGGTGGAGGCGTTATGGTAAACCGCTGCCGCATCCACCTCCTGCAGGAACCGTTCCGCCCGTTCGGGATGTTCAGTCACAATACATTCGGAATGCTGGGTCCCAAACCGCCGGATATGCTCCAGCGCCTCATCCAGACTCTCCACGATGCGGACATTAAGGATGTAGTCGTTATATTCGGTGGCATAGTCCTCATCCGTTGCTTCCTCCATGGGACCGGCAATTCGAATGGAGGCAGGGCAGCCGCGAAGCTGTACACCCAAGGTGCGGAACGTTTCAGCAATACCCGGAAGATAGGCTTCGGCGAATTCCTCGTGAAGCAGCAGGGTTTCCATGGAATTGCACACGGAAGGACGCTGCACCTTGGCATTAACGGCAATGTTCAGGGCAATGGTCGGATCCGCAGTTTCATCCAGATAGGTATGGCAAACCCCTGCGCCGGTTTCGATGACGGGAACCGTGGCATTGGCTACCACCGTCTGGATCAGCATCCGGCCGCCACGGGGGATTACCACGTCCAACAGGCCGTTCAACTTCAACATTTCATCCACGGAAGCGCGGTCGCTGGAGGTTATTAGCTGCAGGGCCTCAGGAGGAACAACAGTGGTGGCCAGGGCCGCTTTCAGCACCTCCACAATCCGGATGTTGGAGCTTAATGCATCCGAGCCTCCACGGAGCAGCACCGCATTCCCCGATTTCAGACAAAGGCCTGCGGCATCCACCGTCACGTTGGGCCTGGCTTCATATATGATGCCTATCAAACCAAGCGGCACGCTGACCTTGCGGACAACCAGCCCGTTGGGACGCTCGAATTGGTCCAGCACATCCCCTACGGGATCAGGCAAGCCGATAATTTGAAGCAAACCCTCCGCAATCCCCTGAATGCGTTTTTCATCTAGCGCCAGGCGGTCCAGCAGCGATTCACCGATGCCGTTTTGTTGGCCTCTGGCCAAATCCTCTTGATTGGCTGCAATAATCGAGGCGTTTTCCCGGACCAGGGCATCCGCCATGGCCCGCAGGGCATCGTTTTTTTGGCGGGTGGTCAGTTTTGCCATCCGAATGGAGGCCTCTTTACCCAACAGCGCTTTTTGAACAACTTCACTCATCCTTGAAGCCCTCCTTTATAATCGAGAAAATATTATTCGGACAACGTGATCCATTCATCCCGGTGGATCACTTCAATGCGGGCAACATCCACCCTCTTCTGCACTTCCTCGGTGCTGAGTCCTGCAACAGCTTTCAGCTGCCAGGATTCGTAATTCACAACCCCCCGGCCGATTACGCCGCCTTCGGGATTGATAACCTCCACCACATCCCCCGGATGGAAGTCCCCTTTGACACCGGTAACCCCTGCGGGCAGCAGGCTTTTGCCTCCGGCAAACAGCGCTTTTTCCGCGCCGGCATCCACCAGGACGGAGCCGTGAGGGACGGACAGGAACCCGACCCATTGTTTCTTGATGGGGAGCTTGTTGAGGCTTGTGGTAAAATAAGTGCCTTTGCCTGTGCCCTGTACTGCAGCAGTTAAATCACCGGGCTCCGTCACCTGGCCGATAAAAACGGGAACCCCGCCTCTGGTGGCGATGCGGGCGGCATCCAGCTTGGAGCGCATACCTCCGGTGCCGACGGAGGAGCCGGCCCCTCCGGCATATTCCAGGATCTCCTGCGTGATCTGGTCCACCTGAGGGATGCGGACGGCGGAAGGGGTTTTACGGGGATCGCCGGTGTATAATCCGTCCATATCGGTGATGATTGCCAGCTGCCGGGCCTTCACCAGATTGGCTACTAATGCGGATAAAGTATCATTTTCGCTGAATTTCAGCTCCGCTACCGACACCGTGTCATTCTCGTTAATAACCGGCACAATGCCGTGGGCCAGCAGCTCCTCAATGGTCATTAGGGCGTTGTGGCCCCGCTGGCGGCTGGAAAAGTCGGTGCGGGTGAGCAAAATCTGGGCCACGGCGATTCCGCTTTCTTGGAACGCTTCATTATAGGCTTGCATCAGCAGAGCCTGGCCCACTGCGGCGGAGGCCTGCTTTTCATGCAGCAGCTTGGGGCGCTTGGCATAACCGATGGTGGTGAAGCCTGCGGCTACGGCGCCGGAGGTGACCAGCAGCACCTGGTGGCCGGATTTCTGCAGGGCGGCTATCTCATCGGCAAAAAAACGCACCTTGCTCCGGGTCAGGCCGCCTTCCGCGGAGGTAAGCGAGCTGCTGCCAATTTTGACAACGATTCGGGTCATACCATCAACTCTCCTGTAAACAAAATAAAAAGCCTCCGTCCTCCAAACACGAAGGACGAAAGCTGTAAGCTTCCGCGGTACCACCTTGATTGGCGCCCGACAGGCGCCCTCTTAAGTCCCTGGTAACGGCAGGGGCCGTTCAACTCGTCGTTGACCGTTCAGGGGCGGGTTCTGCTGGTTCCGTAGGTGGCGGCAGGCTCTTGCAGCCGGGAAGCCTGCTCTCTGTTCGCCGGGAAGGCAGCGTACTATTCCCATCGATACGTTATCGCAATAAAACTCTTTTGTTTAAGATAGCATTCTGCGGCAGCTTTGTAAAGCATGCCAACTGTCTTTGGGGGAGATCCGCCGTGGATTTTACCATGGGTTCACTGTGAAATCATGGTGGATGTGCAGTGGATTTAACGCAGAACCGGTCTGGAGCGCCGTTTGCTGTAGAACAGGCCGAACGCTACCGTGGGTCCGCATGTAACGGAACTCAACGACTCTTACACGCGGAAAATAAGGTTTCTGCAATTTTAACGGAACTGAGGAGCTATAAGACGCTGGTTGGCAGCGAAATCTCTGCACTTTTTGCCGCTAAGGGTCTCAGAGTTCCGTTAGCGTAGAAAATGTGCACTAAACACCGTTTACGGACCTCTAAGTTCCGTTAGCGCCAATGGGATTCCGTTGAGCCCCAGGAGGCTGTTAACCCACCGGTGCTTATCCTGCTATCCATCTGCCTTGCAGAGTGGAAAGCCTTTGCTTTAAGATGGAGTAAAGCGACTGTGGAAGGAGGGGAAACGGATGCCCCGCATTAGTCTGCTGCAAATGGATGTTGCCTTCGGGGACCCGGAGGCCAATTACCGGAACGCGGAGCGGTTGATCCGCAAAGCTGCCGCTGCCCCCGATAAACCGGATTTGCTGCTGCTTCCCGAGCTGTGGGACACGGCATATGATCTGGAACGGCTGGGGGAGCTGGGAGATTGGCAGGGCGAACGGGTGCAAGCCTGGGCGGGCGCCCTAGCCCGGGAGCTCCGCGTCACCATTGCCGCCGGGTCCATCGCCGAAAAGCGGGAGGACGGCATCCGCAATGCGTCATACGTCATGGACCTGCACGGCTCTGTGATGTCCCGCTACGCCAAGCTTCACCTGTTCGGGCCAATGGGGGAGGACCGGCATCTGACCGCGGGGTCCACACGGGAGCTTGTCCAGATGGAAGGGGTTACCGCAGGAATGATGATCTGCTACGACCTGAGATTCCCTGAGCTGGCCAGAGCTCTAGTGCTGGACGGGGCGGAGCTGCTTCTGGTTCCCGCCCAGTGGCCTAAGCCCCGGCTGCAGCATTGGCGGACGTTGGCTGTGGCGAGGGCTATCGAAAACCAGGTCTATGTGGCCGCATGCAACCGTGTTGGAGCAGGAGGCGGACAGGAGTTTTTCGGTCATTCCCTCATTGTTGATCCGTGGGGTGAGGTATTGGCCGAAGGGGGAGAAGGGGAGGAAATCGTCACCGCCCAACTGGACTTGAACCGTATAAAAGAAGCCCGGGAGCGGATTTCCGTGTTCCGGGACAGGCGCCCTGATGTCTACGGCAGCTGGGAGCCGGAGAATTAATCCTCCTGCTCCACTCCCGGTGCCGGCTGAACGGGAGGCTCTGACCCGTCCCCCTTGTTCATCACCTCCCGCATCACTCCCATAAAGGCCTCTGCCGCCTTGGAGATGTACCGGCCCTTGCGGTAAGCGGCCACCAGCGTCCGGTAAGGCCGCTCCTTCAGTTGAAGATAGTCGGGGCGGAAGGAGGTGCCGTGCCCAAGAGCGATCATGCTGGGCACGAAGGCGATGCCCATTCCGGCAGCCACCAGAGACTGGACAGTTTCGATATTACTGCTTTCGAACACAATCCGCGGTTCAAAGCCATTGCTCCGGCACAGCTCCAGCGCAATTTGCCGGAAGCCCTGTCCCCGCTTCAGTACAATAAACGCCTCTTCCCGCAGTTGGCGGATGCTGACCGTGGCCGTTTCGTCCGGTGCGGCCCGTCCCGCCAGCGGATGGGTGGGAGGGACGGCCAGCAGGATCTCCTCATCCAGCAGCGGCTCCCAGGAGAGGTTGGAGTCCAAAACCGGCAGGGTTAACAGGCTGATATCGGTCCGGCCGGCGGCGGTCAGATTTTCCAATACATTGGTGGTGTCTTCGATCAAATGGATTTCGATCCCGGGAAAACGGCTGTGGAAAAGGGGCAGCACCCGGGGCAGCATATGGGACCCGGTGATGGGGAGGGAGCCTACGTTCAGGCGGCCCTTTTTCATATCGGAAATATCCTCCATCTCCCGTTCCAGCTGGCCTACCATATCGAGAATCATCTGGGCCTTCTCCATAAACGCAGAGCCGGCATGGGTCAGCTCCACGGAATTGGTGTTGCGCTGGAACAAAAGCACACCCAGCTCCTTTTCCAGTTTGGACAGCTGCTGGCTGAGTGAGGGCTGGGCGATATGAAGCTTTTCGGCGGCGCGGGAAAAGTTTTTTTCGGCGGCAATTTGCAGGGCGTATTGCAGTTGGCGCAATTCCATGATGCAATCCTCCATAGAGTCAGTTCGTTCTTTGGTATAGTCTTTTATAGTTGAAAACTATAACGATTATAGATATTATATCTTGGATCAATGAAGAGATTCAATGCTATGATAACAGCAGGAGAAATTGCTGCAGCGGCCGTTGGCCGGGCGGCGTGTAGAGATAGATCATCAGGATAATGAAGAGGTGGCTAATGATGAGCAAAAAAACCATGTTTGAGAAAATTTGGGACAATCATGTCATCTACCAGGAGGAAGGCAAACCGAGCATTATTTATATTGACCTTCAGCTGGTGCATGAGGTTACATCTCCACAGGCTTTTGAAGGCCTGCGGCTGACCGGGCGCAAGGTACGCCGTCCCGATCTGACCTTCGCTACGATGGACCACAATGTCCCCACCAAGGACCGCTTTAATATTACCGATCCGATTTCCAAGCAGCAAATCGAAACCCTTTCGAAAAACTGCGCCGATTTTGGCGTCACCCTGTTTGACCTGGACCACATCGACCAGGGGGTTGTTCACGTTATGGGCCCGGAGCTGGGTCTGACCCATCCCGGCAAAACTATCGTTTGCGGCGACAGCCATACCTCCACACACGGAGCCTTCGGCGCCCTTGCTTTTGGCATCGGCACCAGCGAGGTAGAGCATGTGCTGGCTACCCAATGTCTGCAGCAGTCGAAGCCCAAAACCCTTGAGGTGCGCATCAACGGCAAGCTGGCTACCGGCGTTACCGCCAAGGACCTGATTCTGGGCGTTATCGCCCAATACGGCACGGATTTTGCCACCGGCTACGTTATTGAATATACCGGTGAATCCATCCGCAGCCTCTCCATGGAAGAGCGCATGACCGTGTGCAACATGTCCATCGAAGCCGGCGCCCGGGCGGGGTTGATCGCTCCCGACGAGAAAACCTTCGAGTATCTCCGCGGACGGCAATACGCTCCCCAAGGCGAAGCCTTCGAGCAAGCCATCAGCGAGTGGAAAAACCTGGTTTCGGACGAAGGTGCGGTATATGACCGCGTAGTGGAATTTGATGCGGATTCCCTGATCCCGCAGGTTACCTGGGGAACCAGCCCGGGTATGGGCGCAGGTATTAGCGACACCGTACCGGTGCCTGCCGAATTTACCACCGAAAATGAACGCAAGGCGGCCGAGAAGGCCATTGAATATATGGGACTTACACCGGGGACGCCTATGTCCGATATCCCCGTGGATGTGGTATTCATCGGCTCCTGCACCAATGGCCGTATCGAAGATCTGCGGGCAGCTGCCAAGGTCGCCAAGGGCTACAAGGTAAGCTCCAACGTGCAGGCTATGGTTGTTCCGGGCTCCGGCCGGGTGAAGGCTCAGGCGGAGAAGGAAGGTTTGGACAAAATCTTTACCGAAGCCGGTTTTGAATGGCGCGATGCGGGCTGCAGCATGTGCTTGGCTATGAACCCCGATGTTTTGGTACCGGGCCAACGCTGCGCCTCCACCTCCAACCGCAACTTCGAAGGACGTCAGGGACGGGGCGGACGCACCCATCTGGTATCCCCGGAAATGGCCGCAGCGGCAGCCATCAACGGTAAGTTCACTGATGTCCGCAACTGGCAGTTTCTGGCCTAAACAACGTAATGGATTGAAACCAGCGCCGAAGGGAGTCTTCTATCATGGAAGCTTTTAAAACTCATACAGGTCTTGTTGGACCGGTTGACCGCGTTAATGTGGACACCGATGCCATCATCCCCAAGCAATTTTTGAAACGGATCGAACGGACCGGCTTTGGCCAGTACCTGTTCTTCGAATGGCGGTTCGACGAGGCTGGCAAGGAAATCGCCGAATTTAACCTGAACAAACCGCGTTACCAGGGCGCTTCCGTATTGCTGTCCCGGGCCAACTTCGGCTGCGGCTCCTCCCGTGAGCATGCACCATGGGCCATCCAGGACTTTGGCTTTAAGGTGATTATCGCCCCATCCTACGCTGATATTTTCTATAACAACTGCTTCAAAAACGGCATCCTGCCCATCAAGCTCAGCGAAGAGCAGGTGGAGGAGCTGTTCCAGCGGTCAAACGCCCAGGAGGGCTACCAGCTGACTGTGGACCTGGAAAACAAGGTGATCACGGACGCTGCCGGCCTGCGTATTCCCTTCGAGCTTGACGAGCACCGCCGCCAATTTCTGCTGCTGGGCCTGGACGATATCGGCCTGACCCTCCAGCATGAGGACGCCATTACCGCTTACGAGGGCAAACATGCCTACCGTTTAGGTTCCAACGCTTAAGTGAAGCCAACTGATTAAACGGCGTGAAAAACTCCCTGTCCGCGAGGATCAGGGAGTTTTTGGCGTCTATCGCTGAGGGGGCTGGGGGCTCCTGCAGAAGAAGGGGGATTTTCTTCCAAAGTACGCAACAAAATGCGATTTACCGCGTCTATATGATGACGGTACAGAGGGTTATTTTGCCAGCCCCTGTCGCGAGAACAGCATGCAGAGGTGAATCATGAAGAAACTTGTAACAGCGTTGGTCGGTGCTGTATTGTTGGTGCTCATGTGGAGCGGAGGGGGAGGGACAAGCTATGCCGCGGACAACCAAGTCCGGCTTTTCCTGAACCGCACGGAGCTTGTGCCGGAGGTGCCGCCGCGGATTGTCAATGATCTGACTCTTGTTCCGGTCCGGATTATCTCGGAGGAGCTGGGGGCAGAGGTCTCGTGGAATCAGGAAAAGCAGCAGGTTACCATCAAGCGTGATGGAGCACTTCTGCAATTGGCCATCAACAACCCCGTCGCCAGTGTCAACGGAGCGGCATTCAAGCTGGAAACTGCCCCGGTTTTAGACAGCGGTACTACCCTTTTGCCGGTCCGGTTCGTAACAGAGAATTTGGGCATGGATGTCCAGTGGGACAACCTGACACGGTCTGTATTTCTGTTTGACAAAAGCAGCTCCATCCCGGTTTCCGGCGGGCAAAGCTCGGAGCCGCCCAAAGCGGGAGCGTCGATCCCGCCGGCTGCAACGGAAACACCCAGTCCTGCCGCAACACCTAAACCGTCACCATCGGCATCATCATCGGCATCCATTATGCCGTCTTCTACGCCAACATCCAAACCATCCGGTTCGTCATCGCCGACTTTGCCCGGTTCAACAATTGCTCCCGGAGCAACACCGGGCACATCCCCGTCTACGGGGCCTGATCATGTGGTTTCCGTCATTCAAACCATCAGCTTCTCAGATGGGCGTATGGCCATAACGGCCGACCGTGCTGTGCCTCAGCCGGTGTTCACCCATCTGTCCAACCCGTCGCGTCTTGTTATCGATTTACCCGGCGCCCGCCTGGCTCAAACGGTGAACGGAAAGGCGGTTGAACAAGTCAATGAATTGGCCATTTCGGCTGAATTCTCCGAGCGGATCCGGTTCTCTCAATTCCAGGACCAGCCGCCTACAGTCCGAATCGTAGTCGACCTGAAGCAGAAAATCGACTATACTTTATTAGAAGGCAGGAACCCGGCCGAGCTTACCATCGCCATGAAGGGGTATAATTTCCTTGTGGTACTGGATGCCGGCCACGGTGACGGAGATCCCGGGGCAATCTCCAAAATCACCGGCCGTAAGGAAAAGGACTTCAACCTGTCCATGGTGCTCAAAATCGCCAAGGCGCTGGAGAACATCCCCAACCTTCAGGTGAAGCTGACACGGCAGGATGATACGTTTGTGGAACTGAACGAACGGGCGGATTTCGCCAACCGGCTGAATGCGGATGTTTTTGTATCCGTACATGCCAATAGCTTCAACAAAGCTACCGTCAGCGGAACGGAGACCTATTACTCCAGGGATGAAAGCCGCGCTTTGGCTGATATTCTGCACAGCCGCATTTTGCCTGCTACCGGCTTCAATGACCGGGGTGTGCGCAAGAATGATCTCCGGGTGACCCTACGAACCGTCATGCCTGCGGTGCTTTGTGAAATTGGCTATCTTTCCAGCCCTGAAGAGGAAGCCGCTTTATTTACGGAGAAGCTCCAGCTCCAGACAGCCGAGGCCATCGCCGCGGGCATCCGGGAATATTTGCAGATTCCATAAGGAGGGATTGATACTTGAACAGAAGAATATGTATACTGCTGGGAGTTGCCGTTTCTCTATCGCTAGTGGCCGTTGGCTGCGGAGCCAAGGAGAGGAATGCTGCTTCCACCCCATCAGCAACAGGTACGCCCGCCGTTTCGGTGGCGCCCTCCCAGTCCGCTGCTCCCGCAACACCTTCTCCCGTACAGGAGAAGGAGGTGGCCATCAAGGCGTATTTCGGCCAAGCCAACGGCGATAATACGGCTTTGGTGGAAAAGCAGGTCAATATCAAGTTCGACAAGGATGAGAACAAGTATCTGGCTGCGTTGAACACCCTGAAGAAAAGCCCGTCTGCCGATGCGGTATCCTTGTGTCCCCAAACCACCTTTTTGTCCGCCAAACTGGATTCAGGCAAGCTGTCCGTCAATTTGAATCTGCCCGATGAGGACAGGCTGGGCTCCGCCGGAGAAGGACTTCTGCTGGATGCATTCCGCAAAACCCTGTTCCAATTCAACGAAGTGGAAACCTTCGAGATTCTGGTGAACGGCAAAAAGCCCGAATCCCTAATGGGCCATTTTGAGCTTCCCGAGTGGTTTAAGCGTTAATCTTTGGAGAGACAGATAGAGAGGAGAACAATCACTTTGAAAAAAAGAGCGACAAAAGCTGTGATCGTCTTGCTTACGGCAAGTCTGACCTTGGGTACGACCGCAATGGCAGCCCTTAACGACACTACCGCTCCACAGTCAACAGTCCAGAATGCCTACACGAAGCCCAACCTGAAATTTACGGATGTGCCCGTCTCCCATTGGGCCAATAAGTACATAACCAAGCTGGCTTTGCTGGGGATTGTGGACGGCAAATCAGTTGGCATTTATGATCCGAGCAGCTCCGTAACCCAGGAGGAAGTGGTTACCATGCTGGTGCGGATGATGGGACTGGAGCAAGCGGCGGGTGAGCTGCCCGCCTTTGCCTCCGATCTGCAGGTATCCGACTACGCCAAGAAATATCTGTTTATGGCCTTGGAAAAAGGAATCATCTCCTACCCGGAGGAATCCGCTGTCTCGGGATCCGGCTGGGGTACCCGCCAGGCCTCCCGGGATTGGGTGGCCAAGCTTGTCATCCGGTCTATCGGCAAGCAGGCCGAAGCCAATGAGCTGGCAAACCAAGCAACCAAGTTCGCGGATGATGCGGACATCTCCGCATCCACAAGAGGTTTTATTAACCAAGCAGTAGCACTGAAGATTGTGGATGGTTTGGATGACGGCACCTTCAAGCCCGCCAAATCCGTAACCCGCGCCGAAATGGCCACCTTCCTGAGCCGGACAAGCCCGTATATGGATTCCACGGACATCTCCGGTCTGGGGATTGTGGACAGCATCACCGACAAAGCCGTTGTTTTAGGCGATGACTACGGCGACCAGAAAACCTTCGGCTTTACCGCAGATACGGTGTTCTACGGTCTGAACCAATCCGCACCTTCCACAGCGCAGTCCCTTAAGCAGGGCAATAAGCTGTTTATCGTCGTGAAGGACGGCAGTGTGCTGTTTGCAGAGGTTATTGAAGAGAACGGACAGGCGGCCAATATTTTGGACGGTACGCTTGTAAGTCTGGACTTCAATACCTCCCAGGTTGTGATGAAGAGCAACGGCAAGGAAATTACAGCCCAAATCCAAATCCCCTTGTCCATTGTGGACAAGGACGGCAAGGGTTTGGCCTCAAGCGACTTGGTTCCCGGAACTGTGCTGACGCTGCACAGAACCGGCAGCAAGGCCAAATATACGTCCATTACCGTGAAGCATATTCCGCTGAACAAAACAGCGGAAGGGGTGATCCAATCCGTCAATCTGACGGACAAGAAGATCACCGTCCGCGAAACTGACGGCTCCACGGCAACCTATCCCATGGCCACTACCGTAACGTATTATGCGGGTGCTGCAGGCGGGGATATCTCGGCCATTAAAGCCAAGGACAAGATCTCCTTCGTCATCAATACGGATGTACTGACGGAAATGACCATGCTGGAGGCCTATGAGCCGCCCAGCGACAAGGGCCGGATTACGGATATCAAGGAAGACAAGAACTATAAATACATTACGATCTTTAGTACATCTAAAGGCAAACCTGCACTTTATACCTTTGATAACAACTTGAAGGTCACTATTCCCGGCATGGAGTTTACTACCTTCAGGGATCTGGAAATAGATGACGAAGTGAAGCTGATTCTGGATGATAATAATAATGTGATTGAGGCCATCGCCACTAGCCGCGCATTACAAACGGAATACATGAACACCGTGTTTAGCTATGATGCCAAAGGCAAGGTTCTGATCGTGACCAATCAGGCCGGCAAAAAAGAACTGTACGAGCTGTCGGACACGACCGTGTTTGAGCTATACGGCACCACCACGACCTTCACTTTGGGGACCTCCAACTTGACCGAAGGCAGAAAAATCGATATTACGGCTTCTTCGGAAAAGAAAGTGAAGAAAATCAGCATTGTATACAACTACCAAGGCACAATTGCACAGGTATCGCCGCTTGCGAGGACCATTACACTGAAAATGGGCGAACAGTATTTAACCTTGAATTTAGGAACGGCTGTAGGAATTGTGATTCCCAACAAATCCAACCCTGCCATTACTGACTTGATCGTCGGTGAACCTGTGACCATCATGCTGGATTCCACCGGCACTAATATCAGTATGGTAGAGGTTTCCCGCACGTTTCTGGTTTACCTGGCCAACAAAAGCGGCAGCAACCGGCAGCTGACTCTTCGTGACCCGTTGAACGGCTCCACTACGCTGACCCTGCCATATTCAACCAAGATTTATAATATGAACGGCCAGGAGATCACCATCGACTCCATGTCCAATGAGGATCCCTATATCATGCACTACAAAGGCACCACCATTGAGAAGGTGCAGGCAGCCTCCGTATCCAGAGGAAATGTGCTGTCTGTGGACGCCGCGGCAGGTAAAGTAACCATTTCAGAGGCAGGCTCCGCCGGCAGAACACTGGAAGTGGGTACAACAGCCGTTGTGAAGCGTACAAGCTTATCCGACACCACACTGGCAGACCTGAAGGCCGGCGACCGTGTGGAGGCCGTTAAGGGGCAGGACGGCGTGTACACCATTTATACCGCCACCTCCTTGGTCCGCAAGACCGACTATTATGATACCGCAACAAACAATCTGTATGTGCTTCGGGAAAGCCTGGGCGAATCGCGCAATTATCCATTCCATACCAAGGCATATGTCCATCAGGGCTCCATTTCCTATTCACCGGCAAGCATTCCTTCAGGTAAAACCGTAACTCTGTACCTGATTAACGGTAAAATCGTGGAAGTGGATATTCAGTCCTAAGCTGTTCTCATTATTTTCAGCATTAAGCACAATGAGCCGTCAAGCACGCGGGATTCCGCAAGCTTGGCGGTTTTTTCAAGGACGAAAACCGCCAAAAGACGACTTTTCACGTTAAATCTTGCCATTGTTCCGAAAATATTCGATTTTCTTTGAACTATAGCATTGATTTACCAATGGTTTTTCGTTAAACTTTGGTTTATCTAAAATAATTCTTGACGTTCTGCAGGCACCAAGGTAGGTACGGCAATCATCGGAGGTGAAGACCGCCGTATGAACAAAAAGCAGTTGCGTCATATCCTGGATACCATTGCCGAGATGTTTCCTGATGCCCATTGTGAGCTGAATCACTCGAATCCCTTCGAGTTGACCATTGCCGTATTGCTGTCCGCCCAATGTACGGACGAGACGGTGAATAAAGTGACCGCAACCCTTTTTCAGAAATACCGTACGCCCGAGGATTATATTGTTGTCCCCGTCTCCGAATTGGAGGAGGACATCAGACGCATCGGCCTGTTCCGGAACAAAGCGAAGAATATCCAGAGCTTGTGCCGGATCCTGCTGGAGAATTATCATGGACAAATCCCGGAGGCCCATGAAGAGCTTGTCAAGCTTCCCGGGGTAGGCCGCAAAACGGCTAATGTTGTGGTATCCAATGCATTCGGCGTACCTGCCATAGCTGTGGATACGCATGTGGAGCGTGTTTCTAAACGTCTCGGCATCGCCAAGGAGACCGATTCGGTCCTGGAGGTGGAGAAGCACCTGATGGCGGGTGTTCCCCGGGATGAATGGACCCTGACGCATCACCGGCTGATTTTTTTCGGCCGTTACCATTGCAAGGCGCAGAATCCCGCCTGCGGCATATGTCCGCTGCTGGATGTCTGCAAAGAAGGCAAGAAACGTATGAAAACCGGCGGAAACAGGAAATCTAAGGAAAGCAGTACCGGTTCTTCCACTGTATTGACTTGAACATTCAAAGGATGGGATTACATTGAAGTGCATCGCCGTATACACCAAGAATTTTGAGCTTTTCTCCGATATCTATGAAGAAGTGCTGAACATTCCCTTTAAGGATAATGAAGAGCGCGTAATTGAAGGCGTCACCGTCAGCGAAGCCGGAGAAGTGCCGGAGCATTATATTGAGCGGATGAAGGCCAAGCCCGACGTGGTCGTGATGAAGGTCAAGTCCAAGGATATTACGATTCTCCAGCACGGTGACGTGTTCGAAATCTTTATCCCCGCCCAGGAAAATGTCGTTCACTAGAAGCCGTTTGTACGGCTTCTTTTTTTTCGTCCTAGGTAGAGCAACCGCTATGGGAAAAGTCCCATGATGAATTTTCATGTATTTGCAAATTGCGGCAGGAACACTTACTCTTACTTTATCCGATGTAATTAGGGTGAGTTTGAAAACTCCAAGATGTTCGGACACACACAAGCAGTTGGGAAATGGGGGACTTCTGACATGAGCAATACCCGTGTGCTCTGGCGGATTGCCGGGACAGCCGGACTTTTAACTACCCTTGTGCTGGCGGCCGGTCTGGTATATGGCATCAAAACCGTACTGTATCCCCGGGGTGAAACGCCGGAATCCGCTGCAGGGACGTCTACACCGGCACCTGACCGTCAGGACAAGCTGCAAATTCTGGCTTTGGGGGATTCGCTTACCCGTGGGGTGGGGGATGACGATGCCGAGGGGTATGTAGGCAAGGTGAAGAAGCAGCTGGAAGACAAAACCGGCAAACCTGTGTATGTGTGGAATTATGCGGTCAGCGGAGCCACCACAACGGATATGCTGACGGACATCGCCAAACCCACTGCCCAGGATTATATCGCTCAAGCTGACATTATTCTGTTTACTATTGGCGGGAATGACCTTAACCGGATCGCGACTAGGATTGTGGGCTTTAACGGAGCCTCCAGCCCTGCACCTGCCGCATCTCCTGCGGGCAACGCCACTTCACAGGCGGGAGGCACTTCCCTTCCGGGAGATATATCCTTTGATTATGCTGCTTTGGCTAAAGAATTCCCAGGTTCCATCACCCGGCTGGAGACGATTATCGACAAGCTGGCTGCTGCCAATCCAAAAGCTCAAATTGTATATGTAGGGTTATACCATCCCTTCGCCGAATTTGATCCGGAGCGCCAGGCGGCCGAATGGATCGGACGCTGGAACAATGCCGCCTTTGTGGCAGCCAACCGCCATTCCAATGTGACAGTTGTGCCTACTTATGATCTGTTTCAGAATTTTGGCCGGTCTATGCTTTATACGGATCTGTTTCATCCCAATACTGCCGCCTACGCGGAAATTGCCGCACGTGTGGCGCAGGTCATCCGGACAGGAGGCTGAAGCTTATGGTAACCAGGGAAGCGGTGCTATCCGTCCGCAATTTGAAGAAGAAGATCCGCAATAAGTGGATTATCAAGGGCGTCAGCTTTGATGTAGGTGCGGGAGAGGTGTTCGGGTTTCTCGGCCCCAATGGAGCGGGCAAAACCACCACCATCCGGATGCTGGTGAATCTGATCCGTCCCACCGAGGGCAGCATCGAAATTTGCGGGCTTCCGCTGCAGAACAAGCCATTTGAGGCCTTGCGCCAGATCGGCTGTATTGTGGAGAATCCGGAGCTGTACCCTTACTTGACGGGATGGGAAAACCTGGAGCATTTTGCCCGGATGATTCCCGGCGTTACGGAGGCGCGAATCCGCGAGGTGGTGGCCATTGTAGGAATGGAGCAGCGGATTGGGGATAAGGTCAAAACGTATTCCCTCGGCATGCGCCAGCGTCTGGGCATTGCCCAAGCCTTGCTGGGTTCCCCCAAGCTGCTGATTTTGGACGAACCCACTAACGGCTTGGACCCCCAGGGCATCAAGGAGATGCGGGAGTTTATCCGCAGGCTGGCGCAGGACGGGTTGAGTGTATTTGTATCCAGCCATCTGCTCTCCGAAATCCAGCTGATGTGCGACCGGGTGGCGATTATCAGCCATGGCCAGGTGATCGCTGTCGGTGAGGTGAAGGATTTGATCGAGAAGAGTATCAGCACTGTCATGTGGCATGCAACTCCCCGGGAGACTGCCTTGCAGGTCATGGAGAAATTCGCTGACGTGCACCTGACAGAGGATGGGGATTCGCTCCAGACGGAGCTGCAGGGGACTGGAGCGGAGAAGGGCATTCGTACGGAAATGAACACTGCCGATATTCCGGCCGTATCCCGGTCACTTCAGGATCACGGGGTGTCCTTGTATGAGGTATCCATCAAACATCCGACGCTGGAGGAGCTCTTCCTGCGCCTGACGGAGGGTGAACGCATTGAGTAGCCTATATCCCCTGATTCAGAATGAGACGATCAAGCTGATCAAAAAACGCCGTCTGCTAGTAGTTGTCCTGATCCTGCTGGTGCTGATTCCTATGTTCACCTACGCCCAGTACCGGGTGTCGGCGGAGCGGGAAAAACAGTTCGGCACCAGTAACTGGAGGATTGAGGCAGAGCAGCGGCTGAAGGATATGACCAACCGCATGTCCAGCCCGCGGATTTCCGAGGATTGGAAGAAGTATATGCGGGTGGAGATGACCCGGATTGAATATGCCCTGGAGAAAAATGTGAATCCCAGCACGCCCAACGGAGTAACCTTTACCCGGGAGTTTATGAAGAATGCGCTGTCCCTGTTCGTCCCCCTGCTAATTGCGGTGGTAGGTGCGGATTTGGTATCCTCGGAGCATTCCTCCGGTACCATCAAGCTGCTCCTGACGCGGCCCGTCGCCCGATGGAAGGTGTTGACAAGCAAGCTGATAGCGCTTATTATGTTTGTCTCCCTGATTACCTTCTTGATTGGGCTGGTGAGCTATGTGGTGTCGGGAACAGTTTTCGGCTTTCACGGCTGGGGGGAGCCTGTGCTGGTGGGTTACCGTGTGGTGGGTGACGAGCTGTCTACGGCTGATGTTTACACCGTCGCCCAATGGAAATTTATCCTGATGGAATATGGGCTGGCCTGGTATCCGCTGGTGGTGGTCGCTTGCATCACTTTGATGGTATCCGTCCTGGTCCGCAGCACCGCGGCAGGCATGGGCATCATGCTGGCTACTCTGATCGCCGGGACGATTTTGTCGGAGATGGCCTCCTCCTGGACCAGCGCCAAATATCTGTTTATGTTGAACCTGAGCACGATTGATTTTCTCACGGGGGATTTGCCGTCCATCCCGGGATTAACGCTGACTTTCTCCCTGGTTGTGCTCACGGTCTGGGCGGTTGGCGCACTGGTCGCCGCATACACGGTGTTTACAAAGCGTGATGTTTTAAATTAAAATAAACTATTGTCGAAGCAAATCAGGAAGCGGGTACGTCTTTAGCGGAAGTTTATGATGCCGACTCACGAAGCATAAGCCAAGAAGCATCCCAAAGTGAGTGCGGTAAAATAAACTATTGTCGAAGCAAATCAGGAAGCGGGTACGTCTTTAGCGGAAGTTTATGATGCCGACTCACACATGAGCCGGCTGATAGCGGAAGGGGAGTTTCCTTTATTTCCTGCGAAAACAAGGGAATCATGCGATAACGGCAGGGGTTTTTCCGCTATTGCACCGTATGGATGCCTAGAGATCGAGTTTTAGGCGTCATAGCGGAAAAGAGGCTTCCTCTATCCGCTTGTAGCCGGCTGTATTGAGACAATAGCGGAAGATACCTTCCGCTATCGCAGCGCTCCGGCCACGGCAGGGTAAATAGCAGAAGTGAACTTCCGCTAAAGGGCACCACAGGTCCCAAAGACATGGCCGGAGTAAGAAATAGCGGAAAACTCCTTCCGCTAAGGCCCCGCTGTCAGCGCTCACGCGGCAATTAACGGAAGAATGCTTCCGTTAACCGCTCCATAAGCAGGGTTGCAGAAATGCTCTAAGGAGCGCACAGCATAGGTTGGCAGAGGGTTGGTTTTTGACTTAAGAAACGAAGGTGAGGCACGCCGATGGCGGAACAGATAGAGTTGTTTGTAAATGCGGGACAAACCCAAGCTAGCGGATACGATGCAGATGATATCCAGGTGCTGGAGGGCCTTGTGGCCGTCCGGAAGCGCCCCGGGATGTACATTGGCAGCACCGGTCCTTCGGGGCTTCACCACCTGGTGTGGGAAATCGTGGATAACGCGGTGGACGAGCACCTGGCCAAATACTGCACGGAAATTCAAGTAACCATTCATAAGGATCATTCCGTAACGGTTAAGGATAACGGACGCGGAGTGCCTACAGGCATGCACAAAACCGGCGTGCCAACTCCTCAGGTGGTGTACACCGTTCTTCATGCCGGCGGCAAGTTCGGCGGCTCCGGCTACAAAAAATCCGGGGGACTTCACGGTGTTGGCGCATCGGTAACCAATGCGCTGTCCGAATGGCTGGAGGTCACCATCTGGCGGGAGGGCAAAACTCACCGGATGCGTTTTCAATCCTGGGTGGACGAAAAGGGCAACGAGCATGTCGGCGAGCCGGTTACCGGTCTTGAGGTGCTGGGCAATACCAACCGCACCGGTACCAGTGTAACCTTTAAGCCGGATGTGAAGGTCTTCGCCGCCGGGATTGCGGTCAGCTATGACACCTTGTCCGAACGCCTTCAGGAAATCGCCTTTTTGAACTCGGGACTGAATATTACCCTGAAGGATGAGCGCAGCGGCCGGGAGGATGCCTTCCTCTACGAGGGCGGTGCCAGCCAGTTTGTGGAGTTCCTGAATGAGGATAAGACGGTGCTTCATCCGGTGATCCATTTTTATGCGGAAAAAGAGGATATTGAGGTGGAGGTAGCCCTTCAATACAATGACGGCTATACCGAAACCATTGCGTCCTTCGTAAACTCGATTCCCACGCGGGGCGGCGGTACCCATGAAACTGGTTTTAAGACCGCTTTCACCCGGGTGATGAATGAATATGCCCGAAAGGCGTCCATCCTGAAGGAGAAGGATAAGAATCTGGAGGGTGCGGATCTGCGGGAAGGCATGATGGCGGTTATCAATGTCAAAATGGGCGAGGTCGAATTTGTCGGCCAAACCAAGGACCAGCTGGGCAGCGCGTCGGCACGGGGTGCGGTGGATTCCGTGGTGTCGGACAAGCTGGGGGTATTCCTGGAGGAGAATCCGCAAATCGGGCAAGCTCTTCTGAAGAAGGCTGTCCAAGCCTCCAAAGCCCGGGAAGCGGCACGTAAGGCCAGGGAGGAAGTCCGCAGCGGCAAAAAAGGCAGAGGTGAAAGCTCCAACCTGAACGGGAAGCTGACTCCTGCCCAATCCAAGGATTACGCCAACAATGAGCTGTTCATTGTGGAAGGTGATTCCGCCGGCGGTTCAGCCAAGCAGGGCCGGGATTCCAAGCATCAGGCGATTCTGCCCTTGAAGGGTAAACCGATGAATCCGGAAAAAGCCAAGCTAGCGGATATTCTGAAGAACGACGAATACAAGGCGATTATTTCCGCCATCGGGGCGGGAGTTGGTTCTGAGTTTGATCCGGAGGAGTCCAATTACGGCAAGATTATTATTATGACGGATGCGGATACGGACGGGGCCCACATCCAGGTGCTGCTTCTGACCTTCTTTTACCGGTATATGAAGCCACTGATCGATACGGGCCGGGTGTACATCGCCAATCCGCCGTTATATAAAATCTCCAAAAAATCCGGCAAAAACAGCATGCTGAAATATGTGTTCTCCGACGAGGAGCTGCAGCAGGCCGCCAAGGAGCTGGGTAAGGGTTATGAGCTCCAGCGCTACAAGGGGTTGGGCGAGATGAACCCGGAGCAGCTGTGGGAAACCACCATGGACCCGGCCGGCAGGATGCTGTACCAGGTGCAGATTGAGGATGCCGCCAAGGCGGAACGTCGAGTGTCCACGCTGATGGGAGACAAGGTGGAGCCGCGGAAGCGCTGGATTGTGGAGAACGTGGATTTTACCGAGTTCGAGGAGTAGAGGGTTATCAGGTTATGTTTGTTCTAACGGATGCCACAGCCGCTATTTGGCTAAAAATGAGGCTTGGGCGTTTCTAAGGGAAGTGAGCGCCGCTATTACGCGTAAAGATGCTTGCAATAGGCGTGTTTGCGGCAAATAGCGTCCCTACCCGCCGTTAGAATTCTAGGGATGCTGTTTTCCGACATATAGCGTCTCTCCGTTCCGTTAGATATTTTGCTTTTTGGAGTCCCCGCAAAGTAACAGGATTAAGCCTCGTAGGCATTCTTTACTTTGTGGGAAATTAACATATCCGTCCAGCGGGACGGACCATGTTATTACAGTTTTATCCCTCAAATTGGCTCTGCCAATTTCGAGGCTTCCATAACATATCCACCCTGCGGGACGGACCATGTTATTACAGAGAAAGTGGTGATACGCGTTGAGTATGATGGAGCAAATTATGCCGGCCTTCCTGGAGGAGGTTGTGGGAGACCGGTTCGGCCGTTATTCTAAATATATTATTCAAGACCGGGCCATTCCCGATGTGCGCGACGGGCTTAAGCCGGTGCAGCGGCGGATTCTCTATGCCATGTATGAGTCGGGCAATACGCCGGACAAGCCATACCGCAAGTCGGCCAAAACCGTGGGCGATGTAATGGGCAATTACCATCCCCATGGCGACTCCTCCATCTATGAAGGCATGGTGCGGATGGCTCAGCCATGGAAGATGGGACATGTCCTGGTGGACGGCCACGGCAACTGGGGCTCGATGGATGATGATCCCGCTGCCGCCATGCGGTATACGGAAGCGCGCTTGTCGGAAATTGCCATGGAGCTGCTCCGGGATATCGACAAACGGACGGTGCTGTTTAAGGATAACTTCGACAATACCGCCAAGGAGCCAACAGTTCTGCCCTCCCGTTACCCCAATCTGCTGGTCAACGGGGTCAGCGGCATTTCCTCCGGCTTCGCTACGGAAATTCCTCCTCATAACCTCCGTGAGGTGATCCAAGGGGCCATCATGCTGATGGAGAAGCCGGATACCACGCTGGAGGAGCTGATGACCATCATCCAGGGGCCGGACTTCCCCACCGGCGGCATTATTATGGGCGGCGAAGGCATCAAGGAGGCGTTCCGCACAGGCAAAGGACGCATCTATCTGCGCTCCCGCACTGCCATCGAGGATCTGCGCGGCGGCCGCCAGCAGATTATCATTACAGAGATTCCGTACCAGGTAGTGAAATCCCGGCTGGTGACAGCCATCGAGAATCTCCGCCTGGAGAAAAAGGTGGAGGGCATTGCCGAGGTCCGGGACGAAAGCGGACGGGCCGGCCTCAGGATCGTCGTTGAGTTGAAGAAGGAAGCGGACGCCCAGGGGATCCTCGCCTTTTTGCTCAAAAAAACCGATCTTCAGGTAGCTTATAACTTCAACATGGTGGCTATCGTCAACAAGACCCCCATGCAATTGGGCCTTAAGGCGCTTCTGGAGGCGTATATCGCCCACCAGAAGGAAGTGGTGACCCGGCGGACCCAATATGAGCTGGAGAAGGCAGAGGACCGCGCACACGTCTTAGAAGGGCTGGTAAAGGCGCTCAACATACTGGATGAGGTGATTGCCACCATCAAGGCCTCCAAGAACCGTGCCGACGCCCAGAAGAACCTGGTGGAGCAATACGGCTTCACAGAGCGCCAGGCCGATGCGATTCTCACCCTGCAGCTGTACAGACTGACCAATCTGGAGATCCACGCGCTGGAGAAGGAGCACCGGGAGCTGCAGAAGCTCATCGGAAACCTGCGTGAGATTCTCTCCAGTCCGGTCAAGCTCATCAAGGTGATTAAGGGTGAATTGATGGAGATCCGCGACAAATACGGCATCGACCGCCGCTCGGAAATCCAGGGTGAGGTAGAGGAGCTGAAGGTGAATGTGGAGGTCCTGGTAACAGCGGAGGATGTGCTGGTTACCTTGTCCCACGAGGGATACATCAAGCGGATTAGCAAGCTGAGCTTTACCCGCTCCGGCGGGGATATCGGCAGCACGGGGCTGAAGGCCGGAGATTATTTGAAGCATCTGCTGGAAGTGAATACGGTGGAGAAGCTTCTGATCTTTACCAAAAAGGGACAGTATTACATGCTGCCGGTCCATCAGATTCCCGAGTTTAAGTGGAAGGACAACGGGACCGCCCTGGTCAATGTAATTCCGATTCCGAAGGATGACCAGCCGGTCAGCGTTATTCCGCTGAAGAGCTTCCAGGATCAGGACAAGTCTTTGGTGTTCGTCACCAAAAAAGGGCAGGTCAAACGTACGGATCTGAAGGAATACGAGACGGTTCGCACCAACGGCATTGTAGCCTGCAAGGTGGCGGACGGCGACGAGGTGCTGAAGGTGGAGCTCTCGGATAACAGCCGTGATCTGGTTCTGATCAGCAAGCTTGGCATGAGCATCCGCTTCCAGGAGTCGGAGGTAAACGCTATGGGCCGGGCAGCCGGAGGCGTCAGAGGGCTTCAGCTGCGCGAAGAGGATGAGGTTGTGGCGGCGGAATGGGTCCGCGGCGAGGAAGGCGAAATTCTGGTGGTCAGCGATCTGGGCTATGCCAAACGTTCCTTCGTCTTTGATTATCCCTTGCAGGGACGGGGTGGAAAGGGCGTTATTACCTTCGAATTCAAGGAAGGCAAACGGGTGCGTCCCAACGGCTCTTCGCTTATCGCCGGTTTTGCGGTGAAAACGCCCTTTGCGCTCATGGCCGTAAACACGAATGATGACCGTCATGTATTCACTACGGAGGAAACCGCCATCGAGGACCGGAAATCGGTAGGTATGAGCTTGATTCCCGTAGTCAAGGGCACCCATGTCACCTCCGTCATCCGCCTGCCGGCGCTTCAGTCGTAGGTAGCACAAGGCGGATCAAGCTTTTCTAACAATAGCAGGGCCACTTCGAGCACCGCCCATACGGGCATGGGCTCGTCTTTTTTTTCCAGCCAGCCGGGATCATGAATTAAACCTTCAGCCAAGGCGCGTTTGATGATTTCCGTTTTCCATTGCTCCAGCTCCATAGAAGTCCCTCCCAGTATTGCAAGGTGAATGGAACATGCCTCCGACAAAACCAGGCGAATGTCCCGGTATTTCAATAAAGCATATGTTGAAAAACAGCGCTTGGTTCCTGACTTCGTCGATTCATGGGCTAAATTATTTAGAGCATTAACCTTTTTTTCGCAAAATAGGGATGGTATAATCAGGGTACATCAATCCACATGGGAAAAAGAGGGAAAATTATGTACACACAGGAATTTGGCAAGTTATGGTCCAAGATGTCCCGGGATTTGAAAACCCACATGGAGACGGAGCTGAGCCCCGCCCTGACGGAGGGGCAGCTGGCTGTACTGGAGCTTCTGGTGCCGGAGACCAGGATGAAGCCGTCGGATTTTTTGCCTCATCTGTCCACTACACCGGCTGCAGTCACCACTCTCCTGGACAGAATGGAAAAGGCAGGGCTGATTATACGGGTCAGGGACGAGAAGGACCGGAGAATCGTCTGGGTATCGGCCACGGTCAAGGGAGTGGAGGAATGCCAAAGAGGGACGGAGGTGCGCAAGCAGTTTCTGGACTCCTATCTGAACCGGATCTCCTCCCATAACCAGCAGCTGCTGGTGTATCTGTTGGGCAAGGTAGCTAATTTGTAAATGCGGGCATCGTGCGGGAGACGGCAGACATAGCAAAAGAGGGAACAGGACCGCCAGTGGCGGCTCTGTTCCCTTTTTGGTTTACTTCCAGTATTAACCTATAGAAAACACCTCAAGCTCAGCAGAGAGCTCGATAAAGCGTTTCATAGATGATATTTCACCGGCATACAGCTTGTCGCCGATTTCGTAATAATCCACACAGGTTTTGCAGGCCAGCACCGGTACTCCTTTGTCCTGGAGCTCCTTCAGGTGCAGCGAAACCAGGGAGGTTTCCGTAAGATTCAGCACACCCCGGTGCATACAAAAGATGGCGGCGGGAGGCTCCTGGTTCTGCTTCAGCAGCGTAAAGTAGGTTTCCAGCAGAGTTTGTCCCAGCGCCTCGTCCCCGGAGCCCCAATGGTCCGTGTTCAGCAAAATCAGCTTGTTGCGCATCATGATTTCCTCCGAAGCACGCTTCTGAAATAGAAGCCGCAGGAATATGGTTTTCCACGTTCAGCGGTAGAAAAGTGGGAAAGCGGCAGAAAATGTCTGCTAATGGGCCGAATAGTGGTACAGCCGCCCGAATAGCGACACAAAATGTCTGTTAACTGCAAAATAACAGCCCCAAAACAGGTCTTCGCAGGTAATAGCAGACATTTGATGTCTGCTATCGGATCGGGAAGGCCCGCTTCCAGCGAATAGCCGACATTTGTTGTCCGCTATCATTTCTGGAGGCGGCTAAGAGAAGACGGAGAAGGCTGAAGTGGCGCCCCCAGAAACTAATGCCCCGGCCCCGTTTCCGTCAGATGCTCCTCCGCCCACAAGGACCAGGGAAACTCCTGCGGCGGCCGGGAGGAGAAGCTCGTAGGCTCCCGCAGGGTGGGGTGCTCGAAGGACAGCCAGACTGACCATAGCGCCAGCTGCTGGCCGGGTTTGTTCACCCGGGATCCGTACTTCTGGTCGCCGTACAAGGGGCAGCCGCTTTCGGCCATCTGCACGCGGATCTGATGGGAGCGTCCTGTATGTAACACCACGGACACCAGGGATAATCCCTCCGCAGCTTGCAGCACCTCATAGTCCAGCACCGCTTCCTTGGCATCCGGGTGGGACTTGGCAGGCACCGCCTTCACCGTGTTGGTGCGGCTGTCCTTCAGCAGGTAATGCTGCAGGGTATCTTTCTTTTGCGGCATCATCCCATGGACCACAGCCAGATACCGCTTGCCGAAGGCCCGGGTCCGGACCGTGTCCGAAAGCCGGGAGGCGGCTTTGGAGGTTTTGGCAAACACCATAGCGCCCCCTACAGGCCGGTCCAGGCGATGGACCAGCCCGAGGAACACATTGCCGGGTTTCCCGTGGCGCAGCTTCAAATCCTCCTTGAGGGCGGTCAGGAGGTCCATATCGCCGGACTCATCCGCCTGGGTAGGCATGTTCACCGGTTTTTCCACGATGAGAATGTGGTTGTCCTCATAAATAACGGGAATCTCCCGTCTGCTCCCTTCCCGCATGGCTTAGGACTCCCAGCGGCCAAGAATACCGCAGGGCAGGTTCAGAGAGCTGGCGGTGATAGGCAGGCCGATTTCACCGCTGGAGATCACACCGCCATATTTCCGGCCTATCGACATGGTGAGGATATTCGTCAGCACCGAGGCCGATATCCCGGTAGTATACGAGTTGATCAGGAAGAACAGCGGTTTTTCCGTGAGAATAGCGGAGCAGGAATCCACAAAGCGGTACAGGTCATTTTCCAGCTTCCACATTTCGCCGTTGGGGCCGCGTCCGTAGGAGGGCGGGTCCATAATAATGGCGTCGTAGGTGCTGCCGCGGCGCTGCTCCCGTTGCACGAACTTGAACACATCGTCCGTAATGAACCGGACGGGCTTGTCCCCGAGGCCGGAGTGGTGCAGGTTTTCCTTGGCCCAGGTGACCATCCCCTTGGCCGCATCCACATGGCACACCTCGGCGCCTGCACTGGCGCAGGCCACTGTGGCACCGCCCGTGTACGCGAACAGGTTCAGCACCTTGATGGGACGTCCGGCATTCTTGATTTTGTCCATCATCCACTTCCAGTTCACCTGCTGCTCGGGGAACAGCCCGGTATGCTTGAAGCTGGTGGGTTTGATGATGAATTTCAGATCTCCATATGATACGGACCAGCGTTCGGGGAGCTTCACCTTTTCCTCCCATTGTCCGCCTCCGCTTGAGCTGCGGTGGTAATGGGCATGGGCGTCCTTCCAAAGCCCGGTTTCATTCAACAGCGGCCAGATGATCTGCGGGTCGGGCCGGCGCAGAATGTATCCGCCCCAGCGCTCCAGCTTTTCGCCTCCGCCTGTATCGAGAAGCTCATAATCTTTCCATTCGTCAGCCAAATACATCGCGAATCTCCTTTAAAAGAGGTCTCTGTTCTAGATTTCAATACTTCATCATGCAATATACGGTTGAATCATGTCAAATCTAACGCCCCTTGTCAAGATATTGCCATACCTAACCCTGTTAATCATCGACATTATTGTGAACGCCCTTACATGTACGTCACCGCATTCATTATACTTAAGATCAGACTCCATGCGAATTGTCTCTTCCTGGAAAGATCACATGGCAAGGAATCTCCGAAGCATGTCTCTAGGAGTGTGGACCATTTGTTTAAAATGACATTGAATCAGAATGACGGGATTCTGCTCATTTCGTATTCAGGGTATTTCACCGTATACGAGGCCAAGCTGTTCCAGCGGGAGCTGGAGCTCCGCTTAAGCAGGATCCAACCCGAGGAGTATGCTCTGGTTGTCGAGATGCAGGAAATCCGCCTCTCCACTCAGGAGCTGGCACCCATGTTCGACGAGATTAAACAGACCTATCTGAGCGCTCCCTTCCGGTCGATTTATTCGGTGGAGTGCCAGACCCAGGCGGCAGGCAAAACAAAACGCAAAGCCCAGGCGCGGGCGAACTGGACACCGGTCCAGACGGTGGACGAGGCGCTGCAGCTGGTCAGAAGCGGAAGAGGTGCGGAGGCGTGAGGGAGATCGGGCGGAGCAGGCAGAAGATCAGCTTGGCTGGTGAATGAAGATGCGGACAGGAAACCCTGGGCCGCATCTTTTTTTTTGCCCGGAAGCACGCTTCATGAATTGTCGAATGCCTCTCCTACCCCTTACAATAAAATTAATTTGCTGCAAGCGTTTCTTTCCCGCAAATTCCGGGTATTAAGTGAAGGCCCCGCAGAATTGTGCATCAGCGCTGTTCCAGCCTATCAGGGAGGGTGAGACATGATCAACCGGTTCATATCAGATGACAAAATTAAGCGGATGGCGCGCACAACACTTATTGCCGCATGCCTCGCAGCCTCTGCAGGACCGGGAATTCCGGCGGTGTATGCCGAGGATTTCTGGACACTGGAACGCCAGGCACGCCAGGATGAGCAGAACGGGAACCTCCAGGCTGCCGCACCCAAATGGAAGCTGCTGCTGGACCATTACGCAGTAGAGGGGAATGTGGTGAATGCGGCCCTTTACGCCAAAAATCTGGGCAAGTATTATGACAGCCAGAAGCAATATGAAACCGCCATTTATTATTATGAGCTGGAGAATGAGTATTGGCTTCAGGCGGGTTATGACTGGGGGGCGCAGGATCTGTTCCGGGCGGAGGAAATCCGCAGCACACTGGATCTGTATGTGCAGACCACAGATGAATCGGCTCTGGCCGCTGCCAGCGACGGAAACGGGGGCGGTTTGGCCAAGTTCGAGCCGGTATACGGCACGTATCTGGGCATGTATTCCGAATTGGATCCCCAGATGGGCAACCAGTATACCCGCTCCGAGCAATTCTACAATAAGAAGCATGCCCTCTACCTGGCTTATACCCAATGGGGCAAGCCGTTTCCCAGACAGTATGCGGTGAACGCCAAGGCAGCAGGAGCGGCGCTGCAAATCGCTTTTGAGCCGATGAACGGGTTGGATGAGGTGAAGGATGGGGAATATATCCGCCAGTGGGCTGCTGCTGCCAAAGCAACCGGCCTGCCGATTTTTCTCCGTTATGCCTCCGAGATGAACGGCAACTGGGTTCCCTGGCACGGCGACCCGGCCAAATATATGGAGAAATTCAAGCTGGTCCACGACATCATGGAGCAGGAGGCGCCGAATGTAGCCATGGTATGGAGCCCCGGAGATGTGCCGATTAACACCATGTCGGCCTATTATCCCGGCGATGCTTACGTGGACTGGGTGGGCATCAGCATGTACAGTACGCCTTATGAAAACGGTGATCCTTCCAAGCCCCAGCTGGGGTTGGGTCCGGTGGACAGGCTGGATGAGATTTACCGGCTGTATGCGGACCGCAAGCCGGTGATGATCAGCGAAACGGCGGTTACCCATGGAACAGTCGGTGACGGGAAAAGCTGGACAGATTGGGGTGTTATGAATCTGGAGCGGGTTTATGAGATCATGACCAAGCAGTATCCGCGGCTGAAGGCCATCACGTACTTCAACCGGGGTGCTACCCAGCCCGGGGTCACCGATAATTTCCTCCTCCGGGACAACACGGCCATGATGGACGCTTATAAGCGGCTTATCGGGAGTCCGCATTTCCTGACCAAGGTGGAAAACGGCGCAAAACCCGTTGCAGCAGGAGGATACATGAAGGCCCAGGCAAGTGCTGCCTTCAGCGGGCGGACGGTGGTCTATCCGTATGTCAAGCTGCCGGATATCTATAACGGCAAGGTGGAGTACCGGCTGAACGGCATGCTCCTGAAGACCGAATATCCCCCGTACAAGGGTGTGGAGCTGGAGGCGGGAGGCATTGTGGCTGGTTCGGTTCTGGAGGTGAAGGCCTTCAACCAGGGGGGAACCCCTGCCGTTACCCGCCAGCTGGCCCTGGAGCCGCAGACTACGGTGACGGTAAACGGCCGGGCGTTGGCTTTTGAGCAGCCGCCGGTAAACTGGCAGGGCAATGTGCTGGTTCCCATGCGGGCCGTATTCGAGGCACTGGGAGCAGAGGTCAGCTGGAATCAAACCACCCGGACGGCAACAGGCCGGAAGGGGGGCACAACAGCCAGCGTCACCATAGACAGCCACACGGCGGTAAAGAACGGCAAGGATTACCGGCTGGAGGCGGCCCCCCGGCTCATCAACAGCTATACCATGGTGCCTGTGCGGTTTATTGCCGAATCCTTCGGCGCCAAGGTGGAATGGGACGGGCCCAATGCGGCTGTCCGGATCACAATGCCATAAATTTGAAAAATTCATCCTTTTTTTACGGAGTCCGAAGAAGGAAAAGCGCTTTGCAGTCTAGAAAGGGTAGAAGGTAGAGAGGAGTTGATCCCTGGCTTGCCAAACCGCATTCCGACTGCTCATGATCTGCATTTGTTTCACGAGGGAAATCTGCACCACAGCTACCGTATGATGGGGGCGCATCCGGCTCAGGAGAACGGGGTTACGGGTGTGCGCTTTACGGTATGGGCGCCCCACGCCAAGGAAGTGGGGATCAGCGGTGATTTTAACGGCTGGACGGCTGACTGTCATCTGATGGAGCCGCTACTCGACTCCGGCGGCATGTGGACTCTTTTTGTCCCCGGCTTGGAGGAAGGGGCTGTCTATAAGTACCGGATCACCGGACCTGACGGACGCCGTTTTCTCAAAAGCGATCCGTATGCCTTTTTTTCCGAGCTCCGTCCCCGGACTGCTTCCGTTGTCAAAAGTCTGGAGGGCTTCCGCTGGAATGATACTCGCTGGCGCAGGAAGCAGGAGAAGGAGCCCGTTTATGCCAAACCTCTCAATATCTATGAGGTGCATCTGGGTTCCTGGAAATATATTGAGAATGAAGTGTTCTATACGTATGAGGAGTATGCGCAGGAGCTGGTGGAATATGTAAAGGAGATGGGGTACACCCATATCGAGCTGCTTCCGTTGACAGAGCATCCCTTCGACCGCTCCTGGGGTTACCAAGCCACCGGGTATTACAGCGCCACCAGCCGCTACGGGCAGCCGGAGCAGCTGATGTTCTTCATTAACCACTGCCACGAAAACGGCATCGGTGTTCTGCTTGACTGGGTGCCCGGGCATTTTTGCAAGGATGACCACGGTCTCCGGCTGTTCGACGGCACCCCCTTGTTCGAGCATCCTGATCCGGATATTGCGGAGAAGCGGGGCTGGGGCACACTCGGTTTTGATTTCGGCAAACCGGAGGTGCTGAGCTTCCTGATCTCCAACGCCATCTTCTGGATGGATGTTTATCATGTAGACGGTCTGCGGGTGGACGCCGTGGCCAGCATGATCGACCTGGCATTCGACCGGGATAAGGCTGCCGCTCCCCGGAACGCTTACGGCGGTAATGAAAATTTGGACGCCTTGGGCTTCCTGAAGCGCCTGAACAAAGCTGTGTTCCAGTATTTCCCCGGCGCCTTGATGGTGGCGGAGGATTCCTCGGACTGGCCGATGGTGACGGCTCCCGTCCATGCGGGAGGGCTTGGTTTTAATTATAAATGGAATATGGGCTGGATGAATGATGTGCTGCGCTATATGCAGCTGCAGCCCGCAGAACGCCGGCACCGGCATCATCTCATGACCTTTTCCATGATGTATGCCTATGCCGAAAACTATGTGCTCCCCTTTTCCCACGACGAGGTTGTGCACGGTAAAAAGTCCCTGCTCAACAAAATGCCCGGCAGCTATGAGGAGAAGTTCGCCAATCTTCGTGTGCTGTACGCCTATATGGCGGCCCATCCCGGCAAGAAGCTCCTGTTTATGGGAAGTGAATTCGGGCAGTTTGACGAATGGAAGGATATGGAGGACCTGGATTGGGAGCTGGTGGGGTATCCCATGCACGGCAAAACTCGCCATTATGTCCGGAGCCTGAACGCCATATACATGAAAGAAAAGGCGATGTGGCAGCAGGATCACAGCCCCGGAGGTTTCCAATGGATCGATGCGGACAATGCGGAGCAAAGCGTCATGTCCTTCGTCCGGTGGAACAAAGCGGGAGATGAGCTGATCCTGGCTGTATTAAATTTCCGGGAAACCGGGTATTCCGAATACAGAATCGGGGTTCCTGATGCCGGCATCTACCGGGAGCTCCTGAATTCCGATGCGGAAGAATTTGGAGGCAGCGGGGGGAAAACACGCTCCAGGCTGACGACGGAGGCTGTACCGTTCCATGGGCAGCCGTGCAGCATCCGGATTGCGCTTCCGCCGTTTTCCGCTTTGCTGTTCAAGCACAAAGTCGCAGCCAAGGGTCCCTTCACGGAGAAGCAGGCAGAGCTCCCGGACACGCCAGACCGCACAACCATGGGAAAGGGGAAATAATGTATGCCGCAGAAGGAATGTGTAGCGATGCTTCTGGCCGGAGGAGAAGGCCGGCGATTGGGGGCTTTGACCAAAAATTTGGCAAAGCCTGCCGTCCATTTTGGCGGAAAGTACAGAATTATTGATTTCACCCTGAGCAACTGCACCAACTCCGGCATCGACGCAGTAGGGGTACTGACCCAATATCAGCCCCTGGTGCTGAATTCTTATCTGGGCATCGGAACACCGTGGGACCTGGACCGCAAGGGCGGGGGCGTCACCGTGCTTCCTCCGTTCATGAAGTCCAAGGGCGGCGACTGGTATAAGGGGACGGCCAATGCCATATACCAGAATATTGGTTTTATCGAGCAATACGCCCCGGAATATGTGCTGGTCATCTCAGGCGACCACATCTACAAGATGGATTACGACCTGATGATCCAGTACCACAAGGAAAAGAATGCGGACGCCACCATCGCGGTTATTGAGGTCAAGTGGGAGGAGGCCAGCCGCTTCGGCATCATGAAGGCAGATGAGGACTTCTTGATTACCGAATTTGAGGAAAAGCCCAAAGCCCCCAAAAGTAACCTGGCTTCCATGGGTGTATATATCTTCAGCTGGCCCGTGCTCAAGAAGTATCTGATGGCTGACGCGGAGAATCCGGCCTCCAGCAACGACTTCGGCAAGGATGTCATTCCGGGTATGCTGAACGCCGGGGAAAAGCTGATGGCGTATCCGTTCCAGGGTTATTGGAAGGATGTAGGCACCGTGGAGAGCCTGTGGGAGGCCAGCATGGATTTGTTGGAGGAGGAGCCGGGACTGAACCTGAATGACCGGAGCTGGAGAATCTACTCCCTGAATCCCAACCAGCCTGCCCAATACATTGCCCCCACCGCAGCGGTCAAAAATTCCATTCTCAACGAAGGCTGCTCCGTATCGGGCACGGTGGATCATTCCGTTCTGTTCTACGGCGTCCGGGTCGGGGAAGGGACTGTGATAAGGGATTCTGTGATTATGCCCGGTGCCAAAATCGGCGAAAATTGCGTCATCAACCGCGCCATTATCGGAGAAGCCACCATTGTGGCGGACGGCTCCGTCGTCGGAGATCCGGACAGCAAGGAGATTACTTTGATCGGCAGCCATGAAATTATTGCGTAAGTGTGTCTGAAAACTCCGAGGGGAGCAGATTTTGCTGAATTTTCGTTCAAGGCAAGGTACTTTCACGCAGGCGTACCGGGGGTACGTCAAGGGGAAGTAACGAAGCATGGGGCGAAAAGGCTGCAAAAGATGCCCTCAAGCGGGTTTTCAGACACACCCTAAGTAATTTGTCCTGATCCCATCCATACGAAAGGAAGCTGCCCCCATGAAAAATGTGCTTGGTGTTGTGAACTTGGTGAATGAGCCCGACAACCTGGAGGAGCTGACCTACAAGCGCTCCCTGGCTTCGGTTCCGTTTGGCGCACGCTACCGTCTGATCGACTTTATCATGTCCAGCATGGTGAATTCCGGCATTGTCAATGTGGCGGTGTTCGCCCATACCAAATACCGTTCCCTGATGGACCACCTGGGCTCCGGCAAGGAATGGGATTTGAACCGCAAGCGGGGCGGGCTGTTCATCCTGCCGCCGGCTGTGGATGAAATCCGCGAGATAGTGAAGGGTGATTTGTACCACTTCTACGCCCACCGGGATTATTTCTACCGGAGTACCCAGGATTATGTGCTGATTACCCGCAGCCATATGGTCTGCAACATTGACCTCACCGAGGTGTATGAGCATCACCGGCTGTCCGGGGCGGACATCACCATGGTGTATAAGGATATGGAGGAGGATGACTTCTCCCACTCCCGGCGGATCCTGATCAATCCCCTGGGGCAGGTGAAGGATATCCAGGACCATACCGGACGGCTTAAAAGCGGCAAGGTCTCCATGGAGATGTTCCTCATGAAGAAGGAGCTGCTCCTGGACCTGGTGGAAACCTCTTTGGCCCAGGGTTATGACCACTTGGTGCGGGATGCCATCATGAAGAATGTGGACCGTCTGAAGATCAACGCCTTTCCCTACCAGGGGTATCTGGGCGTCATCAATACTATCCAGGCTTATTACCACCACAGCATGAACCTGTTGAACCCGTCCATCTGGAAGGATCTGTTCTTCCGCCCGGGTCTGATCTATACCAAGATCAAGGATGAGCCCCCGGCCAAATATACCCAGCACTCCAATGTCCGCAATGCCATGATCGCCAACGGCTGCATTATCGAGGGTGAGGTGGAGAACTGCATTCTCTTCCGCGGTGTGAAGGTGAGGAAGGGGGCGGTGCTCCGCAACTGCATCGTGCTGCAGAACTGCGACATCCAGGAGAATGTGAGCGTGGAGAACGCCATTCTGGACAAAGATGTGATGATCAACAGCGGCCGGGTGCTGAAGGGCGCCGTCACCGCTCCGTTTGTGGCTGCGAAGAAGAAGATCATCTAGACGTCTTTCTGGCGAGGCCGACAAAACGTGTTTGAGCATCCAAGACATGTCTTTTCCGGTAAGGAATGAAACCGGGTGAATAATTAATCTAGGGGACTGGAGGGACTATACACGCATGAACATTTTATTCGCTGCTTCTGAAGCCGTTCCATTCGTTAAATCGGGAGGGCTGGCCGATGTAATCGGTTCGCTGCCCGCCTCCCTCCGTCACCACAATGTGGATGTGCGGATAATCCTGCCCAAGTATGCGGACATTCCCGAACACTTCCGGGAGCAAATGGAAACCGCCAGCACCTTCAGCGTGTATCTGGGCTGGCGCAACCAATACTGCGGCATCCAGCAGCTGGAGGTCAACGGGATTCACTATTATTTTGTGGATAATGAATTCTACTTCCGCCGCGGCGGCCTTTACGGGTATGGGGATGATGCCGAGCGGTTTGTTTATTTCAGCCGTGCTGTACTGGAGGCCTTGCCGCATCTGGATTTCAAGCCGGATATCATCCACTGCCATGACTGGCAGACAGGTCTGATTCCGTATCTGCTGCGCCGCAATTATGCCGCCCATCCGTTCTATGCCAACATCAAAACCGTGTTTACCATACATAATCTGCGCTATCAGGGCAGGTACAACCGGAAGCTGATGCAGGATCTGCTGGGTATTGATGACGGCATGTTCGGCGATGGCAACGGCATTGAGTATTACGGGGACGGCAATTGCATGAAGGCTGGGCTAACCCATGCGGACAAGGTGACCACGGTAAGCAAAACCTATGCCGAGGAGATCAAAACCACCTTTTTCGGCGAGGGGATGGAGGGTGTGCTGCAGGAGCGGAGCCTTCACGGCGGGCTGGTAGGTATTCTGAACGGGCTGGACAATGAACTGTTCGATCCAATGAATGATTCCCATCTGGCAGAGCCGTACCGCAACTCCCTGTCCAAAAAACGCCGCAACAAATCCGCTCTCCAGGCGGAGCTGGGGCTTCCGGTGGATGAACGTATTCCTATGATCGGGTTAGTATCCCGGCTGGTGGACCAGAAGGGGCTGGACCTGATTCAAGCGGTGATGGATGAAATCGTATCGCTGCCGCTGCAGCTGGTGGTGCTGGGCACGGGAGAAAGCCGTTTTGAGCATCTGTTCAAGGATAAGGCCTATTGGCATCCGGACAAGGTATCGGCCAACATCACCTTCAGCGACGGTTTGTCCCGCCGGATTTATGCAGCGTCGGATATGTTCCTGATGCCTTCGCTGTTCGAACCCTGCGGCTTGGGTCAGCTGATTGCCTTCCGCTACCGTTCCGTGCCGATAGTGCGGGAAACCGGAGGGCTGAAGGATACGGTAGTCCCTTACAACGTGGCAACCGGTGAAGGCACTGGCTTTACCTTTTATGCGTACAATGCCCATGAGATGCTGTTTGCCATCAAACGGGCGCTGGAAACTTACAAGGACGAAGCGGCGTGGAACACAATTGTGAAAAACATCAGCAAAACGGACTTTGGCTGGGAGCAATCGGCCAAACAATATGTATCGCTGTACAAGCAAGTATTGGGCGTGTAAGCTGACGGGGGATACCCACGGCAGATTGTCCCATATTCCGGCTGGAGAGCCGGAGGCAGGCAGATAGAGAGGCTTGAGCGTTTGTTAGCAGGAGGTAACAGAAGGGAAGGCCGGGAGAAGCTCCCGGCAGCCCTGACTGTTGCCTTTTTTTGTGTTGGTCAGGCGAGGGTTCCGGGCAAAGTCCGTTACCGTTACGGACTGTAGGGACGTTATTTTGCCCAATATCGGACTTTTGCGGACTCTCGTGGACCGTAGGGACCTTATTTGTCATCTGCGCCACAGAAACCTGCTGATTTGTGGGATATAGCGGCTGCTGGGTCCGTTACGGTGAGGAACAGCCTGTTTTGGGGGAAATAACGGAACCAGGGTCCGCAAGAAGGAAGAGCTCTTCCGCCAAAAAAAACCGTGGCAGATCTATCCGCCACGGCCCTAATGTACTTTCTCAATCGAAGTTGGCAATAATCCCACGCGGCCGCACCGGCAGCCCTGCTTCGTAGAGGTGGGACACATCGCCGAAGCCGATGCAGCGGGGAGTGGCCCAATCCTGGGAGCGTTCGTCGAACAGAATGGTGGTCACCGAGCTGGGCGGCATCCAGAAGCCGGCCCAAACCAGGGACAGGGGAATCTCCAGCAGATGGGCCAGCCAGGTCAGACCGAAGCCGCCGTGGCAAAAAACGGCCACCCGGTCCTGGGTTTTCTTCAGGATCCGGTAACGTCCGCCTACCCGCTCAAAGCCCTGCCGTTTCAGGAACTCGTCTGAGAAGGCCTGCAGCTTTTCGAAGGTTTCCCGGCTGGGGGTCCCATGGTAATACGAGATCTCATGCCAGTTCTCGGAAGTGGGCATCCGCTCGCCGGACCGGATCACTTCGCCGGGCAGATCCCAATGGGACAAACGTCCGTAAGGAGTTTCCTCCAGCTTCAGGCTGAGCTCCTGCGTCCATTCCTCCACCTCATGAGTCATTCCCAAAGCTTCCGCTGTGTAGCGCATGGTGTCTTGGGCTCTGCCCATGGGCGAAGCGTAAATCCGGTCCAGACCGTGAGTGGCCATTCGTTTGGCCAGTGCCTGCGCCTCCAAATGTCCGGCTGGGGTAATGGTATTGTTGGGATAATCCGGGTCCGCATGGCGGATGATGTATAGCCGCATGTCACATTCTCCGTTCGTGATGGCGTTGGGATTAAGGGGTTCGCGCGAAGCGCCATAGGAGCCCCCTGTCCGCTTGCTCCCATTATAAGCGCCTAAACGCCAAATTTGAAGATCCCGGGTTGATGGAATGCAGCTGATCTCTCCTTCAAAGCCATACAGCACAAAGCACCATCATGCAAATGCCCACCATAAGGACGTATTGCAGCACTCTGCGGCTGCTTAAGAAGCATTGCATCCCTGCGACGGATGCGAACAGAAATCCATACCCCAACAGGAGAGGGTGCATGGCGATCCCTACCCCCAAGCCGCAGCCATAGGCTATGGAACGCCGGGGAGTGGGTGAAGCATCCGTAAAAAATGAGACGGCACAGTAAACAAGCAATATGGTGGTGCAGGTATACAAGGCTTCGCTATTAAAGCCCGAAGAGGAGCGGATAATGGCAGGATGGAGGAAATATAAGCTGCCTGCAGCCAGTGCCAGCCACGGCTGGTTCACCATGATACGGATGATGGCCATCAGCAGGAGCAACGACAAGGCGTTCATCGCGTTTTGCAGAATCTGCACAGCAAGCACCGGCGGTTCCATCGTGCTGCCGAATACCCGGTAACAGAGCGTCAGGAAACGGGCATAACCCTCCGGAAAAGGGTGGGAGGAGGCGGTGGTGAGCCTGGCCCCGGATTCACCGTCCGGCAGGTTGATTGTCGTATTTTGCGGAAACCGGCTGCGCACCTCCCGGTCCATCAAGGCTTCAGCCGGTGTCAGCCTGATCCCGGAGGCGGCCATTTGGCGGCTCCGGTTCCAATCCGTCAGCTCCAGCCGCAGCACGGAACCGGCCAAAAGCAGCACAGCCGCCAGAATGCCCAAGGTGACTCGTTTCATGGCTTGTCCTCCCGGTTATGGCGTTGCTTCCTTGAACGCCGCCAAGGAGCCGTAATTATTTTCCCACGGCATCCGTGATTTATCCGGGCTGTCAGCCGCTGGGGAATGGGCGCTCAATTGAAAAAAGCGCCGGGACAGAGTAAGATGAAGGAAGATTCCGGCTGGAGGTTGTTTATGTCAGAGGAGATTTCTTATACGACTGAGGAGATTGCGAAGCTGCTTCGGGTCTCCAAGCTGACCGTTTATGATTTGATCAAAAAAGGCGAGCTGCCGTCCTACCGGGTAGGCAAGCAGATGCGCGTGGATGCCTCCGACCTGGAGGCATATAAATCCCGTGCCAAAGGGGGGCGTGTCCGTCCGGCGGCCTCCCCTGCTCCTGCGGAGGAAACGCCAAACCTTGCATATATTTCCCCAATGGTGATGTCACCTTCACCTGGGCTAAGCTCCGCGCTGAAGCCCTTGGTCATTACCGGGCAGGATTCCATTCTGGATATTCTGGCCAAATATATCGAGAAGCAGAACCGGAACGTAAGGCCGCTCCGGTCTTTTGTGGGGAGTATGGACAGTCTGGTGTCCATGTACCACGGGGAGGCGGATATCGTCAGCACCCACCTGTTTGACGGGGACACGGGGGAGTACAATATTCCCTATATCCGCAGGCTGTTGATGGGTTATTCCTACGTGGTGGTAAACCTAGCTTACCGTAATGCAGGTCTGTATGTGGCCCAGGGCAATCCCAAGGGGATAACCGCGTGGGAGGATCTCACCCGTCCCGGAGTACGGATCGTTAACCGGGAGAAGGGCTCGGGCGCCCGCGTGCTGCTGGATGAGCAGATGCGGTTGAAGGGCATTTCCCGTTTTGCTATCGCAGGGTATGAGACGGAGGAATCCAGCCATCTGGGGGTGGCCGGCAAGGTAGCCACCGGACAAGCGGATGCCGGAGTGGGAATTGAGAAAGCCGCGGCTATGGTCAATGTGGATTTTATTCCGCTGATCCGGGAGCGCTACGATCTGGTGATGATCAAGAAGCCGGCGAATATGGAATGGGTAGAGACGGTGCTGGGCATCTTGCGTTCGGAGTCCTTCCGGAGCGAGCTGTCCTCCATCCGCGGGTACGATCTCTCCCTGACCGGCACCGTGGTTTGGGAAACGGAATAGAACGGACAACAAAAAGGCTGAACCCGAATTAATCCAGGTTCAGCCTTTTTATTTTGCTCCTTCAATGGAGGAAAAAATACCAGTACAGCCAGCTCAGAAAGGCCGAGGCCCAGGAGATAAAGCCGAACACCATAACGATCTTGTTCTCCGACCAGCCGTACTTCAAGCTGAAATGATAGTGAATCGGCGCCATGCGGAAGAGGCGCAGCTTGGTTTTTTTGTAATACCAGACCTGGAGAATGACAGAAATTTGTTCCGCCAGATAAACGGAGAACAGGATGGGGATCAGGATCTCCACCTTTTCCAGAACGGCGAGGAAGGATAAGGATCCCCCGATGGCGAGAGAACCGGTATCCCCCATAAACGCCCGGGCCGGATAAAGGTTATAGATCAGAAGTCCCAGCAGGCATCCGATCATGACCAGGGAGAACATCTTTACCTCCGTATGGTCAGAAATCAGGAAGAAAAAGAAGTATGTAGGGATGGATACATTAATCAGGAGCCCATCCAGACCGTCGGTGAAATTGATGGCATTGGCGGTTCCCACAATAAAGAGCATCATCACGCCCAAATAAAGCAGAAGCGGAAAGCCGATGGACAAGGTCTGGGTCAGGTTCAGCTCCGGGCTGGCGTTAAAGAATCTCATTAGCAGAAACAAGAGCGCCGCGGTAAACGTGAATTGGAACACAAGCTTGGTTTTTCCGGAAATCCCGTTGGGGTCCTGGAATGCGGCTTTTTTGAAGTCATCCGCAAACCCGATCAGGCTGAACAGCAGGAAGGTGCCTCCCAGGAATATGACCAGCGGCTTGGGGTAGGAGATGATAGAAACCGCCACTCCAACCAGAAGAATCATACCCGCCATCAGGGGAGTCCCGCGTTTGGCCTGGTGATCGGGAGGAAGCTCGGCACGGATCGGCTGGGTCAAGCGCAGCGTCCGCAGCCCCCAGATCAGGACCGGTGTAAACAGCGTCACCAGCAAAAACGAGAAGGTAGACAGGCTTAAGAGGGAAGCAGCCATGGATATGCTCTCCTTTGGGATTTCTGTATCCTTTTGATCAAGATGTATATGCACAGGATAGGACAAATATACCGGTATTTCCAATTGAATGCAACATTCCGAGCCGGCAGCTTATGCATAGAACACCGAAGCAGGGGCATTCTCATTAGGTGAAAGCAAACAACGCCAAAATCTATATGGGAGGCCTGAAAATGGCACAGCAAACCGTTATGAGTGTGACAGAGGTCCTGAATAAGCAAATTGCCAATTGGAGCGTTTTGTATGTGAAGCTTCATCATTACCACTGGTTCGTCAAGGGAAACCAATTCTTTACCCTCCATACGAAGTTTGAGGAGCTGTACGGCGAGGCGGCTCAATATATCGATGATCTGGCGGAAAGAGTATTGGCTATCGGCGGCAAGCCGCTCTCCACCATGAAAGACTATCTGGCCCAATCCACTGTCAAGGAAGCGGCCGGCAACGAAAGCGCTGAGGCAATGGTCAAAGTGCTGACGGCCGATTTTGGCGCGGTGATCGGGGAACTCCAGGAAGGCATCAAAGCAGCCGAGGCCGCGGAGGACGAAAGCACGGTGGATATGTTTATCGGTATGCATACCGCACTGGAAAAGCATGTGTGGATGCTCAAATCCTTCATAGGCTAAAAACGGATATTATAAGGAACAACCCCTTCGTTATGAAAGTGGGCTTGGGGGAAGGGAAGAGACGCTTGGGAAATGGTCCCGGCGTCTCTTTTTTTGCATTTGATGGAAAGCATATAATAAGCATGTAATTCGACATAAGTAGAGTTAGTTCCCTGTAATTCATCAAGATTCGACACAAATTCGACACAGGTAACTTCCATCTCCAGGAGGGTATTCATTTGATTAAAAGGCGCCTGACCATCTTCGTTGTCCTGTTGGCTTTGTTGGGAACACCGTTTCAGCCAGTCTCCAAAGCCGCCGGAGCCGCAACCACGGGCCTCCAGGGCAGCTGGGATGGCATGACGGACAAGGCCACACTAGAAGGAGCTTACATCGACCCGTTCCAGCAGGAAATTCCCTTCGGCATTCGTTCCTATTTCACCGTCCCTTGGAGAAGCTATATGGATACCTGGGACAGCAGGCGTTATCTGGACACCGTAGGCGTCGTGTTCAATAACATCAAACAGGAGGAGGCTGCTGCGACGGCTGCGGTTATGGCAGAAGCAGGGATTACCTCCGCCCGCCTGGAGATCGGCTGGTCCAACCTGGATTACAATGACGAAACCAAAATCAAATCCGTTTACCGTGAGGCCTTCCGGGCCCAGCTTACCGCTTTGAAGAACAACAATATCCGTCCTCTTATCCTCTTGAATATGAATTCGGGTATGCCCAGCCCCAACGTGGAGGTCAAAACCACCGTCACCAAAAAGGCCGTGAAGGGTGACCGGGTCATCTATGTAGATAAAACGGCGGACATCAAACCGCTCTACACTGGACTAAAGGGAATGGGACCGGCTATGTTCCCGATTATTACAGAGGTTGATGCTGCTACAGGCAAATGCACCTTATCCGCTCCGCTTCCCAATGATCTGCCCCAAGGGGCAGCCACTCTGGTGAAATTGAAGTACCAGCCTTTTTCCGGGCCGGTGTTTAAGGACGGCACCCCCAATCCTGCCTCCCAGGAAACTCTTAGCGGCTGGATGCGGTACATCAGGACTGTGTCCGAAATTGTCAGAGAGGATCTGGGTACCGTCGGAAAGGCTGATGCGGGCTTTGACTTCGAGGTGTACAACGAATATACCTTCGGCCACCATTACATGTACATGGACAATTATTACGAGCCCAAACGGGGCTTTGCCCAAGAGATGACCTACGCCAAGGATGGCAAATCCGTAACCGGCATTGAGGTGCTCCTGCCCATTACTGCCGATTTTGTCTCCGATCCGGCCAATGGCCTGCCCGGTGTGCGGGTGATCAGCGGCTTCTCCAATCAGCGTCCCTACGATAACGGCACCAGCATCTGGTCCAATCAGGCGGGATACAGCCGCCATTATTATACCGGCTATGATCCGGTGAAGTCCTATATCGGACAAGGCTCTGCATCTTCCTATACCTCGCCTACCAAGATTTATTACAATGCGCTTGGACGGCTGGACGGCATACGCAAGCCCACCAATATCAATGAATCCGTTCCGGGCAGCTACTTTATCCCGAACCAAGTGATGACTATGCCTGAGGAATGGGCATACCTGTATACCACCGAATCCCTGATCCGTGATCTGACCCCGTTCCCCGGCCCGTGGCAGGACCATTTCCGCTATGCCAGCCCGGGCAACGGGAAAACCGCCGAGCTGTGGATGACCGAAACCAACTATTACCGGCTGCCCTTCGCCCAAAAGCTTATCGAGCAGTCCAAGGTGGCGGCCGCGGACCAGCAGCTGTCCAGCCTGATGATGGAAACCGGGGCGAAGACATTGTCGCGTTTATTCACCTTCTACGCCCACAAGGGTATGGAGACCATCACGGTCTATAATATCCGCAACCAGGACAATTGCTTTGGCATCCTGCCGGAGGCTTTCTTCGATGAGCTGAAGAAGAACAACTATCAGTTGAACGATGCCGTCCGCGCCAAGATCGGACCGCAAATTACGGTGCTGAAGAACATCGCCGGCCTGATGAAAACCGGCCAGCCCATCGATACGGCCCGTCCTCTTGCGGTGACCCGGCTGACTGAATACAAGCCGCAGCTGGTTTTTGCGGGCAAGGGCACCGCCGAACATCCCAGCCGGTATAACAGGGATGATTTCGC
This sequence comes from Paenibacillus mesotrionivorans, assembly GCF_046098205.1. Classification (NCBI taxonomy): domain Bacteria; kingdom Bacillati; phylum Bacillota; class Bacilli; order Caryophanales; family Paenibacillaceae; genus Paenibacillus; species Paenibacillus mesotrionivorans. The sequence goes on along the minus strand of NZ_JBJURJ010000001.1, from coordinate 218,160 downwards.
CATCCTGCCGTATCAGCTGGCCAACAACAAATTTGCCGTTGCCTATTACGTCATGACCCGGGACATCACCCGTTCCTATGATGACACCAAATCTCCCCTGGATCCGGCGCGTTATCAGATGCCGGAGCAGGAGTACGAAATCAGTCTGGCCAATGTAGTGGGTCAAGGGGCCAAGGTTTCGTCGTATGACCCTATGACCAACCAGAGCATCCCGGTGCAGCTTGTCCGGGCAGATGCCAATTCTATGGTGGTTAAGGTGAAGTCGTCGGATTATCCCCGCTTCCTCATCATCGAAGAAGCGAAGCAAGGACCCTTGATCGGAGCTCCCATGCTTTCCAAAACCGCCGACGGGGCACAGCTCGGATTCTTCAGCAATGTGAGCGGCGTCGTGGAGGTAACCTATGGACAATATCCCGCAAGGACTACAGGCACAGTTACGGAAACGGTCTATGGCGATGTGAAGTTCGGCAAGGAAACCGGGCAGCGGGTTCTGGATTCCTTGAGCAATCTCCAACCCTCCGGCATCGGCTCATGGAAGTGGAGCGGGACCATTGTGCCAAAATATACGGAACGGTATTCCTTTACCGCCCACAGCGACAACTTGAATGAAACGAAGCTGAAGATCAACGGCCAGGACATTTACCTGGGCGGGCCTGTGGGAGCATCCATCAATCTGAAGGCGGGAGAAGCATACCAAATCGAGCTTTCCTTCCTGAACCGCTACAATTCCCAGCATTATGTGAATCTGTATTGGTCCAGTCTGAGTCAGGAACGAACCATCGTGTCCATGGAGCCTATCCCCGGAAGTGTGATTACCATGCCGGTAAATGCAGGGGAGTATGTCCATCTTCCTATCCCAGGGATGAAGACAGGCGACGGGGTCAAAATCCGGCTGACAGGCGAAACGGGCATTACCGCCAGGTATCCGTTCTGGGACTATGACCGCAGCGCTGTGCTGTACGATTAAGCTTTGTCAAATGAAAGCGGCTCTTTTGCCGCTTTTTTTGTTGTTTATCTATGAAAAAAGTTGGTAATTTGTAATATCTATTGAGAGGAGAAATGCTTTAAAATAGATGGGAATACATATAACAAGGAGGATAATCGAAAATGAGTGTGGAATTGACTTCGGTACTGAACAAACAGATCGCCAACTGGGGAGTTCTGTTCGTAAAGCTGCACAACTTTCACTGGTATGTGAAGGGCACCCAGTTTTTCACCCTGCATTTGAAATTTGAAGAGCTGTATAATGAAGCTGCGCTTCATATTGATGATCTGGCAGAGCGTGTACTGGCCATTAAAGGCAAGCCGCTTGCGACTTTGAGCGATTATCTGGCTACTGCCTCCATTAAGGAAGCCAAGGGTACAGAATCCGCTACGGAGCAAGTTGCCGCTACCATCGCCGATTTCGAAATCGTTATCGCCGAGCTGAAGGAAGGCATGAAGGTTGCCGAAGAAGCCGATGACGAAACTACCGGCGATCTGCTCCTGGCGATCCATACTTCCTTGGAGAAGCATGTTTGGATGCTGTCCTCCTTCTTGGGATAAGATAAATCACGGATGTATATAGCACGGATCAGGGTAATTTCCCTGGTCCGTGTTATTTTTTTGCATGAAAAATAAGGATTGACACCTATAGTGATAATGAATATCATTATCATAACAAGATGTACTATCTATCTGGAGGTCGAAACTTATGAGCGGTATAGTGGTGGTTTATGCCAGCATGACTGGCAACACGGAGGATATGGCCCTTCAAATTGTGAAGGGGATTAAGGAAGAGGGCTTCGAACCCGTTGTAGAGCGGGTGGACGATGTGAAAGCCTCCGACCTGGCCGGCTACGACGGCATCGTGCTGGGCGCGTATACCTGGGGCGACGGGGAACTGCCGGATGAATTCCTGGATTATTTCGACGATCTGGATGATGTGGATCTTACCGGAAAAAAAGCGGCCGTATTCGGCTCCTGCGATTCCGCCTATTCGGAGTACGGAGTAGCGGTGGACCTTCTGACCGGCAAGCTGAAGGACCGCGGCGCAGAGATCGTTCAGGATGGGCTGAAGGTAGAGCTGACTCCGGGCAAGGCCGATAAGGAAACATGTGTGGCCTTCGGCAAAAGCTTCGCACAGGCGCTTCGCGGATAATAGACAGACATAAGGAGTGTTCGTATGTTCGTAGAAATGAAAACCATTACCGTCAAGGAAGGGTTTGCCCAAGCTGTGGCGGAGCGGTTCAGCAAACCGGGCGCAGTGGAGCAGATGCCGGGTTTTGTGGATCTGAGCGTGATGGTGCAGAAAGCGCGTCACGGCGAGGAGCAGGTGCTGGTCATGATCCGTTGGGAGTCGGAGGAAGCCTGGAAAGCATGGGAGAAAAGCGACGTCCACATTCAGGGGCACCGCCAAAGCGCCAAGCAAGGACGGCCTGATTATATCATTTCCTCGAGCCATGATTCCTATCAGGTCAGCGTGCTGAAAGCCGCCGCACCGGCAGCATTGAACTAAGTGACGTGAAACCTCCGGGCTGCCGGAGGTTTTTTTTGCCGTTTGTCGAAAATGTTCCTCAACCTTGACGTTTTTTGCATTTTCCCTCAATATTAGAGGGAAGAAGGAAGCGAGTGCAATCGGGGGATAGCTATGTCCGAATCCATAACAACTGAAGAAATGCTGCGGAAGATGAGTACAGGCGGCCTCCGCGTAACGGAGCAGCGCAAAAGCCTGGCCCAGCTGTTCGCAGAGGCGCAAGGGTATCTGACGCCGAAGGATGTATATGAATCCATGCGCCAGAAATATCCCGGGGTGAGCTTTGACACCGTTTACCGGAATCTGCGGATTTTAAGCGAAATGGGAGTCCTGGAGCAGTTTTATTTTCTGGAGGGAGGCCTGAAGTTTAAGGCCAATTGCCAGCACCATCATCATCACCACTTGATCTGTACCCAATGCGAAAAAACCTTTTCCATGGATTTCTGCCCAATGGGCCACCTGGGAGAGGGACCCGAGGGCTTTCAGATCAGCGGGCACCGGTTCGAAATTTACGGCACCTGCAAGGAATGCCGCGAGAATCCGGCCCCGGAGGAAGGGGAGCAGGGTCAGCATGATTGAAGAGTTAATCCGGAAGAATAGAACGTACCGCCGGTTTTATGAGGAAACGCCTATCGAGAGGGCTCAGCTGGAGGCATGGATTGATTTGGCGCGGCACACCTCGTCCGGAGGCAATCTGCAATCGCTGAAGTATGTTCTTTCTGCCGATAAGGAAAAGAATGCGCTGATTTTTCCGCATCTTCGCTGGGCGGGATATCTCCGGGATTGGCCGGGTCCGGTGGAGGGGGAGCGTCCGTCGGCTTACGTGGTGATGCTGCTGGATAAAACCATTAGCTCCAACCCTTCGTGGGATCATGGCCTTGCCTGTCAAAGTATTCTTTTGGGCGCAGTGGAGAAGGGCTTCGGCGGCTGCATGTTCGGGGCCATCGACCGCAAGGGCCTGGCACAAGCGCTGGAGATCCCAGAGCAGTATGAGATTTTATTGGTGATGGCACTGGGCAAACCAAAGGAAGTTGTAGTGCTGGAGGAGCTGGCCGATCCGAAGAATGTGAAGTATTGGCGGGATGAAGAGGGTGTACATCATGTGCCCAAACGAAAGCTGGAGGACTTGATTCTGCCTTATTAAGTATTCGTTCTTGCAATATGCGAACAATTGTGTTATTATTACTGAATAACCTTTGTTCATTGTTTGAATGTGTAGATTCTCACTGGCGCGGTCTTCGGAGCCGCAAGGATGGAAGAGAGGCAGGGCTTTCGTTGTTTTGATGATTCAAAGACGAAGCCGGCCGGTTGTTTCAACAAACGGGTAGCTTATGATCTGTTCGACCCCATAGATGCAGCTGTAAGAGGCTGGAAGTACAAGTTTGATGATGTTGTTGGAACCATTGGTAGGCTTCACGGAACAGGTTAGGTTAAGACGAAGGCGCTTCTTCCCCGCGGAGGAGGCGCCTTTTCTTCTCCAGTCATAGATTGCTATTTTTATATGAGGGGACTATAATATCCTTATAATAATTCTAAATTCGTTTGCGCCTGAATAAGAACAAACGGGTGGTGAAGGAGGTTCGGGAATGACCTGTGTAACCGAGGAATTAAGCAGAATCAATAAACGGCTGTCCGCTCAAGGCTACAAGCTGACTCCCCAGCGGGACGCCACACTGCGGGTGCTGCTGGAGAATGAAAAGGAGCATCTGAGCGCGGAGGAGGTTTTTATGCTGGTCCGCCAGCAATCCCCCAAAATCGGCATCGCCACTGTATACCGGGTGCTGGAGCTGTTCAGTGAGCTGCATATTGTGGAGAAGATGAACTTCGGCGACGGTGTGGCGCGGTATGACCTGCGCAGCGAAGAGCATGAGCATATGCACCATCATCTGATCTGCCGGGAATGCGGCGAGGTCCGCGAAATTATGGAGGATTGGCTGTCCCTTCTGGAGAAGCGGCTGGAGACGGAATACGGTTTTACCGTAACGGATCACCGCCTGGACTTTTACGGATCCTTCCGGGATTGCACCAATAATAACTGCAAGCATAACTGCAAGGCGGTTTCCTGAGACGTTGTAACGTCCCGGTACATTAAACGCGGCGCGGATTTTGCATCGTCCCTTCAAACCGTCAAGGCTTCCTCCGGGGAGGCTTTGGCGGTTTTTTTGCGTTTTGGCCGCTCAGCAGTCCCGCAGGTCCGTGTTCTACTTACCTTTTGTTAACTACTGTCCGCTCAAAAGTGAATATGCTACAATTGGAAAAGAGAGAAGCGGGCCCTGATGCCCGTGAAGAGGATGACAGATCATAGAGGTGAAGACATGCAATACAGACAATTTGGCAATTTGGACTTTCAGGTATCCTCCTTCGGGTTAGGATGTATGCGGCTTCCTCTGGAGGAACAGCCTGAGGGCGGCAAGGATGCGTCCCGGATTCATGAGGAAGAAGCCATCGAACTTATCCGTTATGCGATTGATCAGGGTGTAACCTATGTGGATACGGCATATCCATATCATGGCGGCAACAGCGAGCTGGTCGTGGGCAAGGCTTTGAAGGACGGCTACCGCGAAAAGGTGAAGCTGGCCACCAAACTTCCCGTATGGCTGTGCAAAACCTATGAGGATTTCGGCAGGCTGTTGGATGAGCAATTGGCTAAGCTGCAGGTGGATTACATTGACTTTTATCTGCTTCATGCCCTGAACAAGAATTCGTGGAAAACAATTATGTCCCTGGGCGTGCTGGATTTCCTGGACGAGGCGGTAGCACAAGGGAAAATCCGTTATCCGTCGTTTTCCTTCCATGACGAGCTTCCGCTGTTTAAGAAAATTATTGATGCGTATAATTGGCAAATGTGCCAGATCCAGCTGAACATTCTCGATGTGAACTATCAGGCGGGACTGGAAGGACTGCAATATGCAGCCGAACGGAATATTCCCGTCGTGATTATGGAGCCTCTGAAGGGCGGCAGCCTGGCCCGGAATGTTCCCGATGATATCCTCGGCATCTGGGATGAGGCAGACGCCAAACACAGTCCGGTGGATTGGGCATTCCGTTGGGTAGGGAACTTCCCGCAGGTAACCACCATCTTAAGCGGCGTCAATAATCTGGAGCAGCTGAAGGATAATCTGCAGATTTTCGATACCATCACCCCGGACGGCATGACCGGCAAGGACCTTGGTCTGGTCCAGCGGGTGAAGGAGGCGTATGAGAGTAAGATCAAGGTAGGCTGCACCAAATGCGGCTATTGTGTTCCGTGTCCCGCGGGAGTGGCCATCCCCGATGTATTCGCCCATTACAACCATTCCTCTATTTTCAATGCGCTGCCGGACAGCCAACGAAACTATGCCAACCTGGTGAAAAACAGCAAGGATGCATCCTTGTGTGTGGAATGCGGCAATTGCGAGGAAGCCTGTCCCCAAAACATTCCGATTATCGAAAAGCTGGCGGAAGCCGATTTGGTGCTGGCAGGACGGTAAAAATACCTTAACGGAAGACAGCCTTTTCTTATGAAGGCTGTCTTTTTACATAATTTGGATGATGAGAAAATTCAACGAAAAAAGTGAGGTTCCGCAAACACTGTGATATACTGGAAGCATCCTCAGCATTATCATTCTACAAAATGATTCATCATTCTTAGGGAGGAGGAAGAAAAATGACAAAAGCTACCGGAATTGTCCGTAAGGTTGATGAATTGGGACGGGTGGTCCTGCCTATAGAGCTGAGACGTACCATGGGCATAGCCGAGAAGGATGCGATCGAAATTTATGTGGATGATGAGCGGATCATCCTGAAGAAATATGAGCCTGCCTGTATTTTTACCGGATCTGCAGAAGACTTGATTTACTTCAAGGGGAAGATGATCAGCAGGGCCGCTGCTGAGGAAGTGCTGGAGCAGTGGAAGGAAAAGACAGGAGCCAAAGCGTAAGGACTGCATTAAATGAAAACACCCGGCCCATTAGGGAACCGGGTGTTTTTTTGAGTGGGGAGAGCGTTACCGTGCGCCGCCACGTCTGCCCATAAACAAGGTGACTACAAACAGGATCAGGAACAGGAAGAAGAGGATTCGGGCGATGTCCGCTGCCACATGGACAATGCCTACAAAGCCGAAAATACCTGCTACTACGGCAACTACCAGAAAGATCAGGGACCATCTCAACATACTTCATCATCCTTTCGCTGTTTTTTTATCCTCGAATTAGAGACTCTGCACCGTCGATATAGATTTCGGTGCCGGTAACATGGGAGGCTTCGTCTGACGCCAGGAACAGCACCAGATTCGCCACCTCCCGGGGGGAGCCAGGACCGTTGCGTAGAGGCTGGTCGCCGGCGGGGAACTCCACGGGAATCCGAATTTCCTCCACCTCCGGAAGCGTTTCTGTGCTTTCGTCGATATTGGTGGAGATGGCGCCGGGGCAAATTACATTCACCCGGATCCGGTATTGGGCCAGCTCCAGTGCAGCCATTTTGGCGAAAGCCACCTGGCCTGCCTTGGTGGTGCTGTAGGTGCTGAAGCCGAAATTGGAGAAAATCCGGTTGCCGTTGACCGAGCTTGTGATGATAATGCTGCCGCCTTGCTCCTTCAGATAGGGAATGGCATGTTTAACGGTCAGGAAGGTACCCTTCAGATTTACATCCACCGTTTTGCTCCATTCCTCCAGAGGCATGGACTCAATAGGGGAGAGGGTTCCGTTAATGCCCGCATTGGCAAACAGCACATGCAGCTTTCCGCCGAAGCGGGCGGTGCCTTCTTTGAAGGCTTTTTCGATGGCGGCTTCATCAGTTATATCCAAGGGCAGGGATAGCGCTTCCCCGCCCCGGTCACGAATGACCTTCTCCACCTCGGCCAGCCGTTCACCATCCCGGTCTGCCAGCAGCAGACGGGCGCCGTGCCTTGCCATAAGAAGAGCGGCAGAACGTCCGATGCCGGAGGCGGCTCCGGTAACCAGAGCCACCCGGCCTTTCAGACGGGCATTGCCGTCCGCTTTAATTTCCAAAGGATGCCCGGTCATAACCATTCACTCCTTCGCGATAACCACGAGTATAGGCGTTCCAGCTGCCTTGGAGCTCTTCCTGGGAAACATTGCCAATGACGCTGATTTGCTTGCGCGAGCCGCCGATAACAGCACCGTCCTCAATAATCGCTCCTTCGCCGATAATGGCATGGGAGATCAGGACATTCTTGCCGATTACCGCATTGGGCATTACAATGCTGTCGGTGACCAGACTGTTCTTGCCAATCCATACACCGTTGGAAATAATCGAACGTCTGGCCCGGCCCTCCAGGTAGCAATGCTGGTGGAGAAGGGAGGCGGAGCCCCGGTCATCCTCCATACGCAGCATTTCGTTCTGGAGAGTCAAGCTGCCGGCCACCCGCATAGGCCAGGTGGGGGGATTCAGCGTCAATTGGGCAGGGGAGCCCAACAGATCCATGTGTGTCCGCCAGAGGGTATCCACCGTGCCCACATCCTTCCAGTATCCCTCAAACGGGAAGGCATATACACCGGCATCTTCCTTGAGCAGCTTCGGGATAATGTCCTTGCCGAAGTCATGGGAGGACTGCGGATCGGCTGCATCCCGGATCAGCTGCTCCCGCAGATCGGACCAGCGGAAGACGTAAATCCCCATGGAAGCCAGATTGGATTCCGGACGGCGGGGTTTTTCCTGGAAAGCGGTGATCCGGTGATCGGCGTCCACGGTCATAATGCCGAAGCGGCTTGCTTCCTCCAACGGAACCCGGATGACCGAGATGGTGGCGGATGCTTTCCGCATGGTGTGGAAGTGCAAAATTTCACGATAGTCCATGTGGTAGATGTGATCGGCGGACAGGATCAGAACATTCTCCGGATTCAGCTTGTCAAGATAAGCGATGTTCTTATAGATTGCATCTGCTGTGCCGGTGTAGCCTTCCTCCTGCTTCAAGCCGGCAGGGAGCAGGGTGATGTTGGTATTGTTGCTGCCCAGGTGCTGGTGCAGGGTTTCTGCACGGTATTGGGTAAGCACCCCGATTTTGTCGATGCCTGCATTCAGGCAGTTGCTTAACGGAAAATCGATCAGGCGGTATTGTCCGCCGAAGGAGACGGCCGGTTTAGCGTGGGTTAAGGTCAGCGGACGAAGTCTTTTTCCTTCTCCACCCGCAAGCAGCATAGCAATGCAATTATTTGTGTTCATGATTGTTTCCTCCTTGTCGGGTTTGTTGTTGGCAGCCGCAAGCCGGCTGGGTCAGGATTCGTTCAATGGATCGGAGCATATTTTTTATTTCATCGTTTTCTTTTTCAGCTTTATACGTAATGGCAAAGTTTAGGAGCGCCTCCTGCTTGTCCCGGGCTGCCTGCCGGTTCTGGCTCATCAGGATAAAGGGAGCCTGAAGCGCTGATATACAAGACAGGATCAGGTTTAGCAGAATAAAGGGAGGCGAGTCGAACTGTAAAAACAATATGACGGAATTCCATATCATCCAAACAGCAAGGAATATGATAAAAAGCACTATAAAGGCCCAACTGCCTCCGAAGGAGGCAACCTTGTCAGCCAAACGGTCGGAGCGGGAGGTGCGCTTCTCCTGCTCCTCAGTCAGGCGGCATTTGATTTTGGTGTTGTATTCTTCCACAATTTTGCTGATGCGTGCAATTTGGTCATGGCTTAAGGGGGAGCTCTGGGTTTCTTTATCCAGTTCATCCAGCAATAAGCTGGTGGCGTTACCGGAGAACTCCTCCATATACATCAACTCCCTTCAGGCTGCCAGGATCTATGTATGACCCGAAAGCTGAAACTGTCCAATTGGATGGTCATCTGACCGTCGGCTACGGGGACATCTTCCCCGGTCCAGGCATCCTTCCAGTCATTGGTCTCCAGAGCAAGGGATACTTCCGCCGGTTCCTCGGAATGATTGATCCAGATGAGAGCATGGGAGCCGTCAGTTATCCGTTCATAGATAATGGCGGGATTTCCGCTCTCCGCTTGAAGCATCCGGTAACGTCCGGTGCTTAAAGCAGGGATGCTGCACCTTAAATGGATGAGGGTTTTGAAGAAATCCAGCAGCTCCTCATCCCGCATATCCGGATGCCATTCCATACACTTCCGGCAATCCGGATCATCGCCGCCGGTCATACCGTATTCATCGCCGTAAAAAATACAGGGAGTGCCAGGGTAGGTAAGCATGAACAGAAAAGCATGCTTCAGCTTGCGCTTGTCCTCAATTCGGGTGGCTACCCGGCCTGTATCGTGGCTGCCCAGAAGATTGAATAATACCTCATGGGCCTGTTCAGGATACCGTACAGATAAGCGGGCGACGGTTTCGGCAAAGCTTGCCCCGTCCAAGGATTCGCCCTCAAAGTAGTCCAGAATCCGTTTGCCAAGGGGATAGTTCATGGCGGAATCGAATTGGTCACCCTGCAGCCAGGGGTTGGCATCGGTCCAGCATTCACCGACAATATAAGCCTCCGGATTAATGGATTTGACCAGCCGGCGGAAGTGCCGCCAGAATTCATGGTCAATTTCATTGGCCACATCCAGCCTCCAGCCGTCAATTCCCGATTCCTCCATCCAATAGCGGGTGACAGTGAGCAGATATTCCTGCACCTCAGGATGGGCCGTATTCAGCTTGGGCATATGTCCGAAGTTGCCGAAGGTATCATAGTTGGGCTGCCCGTCCTCTCCGCGAATCGGATAAGAATGAATATGGAACCAATCCTTGTAGGGGGACTTTTCTCCCCGGTTCAGCACATCCACGAATTGCTCCATGGCTTCGCTGCAATGATTGAATACCGCATCCAGGACAACCTTGATTCCGCGTTTGTGGCATTCGTCCACCAGCGCCTTCAGTTCCTTCTTGTCACCCAGATTGGGATCAATCTGCTTGTAATCGGAGATATCATATTTATGACAGGAAGGGGAGGAGAAGATTGGGGTCAAATACAAGGCATTAATCCCCAGCTCCTCCAGATAATCCAGCTTCTCGCGAATTCCCTTTAAATTACCGCCGAAGGCTCCGTCCAGCTGGGGCTCGTCTCCCCAATGAAGAAATTTGCCTTCCTCCTGGGACTCGTCATAGTCGGAGGGGAGACTGAATCGGTCGGGCATAATTTGGTAGAACACTGCTTTTTTGGTCCAATCGGGCACTTGAAAAACCTCGGATTCATGCAGGTACGGATACTCGAAATACATGCCCGCATCGGACGGCGGGGTATCGGTAAATCCAACCTCGGAATACCAGCATTGCTCTTCGCCCTGCTGCAACCGGAATGCGTAAGACATCCGTCTTTTGGGCGGGATGACGGGGCAGAACCAATAATCGAACAGCGTGTCCGCTGCAATTTTCTCCATGGCGAATTCCTGTTGACCGGCTCCCCAGTCATATTTGTCTCCTACATGTACGAAAACCTGCTCCGCATCATTACGTTTGACACGCAGCCGGAGATGAACGGTTTCGTGATTGTAGGCATATGCCCAGCTTCCGCCTGCGGCATGATAAACTGCTTCAGCCTGCATCCGCACACCTCCTCTCAAAAATGGCCATCATGGTTGCTTCCTGTCCATGCATGACCTTGTGATACCTTATTAAACCTGGCCGGAGAAGAAGAAACAGGGAAAAAGCAAAATTTTAGCCACTGGTCCAAAAAAGCTGGTCTATTTCTAGACATGCTGCAAAAGGGTGAGCTATTATTAAGAGATAGATACCGGTTTCCCCGTTTCCTATAATTGTTTATCTGAAGCATCCGATATTTAATGAGGTGAATTATATGCGTATTGCCATTGTGGACGATAACCTGATCAACCAAATGATCATCGAAAAAATATTGGACGGCGCCGGCTTTCTCAATCATGTTTCCTTTAATAATGCAGGGGAGCTGTTCTCTTATCTGGGCATGGAGCAGCAGCAGGCGGACCGTGTGGAGGCTACACCCGACTTAATTCTAATGGATATGATGATGCCCGGTGTGGATGGGATCGAAGCCTGCCGGCGGATTCAGGGTGTGGAGAAGCTGAAGGATATTCCGATCATCATCGTGACCGCACTGGGGGATTCCAATAAGCTGGCGGAGGCATTGGACGCAGGTGCGACAGACTATGTGGTGAAGCCGGTGAACAAGATTGAGCTGCTGGCCCGGATCCGGGTGGCCCTGCGGCTGCGGGCAGAGCTGAACTGGCATAAAGCCAAGGAGAGGGATATGTCCCTGGAGCTGGCGCTGGCCAAGCAGGTGCAGGAGAGTGTCCTGAGCAAACCCTTCGAGAAGGAGAATCTGCGAATTGAAGCCGTATACCAGCCGTCCATGGTTTTGGCCGGAGACTTCTACTTCTGGCAGCAGCTGGAGGATGGCAAATACGGGATCATTCTGCTGGATATGATGGGACACGGCATCTCATCCTCACTCATGTGTATGTATATCGCTTCTGCACTGCAGGATGCCATGCAGAAGAATCCCGATCCCATGGAGGTGGTCAGCCTGCTGAACACCTACATGCTGCGTTTGCAGAACAAGGACAAGTGGGTGCGTTATTATTTCACCTCCATCTATTTAATAATGGATCCCCGCGCCCGAACTGTGGAATATGTGAACGCCGGGCACCCGGAGGGGCTTATGCTGGCTGACGGTGAAGAGCTGCACAGATTGCACTCCGGCGGATGTGCGGTGGGATTCGATGATCCCATCCAGCTGGAAAAGCGGACCATTCATTATAAAGAGCATATGAAGCTGCTGTTGTTTACGGACGGCTTTCTCGAAGCCTGCGGGTCAGACTGGGACTCCTCCACAGACAGCATTGCCGAATTGTTCCTCGCCCGACCGCTGCTGAGTGCGGCAGGTTTGGCCGATGAGCTGATCGACGGGGCCAAATTAAATGAAAAGCGTGATGATTACTGTCTTTTATCTATAGAGGCTGGCAAGCTGGCCTAAACATTCTATTTGTTCCGAAAGAAGGGAGTATGGGCATGACCATACGCAATAAACTGCTTGCCGGCATGAGCATTTTGCTGATTGTAATGTTTTCCATCGCCGGCTTGGGAATGAACCGCTTGACCACGATGAATAAGGATATCGGGGCCACCTATGATGAGATGTATGCCAACGTAAAGGATAGCCAGCAGTTTCAGGTCATCACCAACGATATCGGCCGCAATCTGGTCAGCCTGCTGGTCAACAACCCCATCATGACCCAGAGGGAGATTCTCGAGCGCCTGGCTGAGAATGACCGGGATATGCGCAAGCTGTTTGAGGATTCGAGGGCCAAATATCAGGATGCCCAGCAATCCCAGGTGACGGAGGATGCGATTGAGGCAATCACCCGTTACTTGAACTATAAGGATACGATAGTGAATTATGTCATGAACAACCGGCTGGATGATGCGGTGCTGCTACGCAGCTCCGAAGGCCTGAAGCTTCAGCAGGAAATCCAGGAAAAGAACGATGCGTTGGGAAGCTTTAACCAGAATAGAATGGACCAGGTTCTGAAGGACGGCACGCAGGATAACCGCAAAACCCTCCAATATACGATCAGTCTGATGCTTCTTGGACTGGTGCTGGTCCTAATGATTACATATTGGATTATTCAGAGCATCTCCAAGGGCTTTAACCGGCTGTCCGCCCTGGTTCCCAAAACGGCTACGGATTCACTGGTACCAGTAGAATTTACAGAGGACGGCGGAAAGGATGAAATCAGTGAGGTTATCCGCCTTTTCAACCGGCTGTTCCGGGATTTGTCCCAGCAGCGGGCGCGGGAGCATGAATTTAACAAGAAGAATGAAGAAGAAGCCTGGCTGAAAACGCAGTTGAACAGCATCATGATGATCCTTCAAGGTCGTACCGATCTGAAGGAAGTAGGGGAGCGTTTTGTGCGCCAAGTTGCCCCTTTAGTGGAGGCTGTCTACGGCGGATTCTACATCTCTGATTCAGAACACCCCAAACCCAGCTTGTATTCGCTGGTGGGAAGCTACGCCGTACAGCCGGGGGCGATCCGCAATGTATTTCATCTGGGACAAGGCCTTGTGGGCCAATGCGCCGCGGACAACCGTTGGATCAGGCTGCAGGAGCGCTCCGACAACCCGGTTCGCATTGAGCTTTCGCCGGGGGAGCTGACGCTAAGCGAGGTGCTCATCATCCCTGTCGCTTATGAGGGCAATGTGATGGCCGTGCTGGAAATCGGCTCTGTCCATCCCTTTTCTCCGCTGCATGTGGCATTGCTTGAGCAGGTTACGCAAAATGTGGGAACCGTGCTGAACAGTATTATGGGACGCATCCGTGTGGAAGAGCTGCTCCGCACTTCGCAAATATTAACGGAGGAATTACAGACTCAATCCGAGGAGCTGCTAACCCAGTCCGATGAGCTCCGGGTGACCAACGAAAAGCTGGAGGAGCAGGCAGAAGCATTGCGGAAATCGGAGGAGCTGCTCCAGCAGCAGCAGGAGGAGCTGGCGGCAACCAATGAGGAGCTGACGCTGAAAACAACACTGCTGGAGGAACAGGTCCGTTTGTCCAGAGAGAAAAACATTGAAGTGGAACGGGCCAATAAGGTTCTGGAGCATCAAGCGGTGGAGTTGGAGCTGGCTTCCCGGTACAAGTCCGAGTTCCTGGCCAATATGTCCCATGAGCTGCGAACGCCTTTGAACAGTATGATGATCCTGTCCCTGATGCTTCAGGAAAACAGAGAGGGCAATCTGACGGAGAAGCAGCGGGAATATGCTGCTGCCATTCACGGAGCCGGAGGGGACTTACTGCGGCTGATTAATGATGTTCTTGATTTGTCCAAGGTGGAAGCGGGCCATATGGAGATCCATGTGGAGCCCCTGGAGATTAAAGAAATTGTGCAGTATGTGGAAAGAAGCTTTATGCCGGTTTCCGTCCGCAAGGGGGTGGAGCTGGTGATCCACACGGGTGAGGATCTGCCGGAGGTGATTAATACCGACTCCCAGCGCCTGATGCAGATCATCGGCAACTTGATGTCCAATGCCTTCAAGTTTACCTCCGATGGCAAGGTCACCTTCCGGCTGGAGCTGAGTGACGGTATGTGGCTGTTTATGATTGAGGATACAGGCATCGGCATTCCCGAAAACCAGCAGGAGGAAATCTTTCAGGCTTTCCGCCAGGCGGACGGAACCATCAGCCGCAATTTCGGCGGCACCGGGCTCGGTTTATCCATCAGCCAGAAGCTGGCCAGAGCGCTTGGCGGCAATATAACCGTAACCAGCGGCATAGGCCAAGGAAGCACATTTATTCTGTGGGTGCCGCTGATTGCGCCCAATGCTACGGGGAGCAGAAACATCTTCCACCCCTTGGACCGCATCCAGGCCCAGGATCAGAGCGTCGCGGACAACCGGTATTTGCTGGACAGGGCTGCTCCGCTGGAGGCTGCTGTTTCGATTTCCGGAGAAGAGGATAATGACTCCGTAACAGACTCTTATCTGCATAAGATTCTGATTGTGGATGATGACATCCGCAATGTCTTTGCCTTGTCCGTAGCATTGGAGGATGCCGGCCTGCAGGTTGTCTTTGCAGAAAACGGCGTGGATGCTCTGGAAATGCTGGCCGCGGACTCTCACGGCATTGATTTGGTGCTGATGGATATCATGATGCCGCGGATGGACGGATACGAAGCGATCCGGGAAATCCGGAAAATACCCGAATTAACCGATCTGCCGATTATTGCCGTCACGGCTAAGGCCATGAAGGAGGATCAGCAGAGGTGTATGGATGCCGGCGCATCGGATTATTTGACGAAGCCTATCGATATCAACCGGCTGCTGTCGCTGTTGAAGGTTTGGCTGCATAAGGAGGAATGAAGGTGGAACCCGCGTCCCCTGTTCAAATATTGCTGGTGGATGACCACCCCGAAAATTTGCTTGCCCTGGAGGCGGTGCTTTCCGATGAAAGCTACCAGCTGGTGAAGGCCTCCTCCGGGCACGAAGCACTGCGCAAGGTGCTTCAAGGCGACTTTGCCGTTATTGTGCTGGATGTGCATATGCCCGATATGGACGGGCTGGAGACAGCAAAGTATATCAAGATGAGAGAGCGTTCCCGGGATACACCCATCATCTTTATTACCGCTGCGGACCAGGACCCTGCGGTTTATTTTTCCGCGTACGCATTGGGTGCCATTGATTATATACGCAAGCCCTTTGTGCCGGAAATGCTGAAGTCCAAAATCGATGGTTTTGTGCGTTTGCATCGGACAAATATGAAGCTCCAGCTGCAGAAGGAGCTGCTACATCAGCAGACCATGGACCTGGAGAAGGCCAATATCGAGGTTCATGCCGCTTCCTTGGTGAAAACCCGCTTTTTGGCGACCATGAGCCATGAAATCCGTACCCCGCTGAACGGTGTCATCGGTGTGGCAGACCTTCTGCTCGGGACACAGCTGGATGATGAGCAGCGTATGTATGTGGAAACCATCAAAAGCAGCGGAGATTCGCTGCTCCGGATGCTTAGCGATATTCTGGATTTCGCCAAAATGGAAACGGGCAAGCTGAATCTCTCCGATTCCCCCTTCGATCTCCATGCTACGGTGATGGAGACGGTGGATCTGTTCCAGGCGAAGGCACGGCTTAAAGGTGTTGAGCTGGTTATGGAGCTTTCCCCGGAGGTGGACAAACTGGTCAGCGGGGATGAGGCCAGGCTGCGTCAGATTTTCATGAATCTAATTGGCAATGCAGTAAAATTTACCAATAAGGGTTCCGTGTCCATCTTTATGCGGCCGTATACTCCTATTAAGCCTTCTGCCGATACCTCCGCGCCTGTCCAATGGGTGGAGTTTGAGATTACCGACACGGGAGAAGGCATTCCCCCGGGCCGGGAGGAGGAGCTGTTCCGCCCGTTCACCCAGCTGTCCCCGTATATGACCCGCAATCATGACGGTACAGGCCTCGGACTGTCCATCTGTAAGCTTTTGGTGGAGCTGATGGGCGGGAATATACGCTTTGAGCATGCCGCCTCCGGCCAAGGAGCCACCTTCATTTTTACGGTTTGCCTGATGGTTCCCCAAACGGGGACCTCTGTTTCGGACTCCATGTACACGGGTAATAGTCAAGTAAGAAGCGGTGGTTAAGGAAATAAGCCGATACCTACGCTTCCCGCTCCCCGAAATGCAAGGGGCGCCCGCACACTTAGGAGGGATTGTTATGAACTCCCGGGCTATGATGCAAAAGGTGATAACCGGCGTGTTAATCGCCCTGGTGCCGAAAATCGTATCTAAGCTTATGGAACCGCGTAAATCCAAAATCCGCTCCGGCGGGTAATAAGGAGGCGTTACCCATGACAATCAAACTGGTCCGAAACGAAGAGGAAGCCAATGATTTTATCCGTCAATTAACACAGGAAGGCTACCATACGGATAGTATTTATGCCTTGGCATACAATACCGACCGTACCGACGCCATTGCGGAAAATACTGAAATCAACAAGGTGGGAATGACGGAGCAGGGCATTATTCAGACAGTTGCCAACATTTTCCGTTCCCGCGGGGATGAGCTCATTGCCAAGATGAAATCCCTGGGTGTATCAGAGACAGATGCAGCCCATTATGAACGGATGCTGGCCGCAGGAGACATCCTGGTGCTGACGTGGCCGGCAGAGATTGAGGCAGGTCCGCAGGATAGCGGGATTGAGAGCGAACGTCCCCCTGAAAAGGATAATGTTCTTACCCCGCCTGTGGTAAATCCGCTGCTGTTTGCCGGAAGCCCGGAGGATCGTCTCAGATAATCGAAGACAAATAACAGCAACGGCTGAACGCCAGAGAGGGTGAGCGTCCATGACGGCAGGCTTAAAATTTATATTGTCTGCCGGCGGGTTAGCTGCCTTGGCAGGAGGGTGGATCGCGATTTATGCGGACATCCTTCCGCCTCTGCCGGAGCTTCAGACAGAGCAGGCTGCAGTTTATGCCGCGCCACCGCAGGCCTTCCCTGCGTTAACGGTGGTGAATGAACCACCTCTTGAGGCTCCCCAGAAGAAGGAGCCGCTCCGCTTGGCCTCCGTGGAAGGAATCCGGCTTGGAGACAGTATGATGGAGCTGATCCGCAAAAAGGGCCAGCCTCTCGCCATTCACTCCGATACCCGGCTAAGCGATTTGGAGGTTTACGATTACGGTGCTGTTGATGTGGCATTCCGCGGAGGCGATCTCCTTTATGTGGAGGTGTCGGCAGAAGCGGCAACAGTCAGCATTGACGGAATCCCGCATTCATTTGAGACGGAAGTGCTGCGGGAAACGTTAGGCGAACCGGATTTTGAGGCGGAGGATGGGTGGGGCTACAAACGCGGATTCGGGGCAGTCAAGTTTTATACCGATCCGGCTACCGGCCAGATCCAATCCGTTCACTACTTCGACGCCGTGGGTATATAGCTGAATGCATCAGCTGTATACCTGCGGTTTTTTTGCGTCCTGTGAAAGGCCATAAAAAGAGCCGCCCTGTGAAGGACGGCCCGTAAGGCCTTCGCCTTTATTTGAGATAAGACTTCAGCATCCAGATATGCTTCTCCACCTTGCCCTTCAGGCCGGTCAGCATGTCCGCTGTAGGATCATCCTTGTTCTCATCCGCCAGCTCAATGCCCTTGGAGAGCTCCTCCGCAATATACTCCAGGTCCTTCCATGCAGATTCGACCATTTGGGTGGGGTTCTCCTTGCCGGTGGCTTCCTTGATAGTAGCCAGCGACAGACATTCCTTCAGGGTGGAGGCAGGGGCACCGTCCAGCGCCAGCATCCGCTCCGCCAGCTCGTCCAGGTTCAGAGCGGCTTCATTGTAGAGCTGCTCGAATTTCTCGTGGAGCGTGAAGAAGCTTTCACCTGTCAGATACCAATGATAATGATGCCACTTCATATAAAGGACGGTCCATTCGGCTACTTGTTTATTGAGGCTCTCCAACACTGGTTTAGCATCGGCGCGGGGGCCGGTTTTCATCATCACTTTTGCCATTGCAAATTCCTCCTTTTGATTGGCTTCATAAACCCTATGAACTCTATAAACCTATTCGGTTGGGATTGAAACAAACAAGATTTTTTGGGAAAATGAAAATATACGCGTTTCATCCTTCCGGCTTCGGGTTAAAAACTCACAGGAGGGATGCACATGATAATCCAGATAAGCGCAGCAGTTCTTACCGTAGCAGTAGTGGTGCTGATTGTAGCACTTGTCCGGACGCTGAAAGAAGCGCGGGCAGCTCTCAACAAAATCGGGATGCTTACGGATGAAACCCGCATTCAGCTCAATGCCTTGTCCGGTGAAGTGAAAGAAACCATTCAAGGTGTAAACGATGTAACCTACGATGTAAAAACCAAGATGGCGGAGCTGCACAGCGCATTCCAGACCATCGGCGAAATTGGCAGAATGGCTGCCGGCGCCACATTGACAATACGGCAAACCGCCGCTTCAGTCAGCAGAACACTTCGCCATAAGCTCGACGAAAAGAAGGAAACGGCAGAGGCCACCAAATCTAATTTGGCCGCATGGCTATTGACTGCCGGGAAATTCGTCCAGAACTTAAACGGCTCCAAGCGTTCCGAGGATTCCAAACGGCTAACGGCTAGAACATGACGCAGGAGGGAATGAGTGTGAGCATGATCAAATCTTTTCGGTTGGTAAAACATATGTCCGAGAATTCCGTCACCTTTGTTTTTATTGGGGAGTTCGACTTGTCCCGTGCATGCGAATTGCAGGGGGAGTTGGACCCCTATCTTTATGAACCTGACCGCAAGCTGGTTTTTGACTTCAAGGATCTCCGCTACATTGACAGCACGGGCATCGGCATCATCCTGGTGGTGATTAAAGCCCGGGCTGAAATCAAGGCGGGCTTCGAAATCCGCAACATCCCGTCCCACATTAACCGATTGTTCGATATTGCCGGCATCAGCAAATTTCTCAGCGATAACGCAGTATAGAACTTATGAAAAGGAATGGTACTTCTATGAACGTACAAAAGGATAAAATAGTTATGTCCCTGCCGGCAAAATCACAATACATAGAGGTTGTGCGCCTGGCTCTGTACGGGATTGCCGTGCGGATGGGTTTCAACTTCGAGGATATTGAGGATTTGAAGGTCGCTGTAGGAGAGGCTTGCAACAATGCGGTTCTTCACGCCTATGCAGATGGGGAAGAAGGCAATATGAAGATTGTCTTCGAGGCCGCTCCCCGATATCTTCGGATTATTGTGCAGGATGAAGGACGGAGCTTCAATTCCTCCGAAGCCTGCAACCGGGTGCCTGTGACCATTACGGATAAATCTCTGTCGGAAATGCATGCAGGCGGTTTGGGCCTGTATCTGATGCAAGCGTTGGTGGATGACGTGGAAATCCGCACAGAGGCTGGAACAGAAGTGATTCTGACCAAACTTCTGAATGGAAGCGGTGTGGTCATATGATCAGAAAACTGCCGGATGAAGAGGCTCCGATTGATGCGGAGGCACTTCTGTCCAGCTACCGGGAATCCGGGAGCAAAGATACGGCGGAAGTGCTTCTGAAGCATTATGAAGGTATGATCCGTATGGCGGCAGGGCGTCTGTCCCGAAACCGCAAGGATATGTTCGAGGATTTGTTCCAGGTGGGGCAGATGTCCATGTTCCGCTTGTTCAACTCCTACGACCCGTCTTTTTCCATCCCTTTTGAAGCGTATGCGATGAAAAGCATTGTTGGGCATATGAAGAATTATCTCCGGGACAAATCCTGGTATGTCCAGGTTCCACGCCGGATTAAGGAGAAGGGACATGCCCTCCAGCAGGCGTTGGACGAGCTGTCCCTGAAGCTGGAGCGTTCGCCCCAGGTGAATGAAATTGCCGCATACCTGGAGCTTTCTGAGGAAGAAACCATCCAAATCCTGGTAGGATGGGATTGTTACCAATCCTTATCCCTGGACACGCCTCTGTTCGCTGATGAAGCAGGCGCAACCCTGGCTGATATGATCCGGGAGGAGAGAGACGATTACCACTCCTTAGAGGAGCGTCTCGATCTGGAGCAGGCGATGGAGCAGCTGAAGCCGGAGGAGCGTAAGGTGCTGCAGATGGCTTATACCGAGGGCAGGTCCCAACGGCATATAGCCGAGGAGCTGGGGGTTTCCCAGATGAGCATCTCCCGTATCCAAAGAAGGGCTATGGACAAGCTCCGGCTGCTGCTGGCAGATCCCGAGCGGGAGTTGGAGAGCGGTTAGAGGCTAAATCATCTTCCCTTCCGCATAAGCATGAATACAACAACCTCTTCTTGCCGAAAGGCAGGAGGAGGTTGTTCGTTTATACAGGCGCTGTACGTCCGGAACACAATATAAAGACCGGGAGCAGGGCTCCCGGTCTGATTACAATCTCACGATTTATTACCGTTGGGCAGGATCGGATACATATCCATCCTTTTTCAATTCTGAATTGGTTTTCATGGCGTCCATTTCCTTGCCCAGTTTTTTCATTTCCTCTTCATTCTGGGCCAAAGAGCTGTTATCGGATTCATTCAGCTTCTCCTTGGCCTCCTCGGCGTTGGCCTTGACGCTTTCCTTGGCATTCTCGGCTTCATTCTTGATGGTGCCGATAATGGTGTTGGCGGAATCCTTCAGATCAGTCACCGTGCTTTTGAGGGAATCCACGGCGGACCCTGCCATATCCTTGGTTTCCTGAAGCTTGTTCAGGCTGGTTTCCTTGGCGGTTTCCGCCAGTCCGACGGCTTTCTCCTGGGCCATGCTCATCCACTCCGCAGAGCGTTCCTTGATTTTGGTCATATCCTCATTTAGCTTAGCTCGTGTATCTTTACCCGCACGCGGGGCGAATAACAGACCGGCGGCGGCGCCGATAAGCCCACCTGCCAGCAGGCCCTTCAATAATCCAGTGCTTTTGGTTTGAGTCGCTTCCATGTTCATCTCTCCTTTCGCTTGGTTACCTTTTTATACCCGGAGGCTTAGATCCTGAAACCTCCGGCTGTCTGCTTGTGCTTGACAATCATTTCCTTTGGTTATGCTATAATAAGGATTATACCCCTCACAACATTTCCATTTTAAAAGGAGAGTGTTACGCGATGAGAGACATGCTTCACCGTGCCGTATCCCTGGGTTTAGGGCTGGCTGTAGCCAGCAAGGAGCAAATCGAAAAAACAGTAGAAGAACTGGTCAAAAAAGGGGAGGTCAGCCGGGCGGAGTCCGGTGAATTCCTGGAGGAGCTTCTGAACAAAGGCAGCGAGGCCAAGGCCCGGATGGATCAAACCATCAATGACAAGGTACAAGGCATTCTGAAGGACAGAGGGATTGCTTCCCAGGATGAAGTGAAAGCACTAGAGCGGAGAATTGCTGTCTTGGAGCTGGCCATTGCCCGGTTGGAGAAGCAGGACGGGGAGAAAGCAGAATAAGAGGCGGAGTACGCCAAACTTTTGACAGGGAGGCGGGACCTTCATGAATGTCAGCAAGGGCTTCCGTCACTTGCACCGGTACAGGGAAATTGCCGTAGCCCTGGCACGCAACGGCTTTGGCTATGTGGTCAGCGAGATGGGCTTTCCTGAAGCCATTCCCTTCATAGGGAACAAAGAGCGAAAGGATATCCATAAGAAAACCATCGGGGAACGGATCAGGCTGATGCTGGAGGAGCTGGGGCCCACCTTTGTTAAGCTGGGTCAGATCGCCAGCACCCGACCTGATCTGGTTCCGGCCAGCATTATCTCCGAGCTGGTGCAGCTGCAGGATCAGGTGCCGCCATTTTCGTATGCCGATGCCGTGCGGATTGTGGAGGAGGAGCTGGGAGCCGGCCTGGGAGATTTGTTTATGGTGTTCCCGGAGACGCCCATTGCGGCTGCCTCCATCGGCCAGGTTTATCATGCGGTGCTGAAGGACGGCACGCCTGCCGCGGTGAAGGTGCAGCGGCCGAATATCCAGCGTATTGTGGATACTGATCTGGATATTCTGGCGGAGTTTGCCCGCGTGGCCGAAAGCCGGCTGGAATGGGCAAGAAACTACCGTGTCCGCGATATGGTGGAGGAGATTTCCAAAGCCATCCGCGCGGAGCTGGATTATGCCGCGGAGGCCCGGCAGGCGGAGAAGTTCCAGCTGCAAAGCCGGCAGCTTAAGGATGTGCTGGTCCCCGATATATACTGGGATTACACGACCCGGCGGGTCATGACCATGCAGTATATGGAGGGAATATCCCTATCGGACCGGACAAGGCTGGACCGGGAGCAGATCGACAAGAAGGCGCTGGCCCGCCAGCTGACGGACCTTATTATCCACCAGATCCTGATTGAGGGCTTATTCCACGGTGATCCCCATCCCGGGAATATTCTGGTGCTGCCCGACGGCAAGCTGGCGCTGCTGGATTTCGGCTCGGTGGGCAAGCTGTCCCAGGATATGCGCAAGCAGTTCGCCTTTTTCGTCATCAGCCTGCGCAACCAGAGCACCAGCGGTATTATCCGGGCCATCTCCAGCATGGGGATTATCCCCGATGAAGTGGACATGATCCTCCTCCGCGCTGATGTGGACGATATGCGGGAGAAGTATTACGCCACTCCGTTAAGCCGGATCAGGCTGGGGGAAGCGGTGAATGATCTGTTTACTCTGGCGTTCCGCCATCGGATCCGCATTCCTTCGGAAATGACCATGCTGGGCAAGTCGCTGCTTACCCTGGAAGGGGTGGTTGTATCCTTAGACCCCGATCTCAGTGTGCTTGAGGTGGCGGAGCCTTACGGCCGGAAGCTGTTTATGGAGCGGTACGATCCCCGGAAGCTGTACAAAAAGGCCATCGAGGACCTGCCGGAATTTTTGGAGGCCGCGTCGGAATTTCCTTCCAGCATGAGAAGCATGCTGGCTACTATCCGCAAGGGCAAGCTGCGCTTTGAAGCCGGGATTCCCGAGCTGGGTGTGTTCTTACGGAGCATGGATAAGCTTACGGACAAGCTGGCCTTCAGCCTGGTGCTCCTGTCCTTCAGCTTGCTTGTGGTGGGGCTGATTATCGGTGCTTCCCTTGCACCTCAGGATTCTGTGCTGTGGAATCTGCCCATCCTGGAAATCAGCTTTGTTATCGCAGCCCTTCTGCTGTTGTGGCTGGTGATCTCCCTGTGGCGATCCCGTAAATTATGACGCGTCGCGGCAGCAAAAAAAGGCCGTCTGCATAAGGCGGCCTTCATTTGGAGATTGCTTATTAATTCTTGAAGCTGTGGATAGGAGCGGGAATCCGGCCGCCCCGGTTGATGAAGGCAGCGCAGGAGAAGCTGTTTACCGGCATAACGGGGGCATACCCCAGCAGGCCGCCGAATTCCACCATTTCGCCTACTTCCTTGCCGATCACGGGGATTAGCCGGACAGCTGTGGTTTTGTTGTTCACCATGCCGATTGCCGATTCATCGGCAATGATGCCGGAGATGGTTTCCTTGCTGGTGCTGCCGGGAATGGCGATCATATCGAGGCCAACGGAGCAGACGCAGGTCATGGCTTCCAGCTTCTCCAGGGTTAGCGCGCCCTTCTGCACCGCCTGGATCATGCCATGGTCCTCGCTGACCGGTATAAATGCGCCGCTTAACCCGCCTACATAAGAAGAGGCCATTACGCCGCCTTTTTTCACGTTGTCGTTCAGAATGGCCAAGGCTGCCGTTGTACCGGGTGCGCCGGCCTCCTCCAAGCCCATCACCTGGAAGATCTCGGCGATGGAGTCGCCGATTTCCGGAGTGGGGGCCAGGGACAGGTCGATAATCCCGAAGGGAACGCCAAGACGCTTGGAGGCTTCCTGGGCCACCAGCTGGCCGACCCGGGTCACCTTGAAGGCGGTCCGTTTAATAGTCTCGCACAGAGTTTCGAAATCCTGGCCTTTGACTTCCTCCAACGCACGTTTCACTACGCCGGGGCCGCTGACGCCCACATTGATGACGGATTCCCGTTCTCCAATGCCATGGAAGGCTCCGGCCATAAAGGGATTATCGTCCACGGAATTACAGAATACCACAAGCTTGGCGCAGCCGATGGAATCGCGGTCCTTGGTCAATTCAGCAGTCCGCAGGATAATATCGCCCATCAGCTTGACGGCGTCCATGTTGATGCCGCTGCGGGAGGAGCCTACATTTACAGAGGAGCAGACCCGGTCGGTGACGCGGAGGGCCTCGGGAATGCTGTCAATGAGAATCCGGTCGCCTTTGGTAAAGCCCTTCTGCACAAGAGCGGAGAAGCCTCCGATGAAATTCACGCCCACTTCCTTGGCGGCACGGTCCAGGGTTTCCGCAACCGGCACGAAGGTGTCCGTATGCAGACCGCCGGCAGCGATGGCAATGGGGGTAACGGATATCCGTTTGTTGACGATGGGCACGCCGAATTGGCGCTCCAGGTCTTCGCCGGTTTTGACCAGATGCTCGGCGGTGCGGGTGATTTTATCATATACATTCTGGTTAAAAATCTTCAAGTCCGCATGCGCGCAGTCCAGCAGGCTGATGCCCATGGTGATGGTGCGCACATCCAGGTTCATTTCGCGGATCATCTTGTTGGTTTCCTGCACTTCCACCAGGGAGATCATAGGAGTCCTCCTAAATTAGAATGTTAGATGCGGTGCATGATATTGAAAATGTCCTCGTGCTGCAGCTTGATCTCCACACCCAGGGTGCGGCCCACATCCTGAAGATCCTCAACCAGCATTTCGAAGGATTTGGTGGGTTCGGAAATGTCCACAATCATCATCATGTTGAAGTAGCCTTGGATAATCGTCTGGGAGATGTCCAGAATATTGACGTTGTGCTCAGCCAGGTACGTGCAGACCTTGGCAATAATGCCAACCTTGTCTTTTCCCAGTACGGTAATAATGCCTTTCATGCGTACAGCCTCCTCAATATTCGCTCTTATCCGTTCGATGGCAAAGAGCCGATTTCAATTATTATGTCAAATCCCGGCGCCGGGAGCAACAAAATGTTTTTTGTCAATCTGAATGAAAATCTGTATTCCGGTAAAAGAGAGGAGTGGGGATAATGGCGGTCCAATTTCAATTATGCCAGCTGGACAAGGATTTTGATGCCTATGTGAAGTTCCTGAGCCGCAATTATGATGAGCTGAATTTGCCTTATTCCTATGCCATGATGCTTAATTTTTTTGCCAGCCCGCTGACCATGGGGAAAGCCATGCTGGCTTATCTGGAGGAGCCCTATACGGTGGTAGGGACCGCCGGATTTGTGTATGGGACCTCAGCCAAGGACTATAAGGACCGGGAAATCTGCCAGATCGAGGTGGTCTATCTGCTTCGGGAATACCGGACGCCCATGATGTTTATGCGGGGGTTGCGGGCGCTTCTGAAGGAAATCCGCGCAGGCAACCCGGAGGTGACCACCATCCAGTTTTGGGTATCCGAGCGGCACAAAAGCTTCAAGCGGCTTATCACCCGCTTCTCCTCGCTGCCGGGAGCCGTGATGGAGGAGAGAGACGGGCTTATGCTTTATATGGTTCCGTTTGCCGAGCTGGAATTATTCAGCAGGCGGTTTATCCCCTTGAGCAGCCCTACATGATATAAGCCCGCTGCCGGTAGCAGCGGGCTTTCATTATGAAGCGGTTAATGCTTATGCTCCCCGCCGGAGGCGGACACAATCTCCAGCAGATCGTCCACCTGCTCCTGAATAGTCCGGGACAATGCATCCTCCGATCCTGTCAGCCAAGCATGGTTAAACGGTCCTGCGGCGGGAGTGGTTTTGTATACGGGCTTGATGCTGTGCAGAAGATCGGCTGTTTCCGTTGGCAATCGGCCGGATTGGGACCACAGCATAGGGGCATGTTTGCCCAAGTGGGAGAAGGGGGCGGCGGCTACTGCCAGGTCATAGGCTTCATCCGGCACCACTGACACGTTCCTCCCCGCTGAGTTCAAATCCCATCCGAAGCCTCCGGCATCATCCCGGAAGGAAGCGAAGGCAACGGAAAAGGCGGCGCTGTTTTTGCTGTCCGCACCGATCCGGACCACCTGTCCGAAAGCCCGGAGCTCCTTCTCCACAGTGGAGGAAATGACTGCTTCCGGTCCCAGAAGATAGATCCGCGCGGTTCCGTTCCTCAGCTTCAGAGCCTCCACAGTTTCAGCAGGCAGCTTGTCCTTGCCCGTGTACAGTAACGGAGCAGCCATATGGGCTATCCAGTTTACAGCGGGAACGGTATAGGAGGGGCTGTCCAGCGAACCGATCAGAACATTCTCAGGCCTTTGACCGGATTCTTTGGAGTAATAGATGTCCACCGCCTTGGCAAAGCCTGCCGGGCTTTCAGCTTCCAGGGTTACGATTTTGGAGGGGACCTCCTTTTTGACTTGGTCTACCAGGGCGGCATCCCATTTACCTGCCAGTACAACAGTAAAACTTTTGGAGTCACGGGCAATACCGGCCAGCCGTTTCAGCTCTGCTGCGGTTTTCTCGGATAAACTGCCTGGCTCCGTAAATAGAACAGGTCCATTCATGGGAAAATGGATCAGGCTGGCGCTTGCTGCGGCAACGGGCCAATCTCCTGCCTGTACCAGCACGGCCCCGTTGGGCCGGTTATCCTGGCCATAACCGGTCCATAAGGTTTGGGAAACCAGCACAGAGGCGGCTGCCGGGTCACTGGTATTGATGCGGGTTGTATTCTTAGTAGCAGTATACGGCATGGAGACAGGAGAAACAGGGGGGATTGCAGCATCAGGCTCGACGATTCTGGATGTACAACCGGCAGCAGCCAGAGAAAGCACCAAAACTCCGGCCAGCCACATAGGGGATCTGGACATAAAATCTCCTTTCGCAAACTGTGTAATGATTTTCTTATTGGACGCTTTATATTGTAATAATAAATTGTGTGGAAAATATGTAGGTCCCCGTGCTATAGCCGCTTCAGGACATGAAGCTCCCCATCCGGTGTCAATTCAGCATAAGCAACCACCTTGGCGTCTTTTACACCCTGCTTTTCTAACTCCCTATGGAGCCAGTCCTCTTGAAGACCTGCCGCTTCCATCTCCTCATTGCAAATCTTCCCGTTTTCGATCAGTCCCCGCGGCAGTACCGCCTGCTCCTCAGACAGCTTCAAGTCCTTCCGTGTTACGGTTTCATAAGCAGATTTGCGCATCACGCTTAAAGTCCCGTTGGTTTCATAGATCGCATAAGCCACCTCGCTTACAGCGAAGATATCCTTGCTGCGGAGCATGGTTCGCAGCTGGTCAAAGTCCAGATTGTTGCGGTACAGCTCCTTCACGTCGATTTTCCCGTCGCAAATTAACAGGTCGGGTTTTCCTTCCAACGGTTTTCTGATTGCTTTGACATATTGGGTCAGTTTATCGAAGGCAATGGACAGGATGGTCCATCCGGCAAGAGCTACAATTAGCTGCAGAATACTCTTGCTTTCATCATAGATGGTGTCGCCCACCAAATCTCCCAATATGACGGCGGATACAAAATCGAAGGGAGTAAGGGCGGACATTTCCTTTTTGCCGAGAATGCGGGTCATAGCCCAAAGACCAAGAAAGCCCGCGGCCAGCTTGGTGAGGATCTGAAGATATTCCATATCCATCCCTCCATGTGAAAAAATGAAGGACGGCAAAAAGCCGCCTATGCACTCCATTAACCGATTCTGCGTTCCTTTGTAACATGGAGGGGTTATGGTATAATCACTGTGCCAAAAAATTGAAAAAATGAATGGTGGAGGGACTTATGAGCCGCTTTTATTATCTTGCATCCCCCGTGCCTCTCCCCTGTGGGGAAAGAGGCCTTGCTTTTACGATGAAGCCATACAGAGAAGTGGTTGCTTCGCCTGAGCATCAGCTTAAACAGGAGGAATTAAGGCAATCGGGGAGGATCCCCATTGGGGACATTGTGGACCTGTCCCATTTGAATGACAAGCTTGTTATGGTATTCGAAACGGAGGAGGATGCAGCCGGGATTATGGTTCAGGAGCTGGATACTTACCGAGAAGCAGTCCGCTATCATTTTAAGCAGCCCTATGTTTATCAGATTACGGCGGATGGGGGAGGTTTTGAGATTCCTGCGAATGTGCCGGAGGAATTGGCAGTGAATTTCTTGCCCGCAAGGAAGTGCTGCCGGTTATTGGGGGAGCTGCTTCAAGAGCATACTGTTTCCGGAGAATACTTCGAATTTTATACCTGCTGGGCAGGGGAAGAGGACTGGCCGCGGGCAAACAAGCTTGACCGGGATGTGTATCTGGCTTCTTTCGTATGGGAGGAGGGACTGCAGCCGCAGGAGAAGCAATATATCCGTATTTTTTGAAATCCGGAGGAATTTTTAGACAATGGTAGAATAGGGGAGAATGATAGAGTTAATTTCTCCTAACGCTAAATAGTTGGAATTTTTAGAATTTTTAATATTCTGTAAATTCGGTTATAATCAAAGTACACCGAAGGCACCCAGTTGGAGGACAGGCCTAAGGTGATCCGCTCACCTTCTTGGAGGAGCAATCGAATCTGGAGAGGAGAGAGCCCCGATGATCTAGGTAAGCGATGCATACCGGATTTCAGCTGGAACCGGCAAGACGGAAGTGACACCGTTTTGGGGAACAGACTGAGGTATGCGGGAAACCAACTTCCCATGGATAATGCAATCCTATTCTCAATGCAAGGAAGTTCTTGCGAGGAAAGAGGGCGATTCCGATGGAAAGGGTAAGCGAAGCGTACGGATACGGTGAGACACGCCTGGAGTAACGGCTCGTGACAACGTTGCTCGTGATCGCCGGGTACGCGGGAACGCAAGACCAAATGAAAACAATTACCATGTCAAGGCCGTGGATTGTTGCTGGAGGAAAGATTCAAATTGAATAGTTTGTTAAGTAAAAAATCCCCGTAGCCTAGTTGTTCAAGGCAGCGGGGATTTTTCCTGTATGAAATTAAAGCTTATTTTTTGACTTCTTTGTAGGAGGCGTTGTATTCTTCAATGATTTTGTTGCCGCCGTCATTCTTCCACTTGTCAACGAGTTTTTGGAAGCCGGCTGCATCGATATCGCCAACCATATACTTGTAGGTAGCATCCTTAATAATGTCTTGGAGGATAGCTCCCTTTTCGGTGTAGGTTTTGGAATCCAAGGAGTTGGTCGGATTCTGAACGGCGAATTTCACAGCATCATTGGAGAGTTGAACAGCCTTTTCTTGTGTCTTCAGGTTGTAGTAGGTGGGCAGGATGTTGGTAGTGTCGGCAAGAGCTACAGTCAGATAAGCCTTTTGCTCTTTTTCCAGCAGCTTGGCGTCGGTTACCGGTTGAACCTTGCCTTCTACCATCTTGTAATGCTCATTTTCTACGCCGTACTTCAGCAGGTTGGCTACCTCAGGGCTGAAGAACTTGTCATAGAACGCCAGGATTTTCTTCAGCTCAGCTTCGGTTTTAACAGCGGATTTCGGGAAGACAACCAATGTGCCGTATCCCGGAATACCCCAAGTGGAGGCTGTTTTTTGAGTGGAGCTGGTGATTTGGTTAACAACGTCATAAACGGCTGTTTTGTTGTTGGCTTCCGTTTTTTGCTGCAGGGTTTGAACGTCCTGCATGGAGCCTACGTACATGCCGGATGCGCCAGTGTACATCAGGTTTTGTTGGTCTGTCTTACTGGTAACCGGGAAGTCCTGGTTGATCAGGCCTTCGGTGCGGAGCTTTTTGATGAAGTTCATGGTATCCATGTAGCCTTGGGTCATGAACTCCGGAACCAGCTTGCCGTCTACTACACCCCAGCCGTTCGGTGTGCCGAAGTAGGCGGAGAGGGTTTTGAAGGAGCCGTAGATCAGGTCATTGCGGTCTGCCAGCGGAATGGTTTTGCCGCCGCCCAGATTGGCTTCCTTAAACTTCTTCAGCATGTTATAGATATCGTCGGTGGTTTTCGGCTCAGCCAGGCCCAGCTTGTCGGCCCAGTCCTTGCGGTAGATAATGCCTTGGCGGGCAATGGGGCGCTCTTGGTACAAGGAGTAAATTTTGCCCATAACCTTGGTGTTTTCCAATACTTCAGAATTCAGGTTCTTCAGGTTCGGATAATCCTTCAAGTAAGGCCCGATTTCCCAGAATTGGCCGTCCTTCAGCGTTTGTCTCAGCAATACGAAGGAAGACTGGTTCTTGAGATAAACAGCTTGCGGAAGAGAGCCGGTAGCCAAGGCTGCCTGGAACTTCTCATCGTAGGAGCCGTCCGGAACCCATTGGAAGGTGATATCGCTGTTTGTCTTTTGCTCAAGCAGTTTCTCCAGCTTATCGGAGGGAACCTCAGGTGTGGACAGGTTCGCCATAATGGTCAGCTTCAGTGGAGTGTTATCCACGGTAGGAGCCGGAGAGCTGGTGCTTCCGGTGCTGCTGTCGGAGCCTTTGCCGCACCCTGCTGCCACAATGGACAGGGCCATCAGAGTAATTGCAATTGTCTTTTTATTCTTCACACAAAATCCTCCCCAAAATTATACTGTAAACGTTTGCAATTATATATATTTGACATTCTATATATAATTCCTCTTTTTTGATTTCTTAAAAATTTCTTAAGATGGGACTTTCGAAGGAGGACCGAAAAGCAAGCTTTTTGACCAAAAGTAATAATAAAATGGCGGTTGACATACGGAAAAAACCAAGGGACAATATTCCTTACCAGCCAAAATAAAGAAGCGACATTATACATATAGGTGGTGAACCAGGAGGAGCTATGAACAAAAAGCTTCAAAAAGCAGCGTTGTTGGGTGCAGCATGTGTAATTGCAGTTTTGCTATATATACAGTTTAAACCAAATCCGTTTCCTTATACGCTGGAGTCGGAACATTTTACATTTTATTATACGAAAACGGATCAAGACAGCATCCATCAGCTCCGGGATAAACTGGAGGAGAACTATGACCGGATTGTGGAGGATTTGAAGCCACTGGAGATGCGTAGAATCAAAGTGAAGATTTATCCCGATCTTGCAGCCTATCGAAAGGGAACTGACCGTCCTGATTCGCCTGATTGGGTAGTCGGTACGGCGGGTAAGGATGAGTTGCATATGGTATCACCCAATCATCCTGGTCCTGGAAAAACTTACGATACCATGCTGGGAGTGGCTGTTCATGAATTTGTTCACTGCGTTACGTTTAATCTTACTTCATATACAAGCTCAGGTTCATTAAGCTGGCTTTATGAGAGCATTGCCGTTTATGAAGCAGGTCAGTTCCGAAATCCGCAAGAGCTTCAAAGCCTTGTAAAAGGGAAATATCCTACTCTAAAGCAGCTAAACCTCTCACAAGAAGAACCGAATGTGTATGATGTCGGTTATATTATCATAGAATACATCCGTGACACATGGGGAATGAGTGCTGTCCGCGACCTGATTACCAGCTCGGGGAATATGCCTGCTGTATTGGGGAAAAACGAGGCTGATTTTGAGAAGGGCTGGTATGAATTTGTGGAGGGGAAATATCTAAAGACGAACTAGTCTTAACAGGGAATAAGCCGGCCTGGGTTAGCCAGGGCCGGCTTTGTTGCAGTTATAGACTGTGTATTTATTACACATCCGGCTGCAGATACTCCCGGAAATTCTCCTGCAGGAACATGGAATTGATGTCCTCCCGGAGATGGCGGTCAATCAACTCGGGAAGATGCTTACCGTCCCCCTGAATAAGTCCCTCCAAAATCCGCCGGTGTTCCTGGAGAATATCCTGGAGCTTTTCCTGCTTCAGCAGATGAAGCCTGCGGTAACGGGCATAATGGACGTTGGACTGCTGCAGCAGGTTCCATAGATACAACCGTCCCCCTAATTGGAAGAGGGTCCGGTGGAAAGCGTCATCGCTTTCCAAAAATTGCTCAGAGGAGCTTTCGGCAGCGGAGAGGGTCTTTTCCTGGGCATCCAGAATCTCCTTCAGCTCCAGTATACCCGGCAGCGGCAGCCTGCCGGAGAGGCTCTGCAGAATTTCCTTTTCCAGCACACTGCGCAGGAAAATCATCTGCTCCACGGATTCCAGATGAATATAGGAAACCACGTTCCCTTTTTTGGGATAAATATTAATGTATTGCTCCAAAGCAAGCTGCTTGAGTACATCGCGGAGTGGTGTCCGCGAGATCTGAAACTGCTCTGACAGCACGGTTTCGCTGAGAATGGTGCCGGGCTTCAGCGCCAGAGTCATGATATCCTGTTTTAAGGTCTGCAGTATCTCTTCCTTGCGCATATGAACCCCCTGTTCGGCCGGATAAGTAGATGTGAAAACTAGTATACAATAGATTCCGGGATTCTGAAAGACAGGAAAACCAGTGGACACTACTTTATTCGAATAAACGTCAAAATACCTATAAATATCATGGTTGACACAGGTGAGGATTGTCGCGTATGATCAAATCGAACTTGTATACAAGATGCTATTATCCGTAGGAGGAACCCGCAGATGAACATGACGTGGAGATGGTATGGCGAGGGGAATGATTCGATTACATTGGATCATGTCCGGCAAATTCCCGGTGTAATGGGGATTGTTTGGTCCCTGCACGATAAGGTGGCCGGCGAGGTTTGGGAGATGGACCGGATTCAGGCGGAAGCGGATAAAATTGTCGCTAAGGGCTTCAGCCCAGCGGTAGTAGAAAGCGTCAATGTCCATGATGATATCAAGATCGGCTTACCCAGCCGCGACCATTATATTGATATTTATATTGACACCATCCGCAAGCTGGCCAAGGTTGGCGTGAAGGTGATCTGTTATAATTTCATGCCTGTTTTCGACTGGACTCGGACGGACCTGTACAAGGAGCTGCCCGATGGTTCCAATGCACTGTTTTATGAAAAGGCTGCCATTACCGAGGATCCCAAGGAAATGGCGGAACGAATCCTTGCCGGCGCTGGCCACTTCACCATGCCGGGCTGGGAGCCGGAGCGGATGGCCAGACTGGATGAGCTGTTCGCGGCTTATGCTGGAGTAACGGAAGACAAGCTATTTGAGAACCTGGTGTACTTCCTTAACCGCCTGATGCCGGTTTGCGAAGAAACAGATATCCGTATGGCGATCCATCCGGATGATCCTGCCTGGCCTATCTTCGGCCTGCCGCGGATCATCCGCAGCCGGGAAACCATCCGCCGCCTTCTCGATACCGTGGATAATCCTTACAACGGTCTGACCTTCTGTACCGGGTCCCTGGGCTCCAATCCGCAGAACGATCTGCCGGCTATGATCCGCGAATTCCATGACCGCATTTATTTTGCCCATATCCGGAATGTGAAGGTGTTCGAAAACGGCGACTTTATCGAGGTATCCCACAGAGGCTGCGACGGCAGTGTGAATGTGCCGGAGGTAGTCAAAGCCTATCACGAAAGCGGCTTTAAGGGTTATGTGCGTCCGGACCACGGCAGACATCTGTGGGGCGAGGAGAAAACTTGCCGTCCCGGCTATGGACTCTATGACCGGGCTATGGGTATTATGTATTTGCTGGGAGTTTGGGACAGTCTGGAAAATGCCAAAGGAGTGAAGTAAATTGCTGACGCTTAATCTGGCGAGTCTTGCCAATAGTCAGGAATGGGAAGCAGCAGGTGTGGAGCTGCCCCGGTTTAACCCGGTGGAGGTGGCAGCCAACACTGCATCCAAGCCGGAATGGGTCCATTTCGGAGCGGGGAACATCTTCAGAGGTTTTGTGGCCAATGCCCATCAGAAGCTTCTGGATGAAGGAAAGGCTGATACGGGAATTATCGCCGCCGAGGTGTTCGATCTGGAGATGATCGATAAGGTGTACACACCCTGCGACAATTTGACTCTGCTGGTGCTGATGAATGCCAAAGGAGATTTCCTGAAAAAGGTTGTGGCCAGCATCGTGGATGCCATTGCGGCGGACCGCAGCCGGGAAGGGGAGTGGAGCCGTCTGGTTTCCATCTTCGAAAACCCGACTCTCCAAATGGCCAGCTTCACTATCACAGAAAAAGGCTATGCTATTACCGGTCCGGACGGCGCTTATCTGGGGATTGTCGCACAGGATCTGGAGAAGGGGCCGGATGAAGCGGTTCATATCATGAGTGTGGTGACCGCGCTGGCTTATAAGCGCTACCTCAAGGGCGGTTACCCCATGACCTTCGTCAGTATGGACAACTGCTCCCATAACGGGGATAAGCTGAAGAAAAGTATGGTGACGGTGGCTGAGGAATGGGCCAAACGCGGACTGGTGGACGAGGGTTTTGCCGCTTATCTGCAGGATAAAAGCCGGATCGCTTTCCCGCTGTCCATGATTGACAAAATTACGCCCCGCCCTTCGGAAAAGGTCCAGGAAGCGCTGCTGGCTCAAGGCATCGGCGGCATGGATACCGTTGTAACGTCCAAAAATACGTATACGGCGCCTTTTGTCAACGCCGAGATCAGTGAATATCTGGTTATTGAGGATACCTTCACCAACGGACGTCCTCCGCTGGAGGATGCCGGTGTTCTGTTTACCGACAGGGACACAGTGAACAAGGTGGAAACCATGAAGGTCACCACCTGCCTTAATCCCCTGCATACCGCGCTGGCCGTATCCGGCTGTCTTATGGGCTACACCCTGATTGCAGACGAGATGAAGGATCCGGTGCTGCAAAAGCTGGTGGAAACGATCGGGTATAAGGAAGGGCTTCCCGTGGTGGTGAACCCGGGAATTCTGAATCCGCAAACCTTCTTGGATGAAGTCATTCATGAACGGTTCGCCAATCCGTTTATTCCCGATACGCCGCAGCGGATCGCCACAGACACCTCCCAGAAGGTGGGCATCCGTTTCGGAGAGACCATCAAGTCCTATATGCGCCGTGGGGATCTGGACCCATCAACGCTGACTGCCATTCCCGTGGCTATCGCAGCGTGGTGCCGTTACCTGCTGGGTGTGGATGATGCGGGCAAACCCTTCACCTTAAGCCCCGACCCTCTGCTTGCCGACCTGCAAGCCAAGCTCGAGGGAACCGCGCTGGGGGATCAAACATCCAATGTACGGGCTATTCTCGAGAATGTGCAAATCTTCGGCGTGTCTCTGGAGGAAGCGGGATTGGCTGCCAAAATCGAAGGGATGTTCCATGAAATGCTGGCCGGTCCCGGTGCCGTCCGCAGCACCATCGCCAAATATGTAGAAGTATAAATGCAGCTCTCCCCCAACATGTTATTCTTCCGTGATGCGCTGGAAAGCGTACTGTGGACGTCTTTTGGGGGAGTTTTTCTATTCTGCAGCAGTTCAGGAGGGAACAGAATGGCCCAACCAACCGTACAAACGATTATTGATGCATTAATTGCACCTGTAGGCCCGTTGGAGCAAACCGTGGACACCTTGAAGAGCGGTGACCCATCCATGCCGGTAACCGGCATTGTCACCACCTTTATGCCCACACAGCGCGTGCTCGAGGAAGCCCGGGATAGGAAGGCCAATCTGGTGATTGCCCATGAGGGTTTGTTTTTTGCCCATCATGATGAGGCGGGGGAGGCCAGAGGCGGAGAGGTATACCGGGTCAAAAAGCAATTTTTGGAGGAGTCCGGCATCGCCGTTTTCCGGTTTCACGACTATCCCCACCGCTACAAGCCTGACGCCATTACCGAAGGACTGATCCGGGAGCTGGAATGGGGGGCATATGTCTGCAAGCATGAGCCTGCAGCATCGCTGTTGGAGCTTCCGCGAGCCACCCTTAGGGAGATTGTCAGGTACGTGAAGAAGAAGCTTGACATTCCTCATGTGCGGTATATGGGTGATCCGGACATGCTGCTGACCCGTGTTGGGGTTTTGGTCGGTTACCGCGGCGGCGCCGCTACGGCGGTCACTTTATTCGAGCAGGAGCAGGTTGAACTTATGATCTATGGCGAAGGCCCGGAGTGGGAGACGCCGGAGTATGTCCGTGATGCGCTCCAACAGGGACGGCGCAGAGCCCTTATTGTGCTGGGTCATGCGGAAAGCGAAGAACCTGGAATGAAGGCGCTTGCACAGAATTTGGCGGAGCAGTATCCGGGTTTGCCGGTGCATCATATCCGGCAGCAGAGCCTGTTTCATTTTGATTAACACGGAGGTGGGCTGGGCATGAACCGAATCAGGCTTTTCAATGATAGCTGGGAATTTGCCAAGAGCAGTCTGGATACGGCGGATTGGAGCGGACTATCCTTTTCGCCTGTGGATTTGCCTCATGATTGGCTCATCTATGATACGCTCCAGTTGTATGAGAACAGTATTGGCTGGTACCGTCGGACCCTTGAATGCTCATGTGAGGAACTGGCGGAAAACGGGCTGTGGCTTGCTTTTGAAGGTGTGTATATGGACTCTTCGGTATATGTGAACGGGAGTTTGGTAGGGGAGTGGAAATACGGATATTCCTCCTTCGAGTTTGATATTACGGCGGTACTTACCGAAGGCAGCAATGAGATTGTGGTGAAGGTGGTGCACCAAAGCCCCAACAGCAGATGGTATTCCGGTGCGGGCATCTACCGCAATGTATGGCTGAAAACCCGGTCCGCCAGCTTTATTGCCACAGACGGCGTTTATATTCACACCCGGAAGACGGATGCCGGATGGGTGCTGGAGGTGGAGACGGAATTTGCCGGAGAAGAAGGGCTGGAGCTTGTCCATACCCTTCACCATGAAAAGGAAATGGTTGCATCAAGCACGTCTGCTGCAGTTTCACTAATTGAAGGACTTTCGGTGAACCGGCAGACGCTGCAGGTGGAGCAGCCTCTGCTTTGGAGCCCGGACCAGCCTCATCTTTACAAACTGGTTACGGTTTTGCGCAGGGCGGCTTCCGGAGAGGCGATTGAACAGATTATTAATCCGGTGGGATTCCGCTGGATCCAAATGGACCCCGACCAAGGGTTCAGCCTGAATGGTATCCGGATGAAGCTGAACGGGACCTGTGAGCATCATGATTATGGGGCGTTGGGGGCCGTCTTCAATCAGGCAGCCGCACGGCGGCGGTTCCGGATTTTGAAGGAGATGGGGGTTAACGCCGTACGCACCGCTCATAATATGCCTGCCCCGGAGCTGATGGAGCTGGCGGATGAAATGGGGCTGCTGGTGGTTTCAGAATCCTTCGATATGTGGGAGCGGAGCAAAACCCCTTATGATTACGGACGGTTCTTCCCGGAATGGTCGGCGGCCGACGTAAGAAGCTGGGTGCGCCGGGACCGCAATCACCCCAGCCTGCTTATGTGGTGTATCGGCAATGAAATCTACGATACCCATGCGGATGAACGCGGTCAAGTTATTACCCGGCAGCTGATGGAGCAGGTGCGGCTTCATGATCCCAAGGGAAACGCACTAATCACCATCGGCTCCAATTATATGCCCTGGGAAAATGCCCAAAAGTGCGCGGACATTGTGAAGCTGGCAGGATATAATTACGCGGAAAAATATTACGGAAAGCATCATGAGGAGCATCCCGACTGGATTATTTACGGCAGTGAAACCTCCTCGGTGGTCCAAAGCAGAGGCATCTACCGCTTTCCTGTGGAGCGTTCTGTTCTTGCGGATGATGATGAGCAATGCTCCGCTTTAGGCAACAGCCCAACCAGCTGGGGCGCCAAGTCGCCGGAGGCCTGTATTATTGCCGACCGGGATACACCCTTTTCCCTGGGGCAATTTATTTGGAGCGGCTTCGACTATATTGGGGAGCCTACACCCTATCATACGAAGAACTCCTATTTTGGGCAGATTGATACGGCCACTTTTCCAAAGGATTCCTATTATCTGTATCAGGCGGAGTGGACGGACTACAAAACAAAGCCGATGGTGCATTTGTATCCGTATTGGGACTTCAACCCCGGCCAGCTTATCGATGTATGCGCCGTGTCCAATGCTCCCCGGATCGAGCTCCGGTTTAACGGGGAGACAATCGGCTTCCATGATATCGATCATAAGCACGGCACAAAGCTTGTTGGCAGATGGAAACTGCCTTACCGGGAAGGAGTCCTGACCGCTCTGGCTTATGATGAAGCGGGACAGGTGATTGCCACCGCCTGCCGGTCCTCCTTCGGAGATGTAAGCAGGATCAGGCTGACACCGGATAAGCTGCAGATGAAAGCGGACGGCACCGATCTTATTTTTGTGGAAATCACCATGGAGGATGAAGTTGGCCGCCCTGTGGATAACGCTAATAACCGGGTCCAAGTGGAGGTTTCCGGTGCCGGAAGACTGCTGGGGCTGGACAATGGTGACAGTACGGATTATGACGCGTACAAGGGGGTAAGCCGGAGGCTGTTTAGCGGCAAGCTGATGGCGGTGATCGGAGCAGCTTTGACCCCTGGTGTCATAAAGGTTATTGTTTCGTCCACCGGTATGGATAGCCAGACTCTCGAGCTGGAGGCGGAGGTGCCGGGTTTACCCGTGGCAGGTCTGTCTGCCATTATGGGCAATAAGGATGTGGCCGTTGTGACCGGGCAGGCGGATGAAATCCCGCTTCGCAAGATTGAGCTGGTGAGTGCCGATGGCCAGGAGCTTGATGCTTCACGAAAGCTGGTCACCGTGCAGGCCAAGCTGTATCCCCCGGATACCTCCTATACGGAGGTGGAGTGGAGTGTGGTGGACGATGCAGGCATCAAATCCAATATTGCTCAGGTGGAAAGCAACGGCCATACTGCTGTATTGACCGCGTTGGGCGATGGCAGCTTCCGGGTGCGCTGCATCAGCCGCAACGGTACGGACCGAATCAAGCTGATCTCGCAATTGGAATTCCGGGTCAGCGGAATCGGAACCGCCTATCTGGATCCGTACGGTTTTGTGTCTGCCGGGTTGTATGATTACAGCAAAGGGGAAATCAGCAACGGCAACGAGCGGGGAGTGGCCACCAGCCGGGAGTTGGAAACCCAGGTGGGCTTCCATAACCTCGACTTTGGGCCGTATGGTTCGGATACCATCACCCTTCCCATCTTTGCCTTGTCCAGTGAGGAATACCCTCTGCAGATCTGGGAGGGGATGCCCGGGGAGGATGGGAGTTTGCTGGTGGCGGATGTGGTTTACCAGAAGCCCTCCAAGTGGAATACATACCAGGAGGAAACCTACAAGCTCTCCAAACGGCTATCCGGAATCACCTCCCTCGCGTTTGTGGTGCGCCAAAAGATTCACCTCAAGGGTTTTTCCTTCACCCGTCAAAGCCGGGCCTTCGGACTGAACCCTGCCGCGGAATGCGACCGGATTTATGGGGATAGCTTCATTCGTACCCCGGATGCGGTGGAAGAGATCGGGAATAACGTTTCGCTGGAGTATGGCGGAATGGACTTCGGCAGCACGGGGGTGTCCCGGCTGGTGGTGTTCGGCAGTTCCCCCATCGACAAAAATACCATCCGGATCCGGTTTGAGCACGAGGAAGGCGAAAGCCAGCAGCTGGTTGAATTTACCCGGTCTGAGGGGTGCGAGGAAAGGAGCTTTGCGCTGGAGCCGGTAACCGGGGTTCAGAAGGTTACCTTTATATTCCTGCCGGGGTCCAGGTTTAATTTTGGGTGGTTCCGGTTTGAGTAAAAAGGAAGCGGCCGGGCAATTTTCCTCCATCTACGTTATAATGGCCTCTATATGAACTTTAGGATGAGGATGGAATGGAGGAAATAACCATGAAAATGGTATGTCTCGGCGACAGCTTTACCCGCGGCTTCAAAATCAAGGCTAACGAGGCTTGGGCGTCTCTGCTTGGGGAAAGACCCGGCTGGGAGGTTCTGAATCTGGGAATCAACGGCGATTCCTCCGCAGGCATGCTGTCCCGCTTCCGCCAGGATGTGATCGACGCTGCGCCAGCCCGGGTTTTGATTACCGGAGGAATCAATGATCTGATCCTCCGGGTTCCCGCGGACACAGTCTGTTCGAATATGGCTACTATGGTCCACCATGCCCGGCACCACCGGATTGTGCCTGTGCTTGGTTTGGAGCCTCCCGTGATCCCGGATATGGCGGAATCGTATTGGCCGGGAGTAACCGATTTCTGGCGGGTGAATCTGGAGCTTGGGGAGCTCCGGCTGAAGCTTCAGGCCTTTGCCAAGGCCTTTAAGGTGGAAACCGTGGATTTTAATGGTCAGATGGATGCCTATGCGGGGGAGC
This sequence comes from Paenibacillus mesotrionivorans, assembly GCF_046098205.1. Taxonomy (NCBI): domain Bacteria; kingdom Bacillati; phylum Bacillota; class Bacilli; order Caryophanales; family Paenibacillaceae; genus Paenibacillus; species Paenibacillus mesotrionivorans. Next base: position 177,830 of record NZ_JBJURJ010000001.1, on the reverse strand, counting down.
TCAGGGAGCTGTACAGCGACGGCCTTCATCTGAAGGCGGAAGGCAATCGTTTGATGGCGGAGGCCGTACCGGATATGTAAGGAGCTGCGAGGAAACCCGGTGAATGCCGGGTTTCTTTTTTTGGGGGAAGGGAGGAGGGGGAGGACAAAATCGGTGCATGAAAAGGATAAAATCGGATATGTACAAAATTCCCGCTTGTCCCTATAGTAATGTTATTGATAATGATTATCAATAACATTAAGTCCGGCTGCTCCAGAGAGGCAGTGCAGGCAAGGGAGGATTTACGTTCATGTTGAAAGGTTGGAAGTTTATATTACCCCTTCTGCTGGTGTGGGGGTTAGCTGCATGCGGAAGCAGTGCCCAGACAGAGGAAACCTCCGGAGGATCGCCTGCTGCTTCGCCGGCCACCGCCGGTGCTTCACCGTCGGCACCAGCCTCCGGTACGGGCAGTGAACGCAGCATCAAACATGCCATGGGCACCACGGTGCTGAAGAAAAAACCGGAGCGGGTAGTGGTTTTATTTAACGGCATGACAGATAACGCAGTGGCTTTGGGCGTGAAGCCCGTAGGGTCCGTGGAATCCTGGGAGGAAAAGCCGTGGTATCTGTTTTTGAGGGACAAGATGGAAGGTGTCAAGAACCTGGGGGAAGAGACACAGCCGAATATCGAAGCGATTGTGGCCCTGAAGCCGGATCTGATTATCGGCGCCAAATCCCGTCACGAGAAAATATATCCCCAACTGAGCGGCATTGCTCCCACAGTCATGACGGAGAATGTGTTCGACTGGAAGAATAACCTGAAGCTGGGCGCCGAGGCCATGTATATGGACCAGGAGTCAGGCAAGCTGTTGGAGCAGTGGGATAAGCGTGTAGCCGAGTTTAAGCAAAAGGTAGGCAGCAGCCTGGGCTCTACGGAAATCTCCATTATCCGCTTTGAAAGTGACGGCAGCGCCCGTATGTACATAACCGGCTTCGCCGGGACGATTCTTCAGGAGTTGGGGCTGGCCCGGCCCAAAGCGCAGCAGGTAGAGGGGAAAACGGTCATCAATCTCACCTCCAAGGAACAAATGCCTCAGTTGGACGGAGATTATATCTTCGATATCACCCGGTTCAAGGAAGGGGATGATGGGAACAAACAGGCACATACCTCATGGACCACCCATCCTTTGTGGGGGACTATGAAGGGGGTCAAGGGCGGACATTATTATCCCGTGGATGTTGTGAAATGGAACCTAAGCGCCGGCGTGCTGGCGGCCAACAGCCTGCTGGATGATCTTTACAAGTATCTTGGTGTCCGTTAGGGATTTTGTATAGAACACGGAAGGGAACAGATTATGCCGGATGCAGCGATAAACAAAGCCCGGGACTGGCCGGGAGAAACATCGGTTCACAATAAAAGAGAAATCCAACGCTGGGCCATACTGGCGGGATTAGTGGTTATGCTGGCCGCCGCTATGGCCGGAAGCCTGCTTCTGGGAGTGGTCCGTTACCGCCTGGATACGGGGTGGTCGGCTGTGTTTTCTTACAATGAGGCTTTTATGGAGCAAATGATCATCCGCACCACTCGCCTTCCCCGGGCCCTGATTGCCGCCGTGGTAGGAAGCAGCTTGGCCGTGGCGGGGGCCATCATGCAAACCCTGACGCGGAACCCTCTGGCTTCGCCGGGGATTCTGGGGATTAATGCGGGGGCGAGCTTCTTTGTAGTGCTGGCCGCCGTTATGTTCTCCGTCAGCTCCATGCCGGTGCTGATGGCCATGGGCTTTGCCGGTGCTGCGCTGGCCGCAATAGTAGTGTTTGCTCTGGGCTCCTTGGGCAGGGGCGGTTTGTCGCCCATGCGGCTTTTGCTGGCGGGAGCGGCCATCTCCGCTTTGTTCTCCTCCTTCACCCAAGGGATTCTGGTGCTGAACAAACAAGGGCTGGGCAGTGTACTGTTCTGGCTTACGGGAACCATTGCCGGACGTGAGCCGGATATGCTCATCCAATGCTGGCCTTATCTGGCCGTGGCTTTGGCAGCCTCATGGGCTCTGTCTCCGCAGCTGAACGTGCTGATGATGGGGGAGGAAACGGCTCAAGGATTGGGGCAGCGCACCCTGCTGCTGAAGGCGGCCTTGGGGGTGGTTGTGCTGGTGCTGGCAGGAGCCAGTGTGTCCATTGCAGGTCCGATCGGTTTTATCGGTGTGGTGGTGCCCCATCTGGCGCGGTACTTGGTGGGAGTGGACCACCGCTGGGTTATCCCCTGCTGTGCCTTGCTGGGTGCTTTGCTGTTGGTTTCCGCCGATTTGGCGGCCCGGTTCATCATGGTACCGGAAGAGGTGCCTGTGGGGGTAATGACTGCGCTTATCGGCGCGCCTTTCTTCATCCATGCGGCCAGAAAGGGGATGATGCGCTCATGATACGGCTTCTTTCCCGAGCTCCTGCGCCGTTTCCACCCTCCGGAGCCGCACAAAACCGGCGTACACTGGCGGTTACGGCCGGACTCTTTGTGCTAGTATTTGTGGCTGCTGTAATCAGTGTTGGAGCGGGAGATATGTTCATCCGGCCCGACAGGGTGCTGGCAGCTCTCTTCGGCTCCGGCTCCGAGGCTCATATTATGGTAGTGCAAAAGCTCCGGCTGCCCCGGATTCTGACCGGGCTTTTGGCAGGTGCTGCTTTGGCCGGTTCAGGCGCCATCCTGCAAGGGGTGCTGCGCAATCCCATGGCTTCCCCGGATATTATCGGGGTAACGGGAGGCGCGTCCGTATCGGCTATAATGTTCCTGACCTATGGAATTGGCTTGAGCGGCATCGGATGGCTTCCTGTTTTTGCCTTCGCAGGCGGGGTCTTGGTTTCTGTGCTGCTGTATGTACTGGCCTGGAAAAACGGCGCCTCACCCGTACGGCTGATCCTCATCGGCATCGGCATGTCCTCCTTAACCTCGGCGGGCACCACGATGATGATCATCTTTAATCCGCGGAATGATGCGGCCATGGCCTACGTATGGATGACCGGCTCGGTTTACGCTGCCAATTGGACCAATGTGGCCACCATCCTGCCGTGGGTAGCAGTACTGCTGCCCTTGGCATTTCTCTATGCCAGACACGTTACTATCAGCCTGCTGGGGGATGAAACAGCTATTAGTGCAGGTAGCCCTGTGGAGAGTAAAAGACGGGTACTGTTACTGATCAGCGTCGGTCTTGCCGCATCCGCCGTTTCGGTGGCAGGCAATGTGGGATTTGTAGGGCTGCTGGCTCCCCATATGGCAAGGCGTTTGGTGGGCTCCAATTTTGCCAGACTCCTGCCTGTCTCTGTACTGCTGGGTGCCCTGACGGTGCTGGTGGCGGATTTGGCGGGGAGAACCTTCTTTTTGCCGCTGGATGTGCCTGTTGGCGTATTTACCTCCATGGTGGGGGCGCCTTTCTTCATATATTTGCTGTACAGAAACCGGAATAAGTGATTTACATAGAGGAGGAGATCGAATGGAGCAAGCGGCGAAGAAAACGGCAACTCCTGTTGCGGATATCATACAGGAGCGGAGAAGTATCCGGGTTTTCAAGGAGGAGCCTGTATCCCAGGAATTGATAGAGCAGCTGCTTGGTGTGGCGGTATGGGCGCCCAATCATCTGAACCGCCAGCCCTGGCGCTTTATCCTCTTTCAAGGCGAGTCCCGCAAAACCTTCGCCCAGGCGATGGTGGAAACCTATTCCGCCGAGGAACGGACCAAATACGGGGAGCCCAAACGGCAATATCTGGAGCAGGTTCCAGCCCATTTGATTGTGGTTTTGAAGGAGGATCCTCGTCAAAAGGTTTGGGATGAGGATTATGCGGCGGTCTGCTGTCTGATCCAGAACTTCCAGCTGGCGGCTTGGGAAGCAGGGGTGGGTGTAGTCTGGAAAACCAATCACTACGGTTACGAACCCAAATTTCGTGAGGCTGTGGGTGTACACCCCGGAGAAAAAATCGCCGGTGTTCTCCATATCGGGTATCCCCGGGTGGTGCCGGAGCCGGTTGCACGCAATTCCGTCTCCAGTCTTTTGACGGTACATTCCTAAAACACTCCTCATTTTCCTTTTCTCCTGCTTCGAGAACGGTTATACTGTTAAGTGATAATCATTCTCAATAAATTGCGGGAGGATGGAACATGACGGCCTGTATGCAAACCTTCGGCTCGCCCTTCACTGTCCTGAGCAGTATTTTCAAGCGGAGCTTGAAGCCGTCAGACGGATTGGTAAGACGGATACCTTGCCCGATGCTGGTGATGATCACCTCAGGGGAAGGGCTGTTACGTTTGGATGGACGGGTGCTGCGGTTGAAGACCGGTCAGTTGTTTCACCTTGCTCCTTCCATGCGGGCAGAGCTGTATCCCAAGGAAGGGAAGATGGAATACACCGTGCTTCTGTTCAGGACATGGTTGTTGGGACGAAAAGGCAGGCACTGGACAAGCAGTTGGGAACCTGAGGCTGCTGCCGGTTTGCCGCAGGGGCTCATCCGCCTGGCGAATTTTGCTCCCGTACTGGAACGGCTGGCCTTGCTGGATGCTGCGGTACGTACCGGCAAGCCGCAGGTACAGCAGCTTTTTTCATCTTTTCTTCAGATGATATCGCAGGAGATGCTGGCAGAGGCGGCCAAAACCGCAGGCGAAGACATTCTGGATGGAAGCATTGCGTATATGCACCGTCATTACCGGGATAAAATTCGGCTGCAGACTCTGGCGGAGCTGGCCGGCTTAACGCCTACCTCATATTCGCGGAGCTTCAAAAAGGCCATGGGCGTTACGCCGGTGGATTATCTGAACGGCATCCGTATCCATCAGTCCAAGCTACTGCTTAATCAGGCGGATGCGACTGTAAGCGGAGCTGCTCAATCCGCGGGTTTTGGCAATGAGTTTTATTTCAGCCGGGTGTTCAAACGGGAAACAGGCATTTCACCGGCGATGTATATCAAACGCAAGCAGCTCAGGATTGCGGTGGCCTGCTGTATGCGTTACGAGGATTGCCTTCGCTCCATAGGGGTGGAGCCGGTTTCCGCCATGAATGGGCTTTTGCATATCCGCTTACCCGGACAGGGGGAAACCTTAGCCCAGTTTCAGCAGCGCCAATTGGAGGCGATCCGCAATGCCAGGCCGGATGTAATTTTGGCGGATATCCGCCACCAACGGTTCACCTCGGATCTCCAGCAGATCGCTCCTACCGTAATGCTGGAATTTTCCACGGATTGGCGCAAGGTGCATTACCAACTGGCCGGACTCGTGGGCCGGGAAGAGGAGGCTAAATCCAGCATACGGCTGATTGAACAGCGTATTGCAATGGCGAGGAGGCTGCTTGCGGCGGAAAACGCCGGCCGGAGCTTCAGCTATCTCCGCCTGTACGGGGAGAAGATCAGAGTGCAGGGGATGAGCGGGCATCCCTTGAATGCACTTTTATATCAGGAGCTGGGTCTTGCGCCGGGCAGCGGTGTGCCGTTACATGAGGCCTATCGGGAATACGGGTGGGGGGAACTGACGCACTCCAGAGCGGAGGATATGTTCCTTTACGATGATCCGGACCGTTCACCGGACGAAGCTGATTTGTTCGCCAAGCTGACGGAGGGGGCGGGAGAGGAACGCCGCCTTTTTACCTCCTCCAACTGGATCGGAAAAAGCTGGTCTCCCTTAGGCCAGCGGCAAATTATTGACGAGCTTCTGGGTTTGGAGTTAAGCAGTGGCTTAGGAAGCTGATTGAACCCGATACCCGGTTTTCTCGTCAAAACGGATGGAAGGCTTGCCGAATAGGCAGGCTTTTTGGTTTGTCTTTATTTTCGTCCTGCTTTTGACGATAAAGATAAGGAGAAGTTTAACAAAAGTGAGGTGGACGTGATTTGAACAGCAAGCGGAAAAAGGTGGCTTTGCTCGCATTTCTGCTAACGGGCGCTTTTGCGGCAGGGGCTGCGGCATCCAACGGAATCGAGCGGGTGGACGCGTTTCTCCGTCCGGATTTTAAGCTGATAGTCGACGGCAAAACCGCGAAGCTGGACAACCCGATTCTGGTTTATAACGATACCAGCTATTTGCCGATCAGAGAAATCAGCGGCTTGTTAGGGGCTGATGTGAATTGGAATAACTCCTCCTATACCGCATATGTCAATTCAAGATATGAAGGACAACCGGCTGTGCCGGAAGACAACGCAGATTATCAAGAGATTGAAATGAAAAACCCTACTCCCATGTACATGAAGTATCTGGGCAGGGAATACGGACTGATGACCTTCTATGGTGATATGAACATGTATTACCGGGTAATCGATCTGAACCGGATGGGTGTGGATACGGGCGGCATCCTGAAGTACCGGGAAAAGAATACACATGAGTTATACATAACCCAGCAGGATGCGGAGAAGCTGTGGAAGGAACGGCCGGAAAATAGACCCAGGAACGGGACTATAACGTCAGGCGTTAATGACACCAAAACCAAAGAGTTTCTACAGACAATGGTTACAGAAATCCAACCGTTTCAGTTTGAAAGCTATCCTTATACCGTCTTTTCACCCTTCGCCAGTGTTTTTTTTATTGACACTATAGATGATCATCCCGGAAATTATGCTATGTACTTCTGGAACCAAGAGGGTAAGGTTGGGGTGATAATGGTAAAAATAGAAAAGGATGCAAATAATAACTGGGTTCGAAGGTCCTTTAGCATTATTGATCTGGAATACCGGCATAAATATTTTTCGGAAAACAATAAATAGATTATCAAGGGAGTCTCGGAGATTATCCGATGGCTCTTTATTTACCGCAAAGAATTTCAGGTATGGAATGCCACGAAGCTTAATATAAAGGAATTACAAGGAAAGGACCATCTTCATGACCCAATTTGAACAGATTAGCCAGCACATTTGGATCATGCATGCGGAGCATGAGACAGACCGGCCTTTGCTTGCCGCCATTGTTGGGGAAAGGCGGACTTTGCTGATGGATGCCGGGGCTTCACCGTCCCACGCCGCCCAATTAAGGGAGGAACTGATGAACCGGAGCTTACGCCTCCCGGATATTATGATGTTGACCCATTGGCATTGGGATCACAGTTTTGGCTTGTCCGCGTGGAACGTGCCCTCCATCGGGGTGAGGGAAACCGCTGAACGCTTACGCCTGCTGAAGGGGTTGGACTGGTCGGATAAGACCCTGAACGATCTGGTCAGGCAGCAAATTATCAATGATAGCAGTGCGGGGCACATCCGCCTGGAATATGGGGCTGACCGCAACATTGAGATTCGGGAGCCGGATATCCTTTTTGAAAAGAAGCTGGAGCTGGACCTGGGTGGAGTGAGCTGTGAGATCCATCATGTAGGCGGAGATCATGCGGGGGATTCCTGCTATCTTTTTGTCCAGGAGGATAAAACCTTATTTCTGGGGGATGCCCTGGGGCCTTCTGTTTACGGAGGCCCGCGGAAGTATACCAGCGGCGAGTTTTTGAGGCTGACTAATGAGGCTTTCCATTTTGACGCCCATATATATGTAGAATCGCATTCCGCCCCCGTGGGTAAAGCAGAGTTCCGCCAGGATATCGACCGCTATGTGGAGCTGGCCCGCTTGGTAGAGGCATGCGGAAAAAATCAGACAAACATTGAGGAAGGCATGAAGAAGTTTCTGCAGGTACAGGAGCTGCCCCAGGAGTTTGTCCACGCATTGGAATGGTTTTTGACGGATTAGCGTTTCCGGTGAGACTTTTTGCCCTCTTTTTTTGGTTTTTCAAAAAGAACAACAAAGGCAGCTTCGTGCCTCGGGAGCTGCTTTCTTTGGATTTTCACGTTTTTTTCAAAATTCGGGTGGAGTTGTGGCCCAGAACCCTTTATAATATGACAAGTACATGAAACCGTAAAAAAGGAAAAGGTGCTTACATCCCATGAGTATATTGAATGTAGAAGGTTTAAGTCACGGTTTTGGGGACCGCGCAATTTTCAAGGATGTGTCCTTCCGTCTTTTGAAAGGTGAGCATATTGGCCTGATCGGCGCCAACGGTGAAGGCAAATCCACCTTTATGAACATTGTGACAGGCAAGCTTCAGCCGGACGACGGCAAGGTCGAATGGGCCAAACGGACCCGGGTAGGTTATCTGGACCAGCATGCTGTCCTGACTAAAGGCCAGAGCATCCGGGACGTACTGCGCGGCGCTTTCCAATATCTGTTCGACATGGAACAGGAAATGAATGATATGTACGGCCGTATGGGCGAGGTGTCCCCCGAGGAGCTGGAGCAGCTGCTGGAGGATGTGGGCACCATCCAGGATATCCTGACCACTCAGGATTTCTATATGATCGATGCCAAAATCGATGAAACTGCCCGCGGCCTGGGATTGACGGACATTGGCCTGGACAAGGACGTCAACGATCTCTCCGGCGGCCAGCGCACCAAGGTGCTTCTGACCAAGCTGCTCCTGGAGAAGCCGGACATCCTGATGCTGGACGAGCCCACCAACTATCTGGACGAACAGCATATCGAGTGGCTAAAGCGGTATTTGCAGGGGTATGAAAATGCGTTTATCCTGATCTCCCATGACATTCCCTTCCTAAACAGCGTCATCAATCTGATTTACCATATGGAAAATCAGGCGCTAACCCGGTATGTGGGGGATTACGAATACTTCCAGCAGGTCTACGAGGCCAAGAAGCAGCAGCTGGAATCCGCGTATAAGCGCCAGCAGCAGGAAATTGCTGACCTGAAGGACTTTGTGGCCCGGAACAAAGCCAGTGTGGCGACCCGGAATATGGCCATGTCGCGGCAGAAGAAGCTGGACAAGATGGAGGTTATCGAGCTGGCCAAGGAAAAACCGAAGCCCCAGTTCCACTTCAAGGATGCCCGTACCTCAGCCAAGCTGGTGTTTGAAGCGAAGGATCTGGTCATCGGCTACGATTCCCCCTTGTCCCGTCCCCTGAACCTCCGTATGGAGCGGGGGCAGAAAATCGCCCTCTACGGCGCCAACGGCATCGGAAAAACCACGCTGCTGCGCAGTATTTTGGGACAAATCCAGGCTATTTCCGGCTCCGTCGAGCTGGGTGACCTGCTGCAGATCGGATATTTCGAGCAGGAGATGAAGGATGCCAACTACAACACCTGCATTGAAGAGGTTTGGCAGGAGTTCCCGTCATACTCCCAATTCGAGGTCCGGGCGGCCCTGGCTAAATGCGGGTTAACCACCAAACATATCGAGAGCAAGATAGCGGTGCTGAGCGGCGGCGAAAAGGCCAAGGTCCGGCTCTGCAAGCTGATTAACCGGGAAACGAATCTGTTAGTGCTGGACGAACCGACGAACCACTTGGACGTGGACGCCAAGGATGAGCTGAAGCGGGCATTGAAGGCCTACAAAGGCAGCATCCTGCTGATTTCCCATGAACCGGATTTCTACCGAGACGTGGCCACCGACTCATGGAACTGCGAGTCCTGGACGACGAAGGTATTCTAAACCGGCTTTTGCATAACAACATTACCCTGAGGCGTCAATGGCCCTAGCCGTTGAATTGCCATCAGGGTTTTTTTACGAAAAGATATTGTATAACTTATTATAAGGTTTATAATAAGTCAGAGAATAACGAAATTCACACATGTGAGGCAGGCGTTAATCAAATGGGTGTAAACGCATTGAATTTGAAGCAAAGCAACATTCACACCGTCCTGTGGGCGCTTCGTTCCTGTAAAACCTCCACAACTAAGGCTTTGGCCCAGATGACAGGCCTTAGCTTTGCCACAGTAGGCAATATATTGAATGCTCTGGTGGAAACCGGGGAGGTTCTGCTGGGGGAGCAGGTGGCTTCCGCCGGTGGCAGACCGTCCCAGACCTATACCTTTCATGCGGAATTTGCCCATATTCTTGCTGTTTCAGCACGGGTTCAGCATGGGGAGCACACCATCCAGGCTTGTGTGGGCAATTTGTACGGTGAGGTGGTATGGGAAATACGGCAGAGCTTCGACACCATCCGACTGGCAAGTTTGGAAGAAATGGTGGAGGCGTCTATGCAGCAGTATCCCACCATCCGTTTGTTGTCAGTTGCCCTGCCCGGTGTGGAGCATAGCGGCAGAATTCTTCTTAATGACTATGAAGAGCTGGTGGGAGTCCCGTTTCAAGAGCATTTTCAAGAGAAATATGGGCTGCCTGTCATTCTGGAAAATGACGTAAACGCAGCAGTAATGGGGCATTGCAGAGCAGCAGAGCCATCCTCGGTTACAGTCGGTATCTACTTCCCGCAAACCTTCCCGCCCGGAGCAGGCATTATGATTAACGGCTCCATTCTGAAAGGGGCCCGGGGATTCGCGGGAGAGGTTGCTCTTCTTGATTTGGGGATCGACTGGCTGGCGGTGGATTACGGGAATCCGGAGGAGGTGGGCAGCGCCATAACGCGGCTGATTGGCATGCTCTGCGGGATTTTGAATCCGGATCAGGTGGTGCTGTATGGGGAATTTTTCTCCCCTGCCGTGGTGGAGAGCATCCACCGAAGCATTCCGGTTTTGGCTGTGCGGTACATCTTTCCCTCTCTGAACTACACCGCTGATCTTAACGCAGATATTATTGGCGGACTTATGGAGTTGGCTATTTCGGCCTACTGCAAGAACAACTTCAACGTAAAGCAGGCGATGATATGATTTTTCTGGCTTTAATCTATTTGGCGTTTATCAGCTTGGGGCTTCCGGATTCACTGTTAGGTTCTTCCTGGCCTTTAATGAATGAAGAATTTGGCGTTCCGGTAGGCTATGCAGGCTCCGTTTCCATGCTGATTTCCGGCAGCACCATTGTATCCAGTCTGTTCTCCCACCGTCTGATCAGCCGGTTCGGCACTGGTAGAGTGACCGTAATCAGCGTTGCTATGACGGCGGTGTCGCTGCTGGGCTTTTCGGTGTCGCCATCCTTTTATTGGCTGCTGGCCCTGGCGATCCCTCTTGGTCTGGGTGCAGGTGCGGTGGATTCGGGTTTGAATGAATTTGTGGCGGAGCACTACGAAGCCAGGCATATGAACTGGCTGCATTGCTTTTGGGGAGTGGGCGCTATGCTGGGGCCTATTCTGATGGCGGCTTTGGCGCAGGGGGGACATGGCTGGCGAAGCGGATACTCCAGCATATCCGGTATTCAGTTTGCGCTGGTAGTACTGCTCCTGTTTTCCCTTCCCATGTGGAAAAGATACGAAAGCCCATCCCGCCTACATGCAGAAGGAGGAATAAGGGACAGAGGCCAAAAGCAAGGTTTGCTTGCGCCGCTGCAGGCCAAAGGAACCGTCTTCGCGCTGCTCACCTTTTTTCTGTATACCTCCATTGAAGCATCCATGATGCTCTGGGGAGCCAGCTATTTGGTCAACGTAAAGGATATCCTGCCGGAGAACGCGGCGGGTTGGGTTTCTCTCTTCTTCCTGGGGATTACCGCGGGACGGATGCTGAGCGGTTTTGTGTCGATGAAGGTAAACAATGAGAGCTTAATCCGGACCGGATCCCTGCTTATTATTGTGGGAATTGTGCTGATGCTGCTTCCTTTGCCAACGGTCGTAACCATTGGCGCGTTCATTATCGTGGGGTTGGGACTGGCGCCGATCTTCCCATCCATGCTGCATCAAACTCCTGTATACTTCGGCAAAAAACAAGCTCAAGCCGCCATGGGATTACAAATGGCCTTCGCCTACACCGGCACCACCCTGATGCCGCCATTGTTCGGGCAGCTTTTCGCCCGAGGATCCTTCTCGTGGATGCCCTACGTTCTGCTGATCTGCAGCATAGCACTGCTGGGCAGCACCCAACTCCTGGCGGCGTTAGCGAAGGGGAGAGGTGCGGGGGAGAGTTTATAAAGCTGATGCCTGCATAAAGAAAACCGTCCTTGATGAAGAGGAGATGTCTCTCCGGTTCTTCGAAAGGGCGGTTTTTTGGTATTGGTTGGAAATCGTGGTTTAGTGATAGTTTCGCTATAATACCCTTATTCTACTTGAACAAGAATATAATTAAGAGCAGCCCTTTTACACAGCAACTGGAACGTCAGCTTGTCGGTACCTTTATACGAATACTGCATAAATGTTAATATGCGATTAGTGGATAAGGTATACTTGGGATTAAGCAATGACGACATCACGGAATTAATTTTAATACTGACTTTTGGAGGATGAAAATGAAGAGTATCTTATCTGACTTGTATGAAGGCAAATTGCATCCTGATGAAACGATCATGCCCACTGATCCAGAATACCGCCAAAATAATAGAGCAATCTCCAATACTTTAGAGGTATGTAAAATAAAATTCTCCGAGAGTGATTTTAAATTGCTGGAAGAGGTACTGGACCTGTATGGAACTTCTCATGCCATGCTCAACTCGGCATCCTTCGTAGAGGGCTTCAAAGTTGGGGCTTTAGTTATGATTGAGGTTCTTACAAAGAAAGGGGAGATTCCGCATCAAGTATAATAAAAATGAAAAGCGAGCCTGCCTTAATGAGTAAAGGAGGGCTCGCTTTTTTTAGTACAACCTATATTTCACTCGTGTAGCGACAGCACCGAAGCATCCTCAATATCGTAGAGCATGCCGCCAGGATTGCTGTTCACCAACTGGATAATCTGGTTGTACGCATGGCCGCTTGTGGGAGCGATGGCATCGAATGTAATCTTGTCTGCTTTGAGCATATCCACGGTTTCTTGAACAGTAAACTGGGACAGCAGGTAGGTATCATGGACAGCGGCATCGGTCACGAAAATGATCCGCTTGGCATTCGAGCTGCCGAGCTCTTCGAGTATGTAAGCCCCCATATGAATGGCTTCCAAGCCGGATTCATCGTCATCCCCTCCGCCATAAGCCACCAATGTGTCCAAATACCCCTTTAGCTTATCTTTATCCTGGGTAAAATCAAAGGATTCCACATCGTTATAATAATCGTCGTAGTAGTTAAAGTCTCGGTAGGCCATAACTGCAAAGTTCGAACCGGCGGGAACGGAATCGACGAAGCTTTTGACGGATTCTTTGATGTAGTCGATGACTTCACCCATGCTGCCTGTCACGTCGATGACAAACACAATATCGGAGGGAGCAGAGATGCCCTTCGAGATATTGCTTAGAATAGGAGAGCTGCTGGAAGGCCCGGATTCGGTTGGTTCTGGCGGTGCCGCAGCGGGCTGCTCACTTTCAGCCGATGTGGGAACAGAGGGCTTGTTTTGAAAAACCACAACCGAGCTTGCTTCCCCATTCCACTCTACTTCGCCGCCGAAGGCTTCACTGACGAAACGAACCGGGACCATCGTATAGCCGTTAACCAATTGTGGTTCTGCGCTTAGGGTTACAGGAACACCATTGATGTAGGCCGTTTTGGAGCCTATGGTCAGGACAACAGTCCGGCCTTCTTTTGTTGCCGTTACAGTTTGAGTGGAGCTGTCCCACTCAACGGTGGCGCCTAAGGATTCGAAGATGGCCCGCAGCGGAACCAGCACATTGCCGTTGGAGTTAACAGGCGGCTGCTCATAGCTTTGTTTTTCGCCCCCGATGTAGACCTGGATGTTGTTTGGCTCATGATTTACGGTCATAAATTGGGGAATGGATGCGGACAGTCCTCCTGACTGATTAACCGTCTTTAGATAAGAATAATAGCCGCCTGTGGGAAGCCCCAGGTTTGCCAGGGAATAAATGGACGTGCTTCCGGGCTCAAGCTTAATCTGTCTGACCACCTGGCCGCTGGCATTCTTCACCATCAAATACGAGGTGAAGCCGGAACCGCCAGCAGCTGCAGGCAGTGTCACAGTGAAGATGTTTCCCGACATGGCCGTAATACTGCCCGGATAGCTTTCACCTGTCGGAACATGGGCCAGCGGCTCCTTGGGTTTGCCGGAAGTCTCTTTACCAGTGCTTGGTGAAGGTGTAGCCGCGGGAGTAGCCGCTCCCGGAGAAGGGCTGGCAGACGGAGAGCTCTTGGGCGTAACACTTGGTTTTGGACTGGCAGTTGGAGAGCTCTTGGGTGTTGCACTTGGTACCGGACTGGCCGACGGTGAACTTTTAGGTGTTGCGGTTGGCACCGGACTTGTGACCGGAGGATTTTCCGCTTCTGCCCCAGTAGGAGAAAGTGGACCCGTTATAGAAGCTGCTGGGATATAAAAATAGATGGTGGAGCCGGAATACGGTACCTGCTGTTTTTCGGATAACGTTATTGTGTTGGTTTTGGCATTAAAGGTAAAGTTGGAGGAGGTTACCTTCGTTCCGTTTATGTATAAACTGACGTTTTTGGTAGAGCTCAGCGTGTAATATAGCGGTACCGAAAAAGTCCGTGTGGAACCATCTCCCTTGGGCAGGGCAATACCGACGTTAGGTGTGCCCGAGATTCCTTCTCCCCACTCAAAACCGGGGATAATACCATATTGGATATGAAGCTCGGAACCGCTGTAAGGGGCTTTATTCAGGGTGATGGTATAACTGTCATAATCCACTGTGTAGTCCTTGGGATCTGCTTTGATGTTATTGATATACAAGCTCAGCGTAGTATTGACAGCGGTCAGTTTGTTCTTCGTGGTAAACTGGAAAACGCGGTTTTGCCCATCCCCGTCTTCTAGGATATTAATTAAATTATCATACTCCCGGTATTCCAGGGAATCCGCGGCTTGGACTGCTTTGGCTTGAAGGCCCAAGCTTCCAAGAAGGAAAATAACCATGAATGGCAACAACAGCATTTTTCTGACGTTCATCTGCTTCACTCCATTTATGTATCATAAGATGAGTAAGCGGCTATTCACCGGATAGCACGCTCACAAGGCAAGCGGCCCATAATATGACAAAACCTGCCGTTATTCCACTTTATCATAGATGAACGTACAAGATATAGGAGTTTTTTGTTGCTAGACTTTCATTTAGATAGCGGGGGGGTGATGTTGTGGAAGGTTCTAACGTATACCTCAAGATCCGAGATGAACTGGACAAAATTTTGTATAATAAGGAAGAAGTCGAAAGCTGAAATAGAAGAGTCTTTCACGATTGCTCTTCTTTTGGATCATACATACGACGTTGAATCGTTAACGAGGTGACAAAAATGACGAAGATGAGCCCGATTCATGCAGTGGCGGAAGAGATTGTGGATGTGGTGGGAAATTGGCTGCAGCAGAATGAGGAAAAGCAAGGAAAGGCGATGAAGAAGACGGTTAACCGGACCTCGCTTCAGATCGGTATTCACAACCTGCTGCATATGCGCTATACCCAAGACACACTGGAATTGTTCACCTGGATTAGCGACTTTGGATCGGCTGAGCATGAAGGCCGGATTCGCCCACTGGACCCTCCCCTAAACCAGGAGCAGATGAAGAACATACTGATTCCTTTGCTTGAACAGGGGATCAGACAGAAGCTGCAAGCCTACGAAAACAGTGTGCTCCTCGATTACCGGGTTCAGGTAAGCATTGAAGTGCAGCCCTCGGAGACTCTCGTGATTTTGCATGAAGTGAATGAGCAGAAGCGGGAGATGCTGCTGCAGCGGATTCATACCTATATTGCAAACAAGCTGAAGAATGCGCCTTATCCCACAGACCCCCTGGAGAGTTTCTTCTTGTCCAATCACCTGGTTGATCCGCTGCTGTTTCCGAACTTGGACACGGCGTTTGTGATGCGCATCTACGAACGGGTTATGGAAATCAACAAAGCAATTCCCCAAAAGCTAAAGGAGCACCAGGGGAATTTTATCCGCGCCTTCCAGCATTGGACGGAGGAGGAGTTCCTGCCTGCTTACTTCCACCGGAACAAACCCCAGTGGGGACGGGTGGAATATACCCGAAAAGCGGGGCTTGACTTAGCCTCCATTGATCTCAAGCAGTTGGAGCTGGCATTGCAAACCGCCATTCTGATCATCAAGTACGAACCGAACTACAGCCGCCAGAACGGTCTGGATATTCTGGAGCGTTTGCAGGAATTGGGGTATACGAAGGCGGCGCAGGTGATGAAGGAGGGCAGCGGTACCCTTCCTGAAGAGGTAATTCAATATAAGGATCCGCAGATTGAATGTCAGGCCCATGATGTGTTCTCCACCATTACCATTCGCATCAAGGAGGAGCACGCAGACAGTTATGGAAAAGGGCTGGACTTTATCTGCGCCCTGCTCTCGCGGGGGTTCTTCCGCAGCTATCAGATCAAGCTGAAATCGTCGGATAAGCAGTTCCTGGATGTCCCCGGGCTGGCAAAGTCGCAAACCCACCGTTTTTTTGCCAATGCCCTGCAATACGAAGAATTGCTTCCCAAGCTTGCGGCTTACGCACGCTTGGCTATGGTGGAGTTTGAGTGGTATGAGGATACGGACGGGGAGAAAAACTGCATGCCCGGCACCTATGCCGTGTTTGGTCTCGCTCTGAAAAATCCGGCGTTCTTTCCGCTTGTGGAAGACTATATGCAGGTGGTAGACGATGAGCATCAGTCTGTACAGATTGCGTTTACCTCCGCTTTGATAACCCGCTACGGCGTTGACGAAACTACACTGCCCACAATTGTGGCCTGTTTGCTGCGCTGCCAGGATGGCAAGTTTACCAAGTTTGGCCCTGTCTTCGAAGAACCGGCCAATCTGGAGGCTTTAGCCGCAATTATGAAGATTCAGGTTCCCTATGAAGCCCGGCATGTCGCTGAACTGATCTGGGGGAGCATGGAGAAGTTGGAGAAAAAGGCGCAAGCCGCCAAGGGGGATCTTGCCCACAGCTTCGCATCGGTTCTGAGCGCCGCAAACCGCAAGAAATAAAGCCCATATGTAGGAGGGATAACCGATCAGCAGAAGTGGTGCGGTCAATCTTAAAAGCCGAGCCGGCTTGCTGCAACTGATCGGCTATCCCCCTAAGACGTTTTTGCTTTATCCCCGGAACTCAATCTGTTCGCCATCCGGTCCTTGGAACACGACCCGTTTCCAGCCTGCCTCCTGCGGGACACGGGGGCTTGGGATGTGCGGCTCCTTCACCACAGGTACCCCGGCCGCTACCAGCCTGGCATAATCCTCGTCGAAATTGTCGCTGATCAGGCAGAAATGGTAGCCTTTGTTTTCTTTATCGGATGTCCAATGCTCCAGCTCCAGCACGGTATCCCCCAATTGCAGGTAAACCACTTTTTCAATGTCCGGCATTCCGGGCACATCATGCTCGAAGTATTTATTGAAGCCGAAATGCTCCTCATAAAAGGCGATGGATCTAGCCCGGTCCTTCACCGAAAAAGCGACATGATCAATGCGTGTAAACATTATCTTTTCCTCCTTCTAATTGACTTTCACTTTAACTTGAAGCACTACCCAGTTGTGGGGGCTGGTATTATAGAAGCCATGCATCTCGCCGTGGGGCGAATACAGCACATCCTTTTCCTTCAGTAGGAGCTCTACGTTATTAATCCTCACGGTCCCTTCACCGGAAACCACATAAAAAACCTCGTCTATATCCGCATGTTTATGATCCGGCGTGGATTGCCCCGGCGGATAAAGCAGCAGTCCTGTATCCAGCAGCCCCTCCTTAAAAATGGCTTTGCGGGAGCTTTTCGTAGCAGCAGCTTCCAGTAAGCCTTCAATATTGCATGTTACCAAGCGGTACACCTCCCGTCTGTTGGACTCTACGATAAGGCCAATGCTATCTTTTCGCAAGAAGGCACTATTTCGTGCTATACTGACCAAAAAGTAAGTAATGGACTTCATGATAGTGAGGAGCCGACAACATGCCATGTGATAAAAATTGCCCTATCGAGCATACCGTGAATTTGATCGGACATAAGTGGAAGGTGCTGATTCTGAGGAATTTGTTTAACCAGGGTACCCAAAGGTTCAATGAATTGAGCAAAGGGATTGATGGAATAAGCCAAAAAATGCTGACCCAACAGCTCCGCCAGCTGGAGAAGGATGGGATTATCCAGCGGACTGTTTATCCGGAGGTGCCGCCAAGGGTGGAATATGATCTTACCGTGCTGGGGCAATCGTTAAAGCCTATCCTGGAGGCAATGAATGTGTGGGGGATGGAGCATTTGAAGCAGAGTGGTATTGGCGAGTAGAGGTTTGGAAGTACGGGTTCATGGAGGCTCCCTTTTTTGGGTAAAATATCCTTGAGCAAAAGAATGTTCGAAAAAGGAGGTGATGCCCATGACCACTCAACGCGAACCGAATCGTTTAGCCAAGGAAAAGTCGCCGTATTTGCTGCAGCATGCTCATAATCCGGTAGATTGGTTTCCTTGGTCGGAGGAGGCCTTCGAAAAGGTGGAGCGGGAGAATAAGCCCATATTTCTTTCTGTCGGCTATAGTACCTGTCATTGGTGCCACGTAATGGAGCGGGAGTCCTTTGAGGATGAAGAGGTTGCTGCGCTGCTGAATGCGCATTTTGTTGCGGTGAAGGTGGATAGGGAGGAGCGGCCCGATGTGGATCATGTGTACATGTCGGTGTGCCAGGCGATGACCGGGCAGGGCGGGTGGCCGTTGACGGTGCTGCTGGCGCCGGACCGGACGCCTTTTTTGGCGGGAACGTATTATCCCAAACGCCGGAAATTCGGACGGGTAGGCCTGATGGAGCTGCTTGCCCAGGTGGCGGAAAAGTGGGCTGCGGACCCGGAAGGCATGGCGGCCATCGGCAGGCAGGTGGCGGATGAAACCCGCAAGCAGCTGGGTGAGCATTCCAGTGGCGAAGTCCGGGCGGGCCTGCTTCATCAAGCGTATGAGCTGTACAACAAGAACTTCGAAGCGCGTTACGGAGGATTTGGACGGGCGCCCAAGTTTCCCTCCTCCCACAATTTGTCTTTTCTGCTGAGATATCATTTCCGTACGGGGGAAGCCTATGCGCTGGAAATGGTAGAGCATACGCTGCAGGCCATGCACCGCGGCGGTATGTACGATCATGTGGGCTTTGGTTTCGCGCGGTATTCCACGGACGAGAAGTGGCTGGTGCCGCATTTTGAGAAGATGCTGTACGACAATGCCCTGTTGGCCATGACCTTCACGGAAGCCTACCAGATTACGGGCAAGACGCTGTATGCACGGGTTGTGGAGGAAATCTTCACCTATGTGCTGCGGGATATGACCTCCCCGGAGGGTGGTTTCTATTCCGCGGAGGATGCGGATTCGGAAGGGGAGGAGGGTCTGTTCTATGTGTGGTCCCCCCGGGAAATGACGAAGGTGCTGGGAGATGAGGACGCGGAACTGTATTGCAGTATCTATGATGTCACTGCCGTGGGCAATTTCGCAGGGCACAGCATCCCTAATCTGATCGGCGCGGTCAGCCTGGAGCATGCGGCTGAGGAGCGGGGGATGGACCCTCTTCAGCTGAAGAAGCGAATGGAGGAATGCCGCCGGAAGCTGTTCGCGCACCGGGAAAAGCGGATTCACCCCCATAAGGACGACAAGATTCTGACAGCCTGGAACGGGTTGATGATCATGGCTTTATCTAAGGGAGCTAAGGCACTCAGCCGCAAGGAATATGCGGTGGCGGCGGAGCGAGCGGCAGCGTTCCTGATGGCCAAACTTCGCAGGGAGGATGGACGACTGCTGGCCCGTTACCGGGATGGGGAAGCGGCTTATCTGGGGTATTTGGACGATTATGCCTTTTTGGTGTGCGGCCTGATCGAGCTGTATGAAGCGACCTTTAAGCTGGAGCATCTGAAGAATGCTCTGGCATTGAATGAGGAGATGCTGCGGGTGTTTTGGGATGAGGAGGAAGGCGGCCTGTTTTTCAATGGCTCTGACGGGGAAAAACTGATTACCCGGCCCAAGGAGCTGTACGACGGTGCGATGCCATCTGGCAACTCCGTAGCAGCCCATAATCTGGTGCGAATGGCTAGGCTGACTGGATCGGATGAGCTGGCCCAACGGACGGAAGCTCAACTGAAAGCCTTCGCCGGCACGGTAATGGGGTACCCGCCCGGATTTGCCATGTATCTGTTGGCTGCCGATCTGCATCTGTATCCCGGCCGGGAGGCGGTTATTGCCGGGGAAGTTGACGCCGCGGATACAGAGGCGCTGGCTTCCACCTTGCGGCAGCGTTACCGGCCGGATACGGCCTTGATGCTTCACCCGGCAGGCGCGGAGGAAGAAGCGGAAGCTCTCCTGCCCCTGACTGTCGGAAAGCTTCCTGTTGCAGGCAAAGCCGCCGTTTATATCTGCGAGAATTTC
Source organism: Paenibacillus mesotrionivorans (assembly GCF_046098205.1). Taxonomy (NCBI): domain Bacteria; kingdom Bacillati; phylum Bacillota; class Bacilli; order Caryophanales; family Paenibacillaceae; genus Paenibacillus; species Paenibacillus mesotrionivorans. The sequence continues at coordinate 157,791 of NZ_JBJURJ010000001.1, read as the reverse complement.
GCCTGTCAGGCGCCGGTAACGGACCCGAAGCAGCTGATGTAACGCCCATTTTTCCCAAAGGACACAGCTTCCGCTATTCAACGAAAAACCGGCGTTTTGCCATCCAGACGGACAGAGGATCCGTTATGGGAGGGAAAGCAGCCGGTTTTTGTGCGATTGTGGCCAAATAAGTGATGCTGTGTCCGCAAGATTCTCAAACTTGCGTTTGGGGGGGAATAGCGGCGCTGGCTTAATCGTCGGTCCGTTACGTGCCAAGGCGAAGCTCCACACTCTCGCATTCTATCGGTTAGCACAGTGAGGTGCCACATGTATGTATAGGATTGCCACCAGCCTATAGAAACAATATGTAACGGGGAGTATGCTTTTTGTAATCCAGGTAAGCCGGGCCGAACAGGCTGGGCAGGAGCTTTTCCTCCTCCAGAATCTGTTGGTGAAGAATGAGGATGCAGCATATGGCGGCCAGGCAAATGACGATGTTCGGCATCGCCAGAGCACTGCCCAAGTAAAGCAGGTCGAAGCCGACAAAGGCAGGATTCCTGCTGATCCGGTACACACCCTGCACCACCATGGCCGTTTGCTGGTTCTCCTCCACACCTGCCCGCCAGTTATCCCGCATGGTGATTAAGGCAGCAATAAAAAAAGCCACACCGATGACCATCAGGAAAACACCGGTGGACCGTACGTCCTTTGGCAGGGAAAACCCGCCCAAATATCCCGATAGCCCGGCGCTGGCGTATTGGATCACCGCCATGATGTAAGTGGCTGCCACCAGGGCGGTTTCCACCCGTTTGGTTCTAGTCGGTTTCGGTCCCCGGGCCAGCCGGTTGGTGCGGATGCCTTGTTGGGCCAGCCGAAACTGCTTATAGAAGTAAGCTAGATAAAACAAGGTCATGCAGAAAACAGCCGCAATGTTGAAGACCATGAGGTTGTTCATTTCCTCCTTTCCCACTAACAGAAAACACAGCCCATCCCGGGAATCACGCCTGCATTCTGAGGTCCGTGCTTCGTCCGCTGATGGGCTGCTCACGTTTATTTATTCTGGAGAATGGTTTCCCAGAAGGCGGGATCCTCCTGGCCCAGCCGCCAGGCGGCTACACCGACCAGGTCGTACTTTTTGGCGAGCTCAAGCCGTGCTTTGACCGATTCCTGATTTTCCAGCCAGAAGACCCGCTTGTTGCCGTCATCGCCGTAATATTCCACCTTGTATTGGTTAAAGGTTTTGTCCCAAGTGGAGACAGTCGGCCTGGAAGCCATCAAGGCCTTGAGATCCCGGGAGTACAGTGCTTTATTTCCTAATAATCCGCCGTTGGCATCCAGTGTCCATTCCCGTACATAGAAGGGGATGCCCAGGATCAGCTTGTCTCGTGGAATGCCATAGGACAGGAACTCTTCAATGCCTTCCTCCACCCACTGCAGACCTGCAACAGAACCGGGTACAGTGCTGCCGGAATAATGCTGGTCATAGGTCATCGTAATCACATAGTCCACGATACTGCCCAGCTTTTCATGGTCGAAGGCGGTGAGATGGTTCCACTTAACGCTGCCGCGGGGAAGATCTACAGAGATTTTGAGCCCTTGTTGATGGGCGGCGGCGGTCAGATTGGTAATGAATGTGGTGAATGCAGCCCGGTCCTTGCCGTTCAAGCTTTCAAAATCCACGTTGATCCCGTCCACACGGAGCTGGGCGCTTTTGGCCACCAACGCTGAGATAAAGCGGGCCTGGGCATCCTTATCCGCCAGGAACTGGGTGGTTAGAGCGCTGTCGAATTGGTTGCTGACCAACGGATGCACCTGGTAACCCCGGCTGCGAAGAAGATCCACGGTCTCCTTGCTGGAGGCATCCTTCAGCTTGCCGGTGGCATCCTCCAGGGTGAACCAGCTGGGAGAATCCACATCAAGTCCCATCAGGTTGGAGGTTTGGGTGTCGATGGTGCTTTTGGCGGAGGAGCCATTCCAGCTCCAAATCTGCAGCGCGCGGAAGTTATTCCAGAATTTCATCCCTTCCCGGCTGCGGATGGAGGCATTGGAGTAATAGGAAGCGTAGCTTAACGCATCGCTGAGCTTATTATATTCGCCGATCAAATTGCTGTTCTGGTAGACTGTATAGGAAGGATAATTATTCCAGATAATCTTGCCGTTAAGGCGGATGGTGGAGTGTCCCCACAGCCGGGCGTAATCGGCAGCTTGATCCAGGCTGACGAATTCATCCAGGAGGTTTTCGTTCTGATACACCTTGTATTCCTTGAAGTTGGTAAACACAGTTTTCTTATCCGCGATCCGGACAATCTGGGAGCCGCCCCAATTCAGGGCCTCGTTCACCGCATCCTCCAGATAGGCGAAACGCCAGCTGTCCTGAGAGTAAGTACCCTGGTAAACCTGGTAAGCCAACTGGCCGTTGCGGAGCTCCGCTTTTTCCTTGCTGCTCAGGTTATCCCAGACCCAGTGGTTATCCGACAAGTCGATGATATGCGCGCCGCCCCATTTCCGGGCTTCGGCGATGGCTGCATTGAGGGTAGTAAAGGACCAGCCGTCAAGAGTGGCATCCCCTTGATATACCCGGTAGCGGGGGTAGTTGTTCCATACCCATCCGCTGCCCTGGAGATCGCGGACGCTGGAGACTCCCCATTTGGCAGCTTCGGCCACGGCTTCCTCCAAGGTGCGGAAGGCGCCGTCGGGAAGCGCATAATCCAATTGATACACCTGGTAACGGGGGTAGTTGTCCCATTTCCATGCGCCGGTGCTGATTTCCTCCACACGGCTGGCATAGAAGTATTGGGCATACCCGACAGCTTGGTTGTAATCCTGGAATTCCTTAACGGGCTGGTCGAACTGATAAACCCGGTACTTGGTAGTTTTGTCCGCCGCCGCAAGTCCTTGGGTGGGGGCCAGGAAGGGAACGGCAATGGCGCAGGCTAATGAAACAGCTAATCCTTTATACATCCAATTCCTCATGCGTCACTCCTCTTTCTACCAGTTTCTACTCTATTAAACGGCAGAATGATAGATTTGTTGCGCAGGAAAATATGGAAATTTTTTGTCATCAAAAAAAGCCCCTCATGTCTTCTGTGACATGAAGGGCTTTGGCTGTAGTGGAAACGTTTATACCGCGACTCTGGCGATCATTTCATCCTCAATATACAGGCTGATCTGGCTGCGAAACACCTGAAGCCCATGCTCCTTGTACAGATACTGCTCAATTGCCTCCAAAATGGTGGCTTCGATGATGTACTGGCTCCGGCCCATAGTGGTGACTTCCGCGGAATATCCCAGATCGTCATCATACATCAGCTGCACGTCCACGGCCTCCGGCCGGATTTGCTTGCGCAAGGCCGTATTCAGGCAGATGGCATTCATTATCTCCTGCTCATTCAAAACCATGGATTAGTACCTCCGGCCGCTGTAGCGTCTTTTCCGGAAGTAGCTGATGAGACTGCGGACGGCCATGATAACGGCAATGATGGCGAAGACGTTAACGAAGAGACCCAGCATCTGGCCCAAAAAGCCCATATTGCCGAACAAACCGCCAAACATCAGACCAGCAAGGCCGCCCAGGAACAGGCCTCTGGCAAATCCGCCGCCGAAAAAGCTGCGTTTGGGTGTAGTGGATGCAGCGGTTCCGGGCGCCTTGGTGTTGGAGTCGGGGGTGGTTTTATTCACGCCCGAATTGGATTTGGGAGCGGGCGCCTTGTAGCTGCCCTTGGGCGATCTATAGGCTTTGGCATAAGAAGCGGCTTCCGTTTGGACCGGTAATACGGTAGCCGTAACACCGAATACCAAGGATAAGCATAGGACAAGCTTGATGACTTTTTTCATATTGCTGCGATTTCTCCTTCATTGGTTAGTGTGATATTTAGCACTTTTTTCATTTACTCATACGGATAGAATGCGATGCGGTTTCACTATTCATGCACATTTGCTAAAATAAGTGATATTGGTTTACAGATAGGACGGTGACTGGATGGAAAGTATTGGTTTTGCTGACGCATATGTGACATATTTGGCCCATTTTCATGGAACCAGAGACTATTTTGAATGCCATGAGCTGTTGGAGGAGCATTGGAAAGAAGAGCAGGACCCGCTGCTGAAGGAGGTTTGGCATGGTCTTATCCAGGTGGCGGTGTCCTTGTACCATGAGCGACGCGGCAATCTGCCGGGTGCCCGGAAGATGCTGGAGCAGGCGGTGATCCACTTGACCAATGTCAGCCCGGAGCGGGCGGGACTTGATCCGGTGAAGCTGTTGGGGATGCTGAGGACCCGGTATGACGCATTGACACAGGATTACGGGGTTGGGGCGGAAACCAGGATCTTCGAGGATATGGCGCTGCCTTTTCTTGACGGCGGACTTCTCCGGGAAGCGATGGATCTGTGCAAGGCCTGGGGCTGCGAGTGGGGCAGAAGGAGTCCCTTGAACGAGGATATGCTGGTGCACCGGCACCTTCTGAGGGACCGGACGGATGTGGTGGCGGAGCGGGCCAGGCAGCTTGCTCTGCGCAGGCAGCAGGACGTAACAGAGAGGGATGGCATATGAACGGTGCAGCGGGTACCAAGGTCCTCATCGTGGATGATGAGCCGAATATTGTGGAGGTTATCCGGCTGTATACGGAGCATGTAGGGTATATCCCTATTGTTCTGAACTCCGGCAAGGATGTGGTCAAAACGGTGGAGGAAGAGCGTCCCGATCTGGCGGTGCTGGATGTGATGCTGCCGGATATCAGCGGGTTTGATCTTTGCCGCGGGATCCGGGCTTTGCCGGAGCCGCTCAATGAGCTTCCTATTATTATGCTGACTGCCAAAGGAGAATCCATCGACAAGCTGCGCGGGTTCAACCTGGGTGCAGATGATTATATGGTGAAGCCGTTTGATCCCAATGAGCTGGTGGCGCGGATGAAGGCAATCTTGAAACGGGCCAAAAATACCAGTACACGCAAGGATGCCAAACAGACAGAGCGTCGTATTTTGGAATATCCGGGGCTGCTGGTGGATCTGGAGCAATACAAGGTGGCCGTGGACGGGGAGCGGGTAGAGCTGACACCCAAAGAGATTGAGCTGTTGTATTTTATTGCATCCTCGCCTGGGCGGGTATACACCCGGGAGGAGCTGCTGGAGCAGGTGTGGAAGTTCGATTTTGCCGGCGGGACCCGCACGGTGGATGCCCATGTGAAGAATATCCGGAAGAAGCTGGGGGTTTGCCCGGCCTGGACCATCCAGACCTTATGGGGAATCGGGTATTCCTTTGAGGTGGAACGGACATGATCCGGAAGCTCAGGCAGAGTCTGTATCTGAAGCTGTTTTTTTCCTTCCTGGCCACATGCATTCTGTTTTTTCTGGCGTTGGCTGTGTTTTGGAGCAATTATTTTTCCGAGCTGTTCTACAAGGATAAGAAGCAGCTGCTGGTGGACCGTTCGGCGGATCTGATGCAGGTGGCCAAAAGCTACCAGGACGGCAGCTTTTACAGCCGGGAGCTGCGGATCTCCATGCGGCTCATCTCCCGCAGCTTTAACGGTCAGATCTGGATTATGGATCAGACGGGCACGATCATTTACAGCACCGATCCCTCCGGGGAAGGGCAGACCCTGCCCAAGTCTCTGCAAAGCGCCTTCAGCAAAGCCTTAAGCAATAACCGGGATTTCTTCGTGGAGCATCTGCCTGTAGGTCCCCCCGGGCGGCCTGATGGGCCTAATGGTCCCACCCAGCGGAAAAGCAGCTTTCTCATCTATTACATGCCCCTCCAGCTGAACGGGCAGTCGACAGTGGCTTTTTTCCATACGCCGGTGGAGGATATTACGGATGTGGTGAATGCGGTCCGCTGGAATATCTGGGTGCCGCTGATTTTTTCCCTGATCGCCGTAGGTCTGATTCTCTATATTATTAGCAAGAAGCTGGCGCGGCCGCTCCAGGAGATGAACCGGGCTTCCCTGGCGGTGGTGGAGCGGAATTTCAACATCCGGATCCCGGAGGGGTCAGACGACGAAATCGGGCAGGTGGCGAAAAGCTTCAATATTATGATTGAAGAAATGGAGCGTTGGGAGGATTCCCGGCAGGATTTCCTGGCCAATGTCTCCCATGAGCTCCGTTCTCCGCTAACAGCGCTGCGGGGGATGATTATGGCTATGAAGGACAATGTGATTCCGCCGGATAAACATGCCCGTTACCTGGACATCTGTGATATGGAGGTGCAGCGGCTGGGGCGTCTGGTGGACGAGCTGCTGGATTTGGCCCGGATCCAAAACGGGACGGATATTTACCGCTTCGAACCTGTGCCGGTTGTAAAGAAAACCCGCGAGGTGCTGGAGCTGATCGCTCCGACCATTAAAGCCAAAGGTTTGGTGCTGGAGGTGAAGGAGCCTGAATCGGAGGAGGAGCGCCAGGCGCTGGTCAGGCTGGACCCAGACCGGTACGCCCAGATTCTCAACAATCTGCTGCACAATGCCATCAAGTTTACACCGGAGGGCAAACGTATTATGGTGAGCATGCATGCTGCTAACGGCCGGTTCGAGGTCAGCGTAGCCGATACGGGCAAAGGTATGACCGAGGAGGAGGTCAAACGGATCTGGGAGCGTTTCTACAAGGCAGATCCTTCCCGCGCCGGCAAGGACGGTGGCGGGACCGGCTTGGGCTTGACCATTGCCAAGCATCTGGTCAGCGGCATGGACGGCCAAATCGGGGTTGCCAGCGTGCCAGGGGAGGGGACTGTTTTCACGCTGCATTTCCCGTTGACTGCTTCGGCTTAATGCCAAGCGATTGCTGGAGATATGGTACAGGGCAAGAGAGATTCTAACGGCGGCCAGAGACGCTATTTCGGCAAAAACACCACTTTTAAAATTCTAACGGCGGCCAGAGACGCTATTTGGATCAAACAGCCTGTTATAAACGGGTTTTGAGCACAATAGCGGCTTCTGCTTCCGTTAGATTTTTTGAACCCCCATTTTGGATCGAATAAGGGCTTCCACTTCCGTTAGACCTGCCGTCCGGAAAAATCCCCATCATTTCACATCTTTTTTACAAATCATGCATACCTGCTTCAAAGTTGTCCGCTATCCTGACGGTATCGTCAGGATTTTTTTTGTGAAAAAACGCTGTACGACGTTTTTTCATTCGGAGGAGTTTGTTTTGGGTTGAACATGGAGGAGAGGGGGACTTCACTATGCGTAGGAAAAGCTACATAGTCCTTCTTTTTTTGGCGGTCTGCGGGCTCCTTGTTGCCGCCGGCTGCATAAGCCGGTTGGAGTCCCGCACGGCGGCCCCGTCCATATCTCCATCCGTGAGCCCTGCAGGAACCCCGGCGCCGTCGGCGACGCTGGAGCCGATTCAAAGCCTGCCGGAAGCGGATATGGTCCAATTCTTTCATTTCCTGCTGGAGATGGACGACAAACCAAAAACAACCCTGACCAAAATGCAAGCGGAGGCGGTGCTGCCACTAGTCAGACAGAATGTGGAAAAAGGAACCATGGACGACGAAGACAAAAAGGCGATTTTGCACACCTTCGGGGAGGAGCAAATGGCCTTTTACACCGTTTGGATCAACCGGGGGAATGATCCCGGAAGAGGCAAACCGCCGGATAACCGCAGGGATGGCGGCCTTACGGATGAGGAATGGCAGCGCTGGAAGCAGGATTGGATGCACCGGACGGACCAGGCACATCCCGAGCATCCGGGAACGGACGCTTCCGGCCCGCCTGGCGTTACGATTTCTCCTGGTCCGGATGGAACCGGCCCCGGAGCCTGGGCGGCAGGGGAAAAGAATGTGGAGCAGCTGCTACTGGAGCGGCTGGAACAGAAAATTCAGCTTTGACAGTTGGACAAAACGGATAATCGCGGTGTTTTAGGAGGCGGAAGGATGAATTGGTTAAAACGGAATAAACGATGGCTGCTCATGGCTCTGGTTGTGGTGGTCTGCGGGGGCGGAACATGGCTTTATCTGGGTCAGCGTGAGGCATCGGGAAGCAGCAAGGATACGGAGCTGACAGCCAAGGTCACCAAAGGGGATATCCGGTCCTCGGTGACAGGCACGTCCCAGCTTCAGCCCAAGGAAACCAAAACCATTCAGGCTCCTGCCGAAGCGGTCATTAGTAAAATCAATTTGACCCGCAATATGGATGTCAAGAAGGATGATGTGCTGGTGGAGCTAACCAGCGCTACCTTAAGCAATAACATGACCAAGGCGCAAGCCACCTTGGCTACCTTGGAAGCGAATTTGAATGATGTTACGGAGCAAATGAACGCCCTGACGACTGTATCTCCTATAAGCGGAGTGATTACTCTCGCTAATGGATTGGATGCCGGCGTGGAGCTGAACCGCAAGGCCAAAATCGGCACGGTTTCCGATAATACCAAGCTGGTAGTGACGCTGCCCTTTTTGATGGAGGATGCCCAGCAGTTTCAAACAGGGGAATCCGTGGAGCTGACCATCGATAGCTTCATGATGACCAAAACCGGTAAGATCACCAACATCGGCAAGGACCCCAAGCCTGATCTGAAGGGTAACCGCCTCTTGGATGTGGAAATTACGGTGGACAATGACGCCACCATGGATGCGGGGCTGAAGGTGAACGGCAAGATTACGACCGCCACCGGCACAGCGGAGTCCCGCAAGGAAGGAATCTTGGCCTATAGCCAAACGGTGAATATTCTGGCCGGGGTGGCCGGCACCGTTGAGCAGTTGAATGTGAAAACCGGCGATTATGTGCAAAAGGGCCAGCTGATTGTGGTCATTGCCAACCCGGATATCAACAACGACTATCTGACCAAAAAAACGAATTATGACCAGCAGCAGCTCACCATCGACACCCTGCAGGAGCAGTTGGATGCTTTGACCATCAAGGCGCCCTTCGACGGTGTGTTCTCCACCGACTTTGTCAACCAGCGGACCAATATCCTGACCACACTGGTGCCGGGAACCAAGGTGACCAGCGCAACCCAGTTCGGCGGTGTGGCCAGCATGGAAACCATGACTCTTGCCATTCAGGTGGATGAGCTGGATCTGCCCAATATTAAGGTCGGCATGCAGGTGGATGTGAAGGTGGATTCCATCAAGAACAAAACCTATAAGGGTGAAGTGACCCAGGTATCTACTGTCGGCACGACGACAAATGGCGTTACATACTATGATGCGGTGGTAACCGTATCCAAGCCGGACGGGTTGAAGTACGGCATGACCGCAACCGGCGAGATTCTGATCCAGAATAAACAGGGGATCCTCATGATTCCTCTGGAAGCTTTACAGAGCCGGGCAGGCAAATATTACGTGAAAATCAAAAACGAGGACGGCACCTACGAGGAACAGCATGAGATTAAAATCGGCATCCGCAATAAAACCAATGTGGAAGTAACCAATGGTTTAAGCGAAGGTCAAACCGTTGTGATCCCCATCCAAACCAAAACTCAAACCATGAGCGCCGATGAAATCCAGAAGCTGCGGCAGCAATTCCAGCAGGGCGGACAAAACGGCCAGGGTATGCAGATCGATCCGGCTATGATGCAGCAGTTCCAGGAACGGATGCAGCAAGGCGGTGGCGGTGGCGGCGGTACACGGCAAGGCGGCACGACCGGTGGCGGAGGAGCCGGAGGCGGTGCTGGAGCAGGCGCAGGTGCCGGGGGCGGTGGTCAGCGTTGAGCGGGAAACCCAATATTATTGAGCTGACCAATATCGTCAAGACCTATACCCGTGGAGCAGAGGAGCTCCATGTATTGAAGGGAATTACCCTTCATGTGCAGGACGGTGATTTTGTGGCCATTATCGGGCCCAGCGGTTCGGGCAAGTCCACCCTGATGAATACCATCGGGCTTCTGGATGTGCCCACCTCGGGAAGCTATGTGCTGGATGGGGTGAATACCCTGGGGCTCTCCGACAACAAAATGGCCGAGCTGCGCAATCATAAGATCGGTTTTATCTTCCAGCAGTTCAACCTGCTGCCCCGTCTTACCGCGTTGGAGAACGTGGAGCTGCCCCTGATCTATTCCGGTATATCCCGTGCTGAGCGCCGGGAGAGCGCCTTGGATATGCTGGACAGTCTGGGAATGAAAAGCCGTGCCGGGCACAGGCCCAGCGAGTTGTCCGGCGGCCAGCAGCAGCGGGTTGCCATAGCTCGGGCGCTTGTGTCCAAACCCTCTCTGCTTTTGGCTGATGAGCCCACGGGGGCTTTGGATTCCAAAACAGGCAAGGAAGTGCTGGAGCTGATGCTGGAGTTGAACAAACGGGGCAATACCATTGTTCTGATTACCCATGATCCCGGTATTGCCGAACATGCCAGCCGTGTGGTGGCCATCCGGGACGGCGAGCTGACCAGCGACCACCGCAATGACGGCGTTCGGAAGGAAGCCAAGCAGGATGAGGCGGTGTTGAAATGAAAATATGGGAATTAGTCCGTATGGCGCTTCGCACGGTGATATCCAACCCCATGCGCTCCATCCTGACCATGCTCGGTGTGATAATTGGCGTAGGCTCGGTTGTTGCGCTGGTTGCTATTGGCCAAGGCTCCACCGCCAAGGTTTCCGATGAAATCTCCGGATTGGGAACGAATCTTCTGGTTGTCAATATCCAGAATACTGGCCGGGCGACCCAACTGAATTATGAAGAGCTGATGCAATTGGAGCAGTTTTCGGAATTCAACTGGGTGGCGCCCACCATCAGCAAGGGCAGCTCCAATGTGAAGTATGACCGGACCAAAGCCTCCTATTCGGTAATCGGAACCAATGACCGGTATGGCAGTATGAACAAGGTAACCATGGCCTCCGGCCGGTTTATTGCAGAACCGGATCTGGAGTTCCGGAACAATGTGGTAGTGCTGGGCAGCGATGTGGCTAAAACCTTCTTCGGGTTTTTGGATCCGGTAGGGCAGGAGGTCAATATTGACGGTGTGGTTTTCTCGGTAATTGGTGTTATGGAGCAGAAGGGTAAAAACATCAATAATACCTCCATTGATACCACAGTTATCATGCCTCTGACCACCGCACAGCGCCAATTCAAGCTGGGAAGCCTGCGTACCACTTATGTGGAGGCGGCCTCCAAGGAAGATGTAGCCACAGCGGAGCAGACACTGAAGGATTATTTATATTACAAGTTTAAATCCGACAGCGGGTATGAAATTCTGAACCAGAATGAAATGATGAAAACCCAAGAAGCCATTGCGGCGCAAATGTCATATATGCTAGCCGGAATTGCCGCGATTTCCCTGTTAGTAGGCGGGATTGGCATTATGAATATTATGCTGGTTACGGTTAGCGAACGCACCCGGGAGATCGGGATCCGCAAGTCTATCGGAGCAAAGCGGAGAAATATTCTGTTCCAGTTTTTGGTGGAATCCATTGTACTCAGCGGTCTGGGCGGTCTGATCGGACTCCTGGTCGGCATCGGAATCTCCTATGGGATCGAATATTTCAACAGCTCCATGCCGACACAGGTTTCCCTGTGGGTGAGCCTGGCGGCTTTTCTGTTCAGCGTATTGGTCGGAGTCCTTTTCGGTTTGTACCCGGCCAACAAAGCCTCCAAGCTGCGCCCGATAGATGCCCTGCGTTTTGATTGATACCAGATATAACAGACTGACTTGAAAGCAAGCCCACAGGAGGTAGAACCCTTTGACGAAAAACCAGCTATTCAGCAAGCATAAACGGATTTGGAGCGGTGCCTTGGCTTTTGTCCTGGCACTGGCCATGCTGCTCCCGGTATGGGGGAACAGAGCGGAAGCCGGCAAGGAGGGCGTGTTCCTGGATTCCAATGTTTACTATACCTTGGAAAAGGTCCAGTTGTCCGCCGGAAGCGAAAAAAGCTCCTTCCGCTTTACAGTGGAATTGGTGAATGATTCGGATTATGTAGTGGATATGAACCAATACGGAGTGGCGGTCCGAGATGAAGCTGGCAACCGCTACGGAGTGGAATTGACGGAGAAAATCAGCTCCCGGGTTCCTGCCCATAGCACCAAGCAGGTGAAGTATTCCGCCAAACTACCCGCCAGCGTCAGTCTGGACCAATTAAAGGTGGAAATATATGCCTGGGATCTGAAGGTCAGCGGTTATATCCGCTCTATCGGCATGCTTTCTGTCGCTGCCGCGGCAGAAGCCAGCCAAACGGCGAAGCCCTCAGCTATCGTGGCGCTGGGTGAAGTGGACAGCAGCTATGCCACCGATGCCTTGGTAAACTTTGAGCTGCAGCGGGCGTACCATGCTTATGCCAAGGATAACTGGAACGTGTATGCGGAGCTGACGGTAGAGAATCTGGGAACGGGCAGCTTCAAGCTCCCGACCGCGCTGCAAGCCGGACTCAAAAACGCAGAAGGCTTGACCTTCAGCGGCTCCGTTGTGTACGGCGGCGACGTGATGCTCCTGCCTCACCAGAAAGCCACAGTCGTCCTTGAATTCCCGGTAGGCGAGCTGTCCTTGAACGGTGCCCTTTCTATCGACTTCAGCAAAAAGGCTGCTACAACTTCGGCAAACAGCGGCAATAATGCATCCAACGGTTCCAACGGCACAACCGCCAGCAGCACCAATGCCTCTACCACCAGTACAGCTGCGGTTTTGGAATCCCTTCCCATTGGCGGATATATTACTGCCTACAACCAAGGGGAGCTGCAAGCCGACTCCTCCAACCGCAGTGGACTGACAGCAACAATTGAATCGGTTAGCGTAGCCCCAAGAGCGGACGGCGTCTCTGCAGAAAGTGTCTATACCCTGAAGAATGACGGCAGCAAGGCTGTCAGCGTGCCTGCTCTGACTGCTTTTTACCAGTCCAATGGCAGCACCTTGACTGTGGCCGCTGAGGATTCCGCGTCCCATCCGGATTACCTGGCTCCGGGGGAAAGCACTACGTATTATTACAGCGGCGTCCTGCCCACCGGCATTGACAGCTCTGCAGTTCAACTGGTGGTGATGGAGGCGAAATCCGCCTCTGTCAGTGTCCCTGTATTTGTCGCCAATCTGCCTGCTGATGCTGGAACCGGTGCTCCCGTGGAGAGCGGAAGCTCTATTTATGCCACCTCTGTTGGCAAGCTGGAGATTAATCTGAACGCTTCGTATCGCCTGAAGAGCGGCTCCGGGGATGATATCCTGATGAGCGAGGTTCAAGTGCACAACCTGCAATCCGAATCCGTCAAGCTTCCTGCCCTGTACGGCGGTTATTATGACGGCAAAAACACGGTAGATGCCACCGTCAAGGCTGTGCAAACCTCCGCTTACATCAATGCGGGTCAAAAGGCGACTCTGTATGTATTCGCCACTGTCCCCTACGATATGGAAATGTACTCCGGGAAGCTGATTCTAGGCGAAGGCACAGAAAGCGGCGGCACCGTTTCGAAGAAGAAGGAATGGCTGCGTGTGAATTACATGCTCCAGGATGAAGCTGTTTCCACAGTGACCTTAAACAATACTTGGATGGTGTCCGACCCTAGCCGGGTATCTACAGGAGCGGTAGTGGAGGTCAAGCAATACAGAAGCTTGACCAAGGGAGATTCCAGTGACACGGTAGCGGTACGGATTAACCAGAAGAATCTGATGAACCGCAGCGGCAGCGTAGTGCCGTATGTGGGCTACCTGGAAACCTCCAATGGTGAAGTTTACGAACTGGCTGCTTCTACCCCAACTGGAAAGTTGAACAAGGATGGCCAGGCCATGACCACGTTGTACGCGACACTGCCGTTCGGTGTGTTGGACAAAAATGCATATGTGGTTTTTGGCCCCCAAATCAAAGATCAAATTTTCTCACCAGCCCATAAGTACAAAATCAGCATCTCGTCTAATCAGCCTGGGCCGTTGAATGGGGAAACATGGGTCATCAATGAATCGGTTTTCCCCTTTAACGTCAAAATTGGTGCTATGGAAAGAGTGATGAGCTCCGGCGGATACTTTTTTAAATTCCGGTACAAGCTGGAGAAATTAAGCGACACCTTGCATAATTCCACAAACCGTTCCTTGTATTTTGAGGTGGAGGATGCAGAGAATGTCATTGTGAAGACCTTTGATATTCCTCTTGAGGGAACAGGCTCCTTCCAGAGCACCGACGATGTGGATGTAAAGCAGTCCCTGCAAGTTCCATTGTCAGATATCAAGGACCTGGACAGCTTTACCGAAGGAAATCGCATCAAGGTCTATGAAAAATTCGAAAATGCTGTCCGGTATCTGGGGGAAATAACGATTAATTTGAATTAACGGCTTAGCCGTGAGGCGGGGCACAGTTAAAGGTCTGTGCCTCGTCCTATTTCACTTGGGGGGAGCTTGATGAGCATTCACTTGAAAAAGATAGCCTCATGGATTCTGGCCGTTCATTTATTCATACCGGCTTCTGTCTCCTATGCGGAGGAACATGCTGAGCCCATATTGGAGCTGGGGACTACTCCAATCGTCACGAATGCGGTATTCCGGGATGTAGGCAATCATTGGGCGGCCAACGCCATATATAATATGACTCAATATGGCATAATCAACGGTTATGACGACTCCACCTTTAAGCCGGGTAATAGTATGACACGTGAAGAGTTTGCCGCCTTATTGGCAAGGTCCTTTTCCTTGGAATGGAACACCGGCAACCGGGTATCCTCCTATACGGATATCCAGCCGGACAGATGGTCTGTCCCCTACATTGAGGCCGTCCGCGGGATCTATCCTGGCCCTGCCTTAGGGGAGGATACAGAATATAAGCCCACAACACCAGTTACCCGTGAAGAGTTTGCGGCTGCGTTAGTCCGGATACTGGGATATACCGGACCGGAGCGGACGGATCCGGCTGCTTTGGACAGCACCTTCCGGGACGCCGGTCAGATTGCGGAGGAGTACCGCGATGCAGTTGCTGCTGCCGTGGAGTTGAAGCTTGTTCAGGGACAAGCTAACCGCATGTTCGCCCCCAAAGCCTCCATTACAAGGGCAGAGGTGGCCAGCATCATGTACCGGGCCGTTCTGCTTTCAGAGGAAAGCACGGGACAAATCCCGCAGATCAATCTTCCTACACAAATTAAAACAGATGTTTTTGAGGTTAACGGAACGGTAGGAGAGGGAGCAGAAGTGATCCTGAACGGACAAAAGCTCCAGGTGGAAAACGGCGCTTTCCAGGCGCAGTTGAGGGTGTTCAATGAAGGTGCTTACGAAATAGTTATTGCCATTCGCTCCCCTTCAGCCAATGTACATTTTATCCGTAGAAAGCTGGTTTACGAACGGGCTGTTCCTCAAATCAGCCTATACAGCCCAGTTGAAACAGCCACCAAAAACAAAATAAATCTGGCAGGCAAGGTATCTTATGAAGAAACCAATACGCTGCCAGATCTGTATGTGAACGATGAAAAAGTAAACGTCCTTAGAGGTGGAGATTTTAATAAGGATGTAAGTCTGGAGGAAGGTGTGAATAAATTCCGGTACAAGGTGGTTGCAAGCGACGGGAGAATTGCCGAACTCACTAAGGAAATCCTATTCACTCCTCCTGCCCCCGTGCTGAATCTAAATTCAATTCCCGCCAGCACAAAATCCAAAACAATCACGGTTTCTGGTACTGTAAAGGATGTGAACGACGAGAACGCAATAGTGTATGTGGATGGCCAAATGGTGGAGCCTGACGTACTCGGTGTTTTTTCGAAACAGCTAAACCTGCAAGAAGGTAAAAACACCATTGTCATCACAGCCCAAAATATATATGCCAAGGTAAGCACTGTCGTTAAAACCATTGAAGTAACAGAGGGCAAATAGGCTTATCCTCATACGGCTGCTCACAACAACACCCCCGCACAAGCGCAAGCTTGCAGCAGGGGTGTTCCTTTTATTCCTTCTGTTGTTCTGCCGCGGTAATCCCGTCCTCCGACAGCAGGTCCAGCCTGCCGGTGGTAGGGTCAATAATAAGCCCGTGGACGAGGATTTCTTTGGGCAGGAGGGGATGGTTCTTGATCAGGGAGACGCTTTTGACTACACCCTCCTGGGCTTTGCCGAAGCCGGTGAGCCAACGCTCCAGGTCAATGCCGGAATGGGCGATGGTTTCCAGCACCTCGGGTTGGATGCCCCGTTGTTTGGCCTTCTCCAGCACCTCTCCGGAGCTGAGTCCGGTCATGCCGCAGTCATAATGCCCGACCACGAATACCTCCGTTGCGCCCAGCTCGTACACGGCCACCAGGATGCTGCGCATAATGCTCCCGAAGGGATGGGAGACGATGGCGCCGGCGCACTTGATGATTTTGGCGTCGCCGTTGCGCAGGTTCATAGCTTTGGGCAAAAGCTCCACCAGACGGGTATCCATGCAGGTCAGAATGACGATTTTTTTGTCCGGAAATTTGTCAGTGACATATTCCTTGTATTGCCCTTCTTGTACAAAGGTTTGATTATGGTTCAGGATGTCCGTGATGCGCGACATGGCGAAGCCCCCCAACTGCATAATTATACATGATCCATACAAAATATTTTAATGAGTATTCTATCACAAAACCCGCTTCAGTTGAAAAGGATTTTAAAAAAACGTATCATAATTTTAAAACGGGCAAGGTGGGATCACAAGGTATGGCTGATTTTGAATCGGTATTAAAGGGTTACCGTGAACTGGTAGCCAAAATTCGCAGCTATCAGGAAGCTGTTGGGCTGATTTATTGGGATATGCGGACCGGCCTTCCGAAGAAGGGCGTGGAGAGCCGCTCCCAGGTGGTGGGGGTGCTGTCCGGTGAAATGTTCAAGCTCACCGTGTCTGATGAAATGGGCGGGTACCTGGACACTCTGGAAAAACCGGAACATGCAGAGAAGCTGGATGCCATAAGCCGGAAGATGATCAGCGAAAGCCGTAAGGAATACGACCGCAGCAAAAAAATCCCGCCGGAGCGGTATCAGGAATACGTTGTGCTTACCTCGCAAGCAGAATCGGCATGGGAGGAGGCCAAGGAAAACTCCGACTGGGCAACCTTCCAGCCTTATCTGGAGCGCATCGTGGCCTTCAACCAGGAGTTTATTGAGCTGTGGGGGTATGAGGGCTCTAAATATAACACCCTGCTGGATATGTATGAGCCGGGTATGACAGAGGAGAAGCTGGACCGGCTGTTCGGCGCTTTGCGCAGCAAGCTGGTGCCGTTGGTGGAGGCGATTGTCCATGCGGAGCATAAGCCGGACACCTCCTTTCTCCAACAGACCTTCCCGAAGGAGCAGCAAAAGGCCTTCAGCCTGTTTATCCTGAAAGAAATGGGCTATGATTTTGACGCAGGCCGTCTGGATGAGACGGTGCATCCCTTTGCCACCGGGCTTAATCCGGGAGACGTCCGGGTCACCACCCGTTACCTGCCAGAGGATGTGGTCAGCGCCTTGTTCGGCACCATCCATGAAGGCGGGCATGCGTTGTACGAACAGAATATTATGAAGGAGCTGGAGGGTACGAACCTGTGCTCGGGAACATCCATGGGCATCCATGAATCCCAATCCCGCTTCTGGGAGAACATGGTGGGCCGGAGCAAGGCCTTTTGGTCCCGGTATTATCCCGACCTGCAGCGTATCTTCAATGGCCAGTTCGATGGTGTGGCCGCGGAGGACTTCTATCGGGCGATTAATGAAGTGAAACCTTCGCTGATCCGCATTGAAGCGGATGAGCTGACATACAACCTCCATATTATGATCCGTTATGAGATTGAAAAGGCATTGTTCAACGGCACCGTCAAGGTGGCGGATCTGCCGGAGGTGTGGAATGCCAAGTATAAGGAGTATCTGGGGATTGTCCCGCCTAATGCCGGAGAAGGTGTATTGCAGGATGTGCATTGGTCCGGCGGCTCCTTCGGATACTTCCCGTCCTATGCCTTGGGCAACATGTACGCCGCGCAGATCCGGCATACCCTGCTGAAGAAGCTGCCGGAGGCAGAGGCGCTCATCGCCAAAGGAAATCTGCTGCCCATCAAGGCATGGCTGGCTAACGAGATCTACCAATACGGCATGCTCCATACGCCGGGTGAAATTGTAACCCGTGTAACGGGTGAGGAGCTGAGCCCGGATTATCTGGTGGACTATCTGACGGAGAAGTATAAGGAGATTTATAAGCTGTAATTACATTCATCTAGTTGCCTATCCGACAAAGGCATATTGGTGAATAAATGTTCATGTGAAATGACTGGGAGGGAAAGGAGTTGAGAGTTTTCCTTTAGGAAAACTGGCTCCGGAAGGATATGCTTTGAGGGCGAGTTTTTTGGCGGCTTTGAACCCTTACAATTCTAATCCAA
Organism: Paenibacillus mesotrionivorans; assembly: GCF_046098205.1. Classification (NCBI taxonomy): domain Bacteria; kingdom Bacillati; phylum Bacillota; class Bacilli; order Caryophanales; family Paenibacillaceae; genus Paenibacillus; species Paenibacillus mesotrionivorans. Next base: position 139,645 of record NZ_JBJURJ010000001.1, on the reverse strand, counting down.
TCAAGGCCGACAAAACGTGTTTGAGCATCCAAGGCGCTCCTTTCCCGGTAAGGAATGAAACTCGATGAATATTTATTCGCCATAACCACTCACTCGGAAGGTTAGAATGGACCGGGAGGCGATGAAACATGGAAGTGCGGATGAATCCACACACCACGGACAAAATCAAGCAGGCGATGGGCGATCAGGAGGGCATCCTTAAGCTCTTCTATGATACGGAGGACTGCGGCTGCAACGGCGTATTGGTACTGCAGGTGCTGGATCAGCCCTATCCCACAGATATTCAGGTGCAGGCGACGCCATTCTCCATCTTCATAGACCGTCAGCAGGCGCCATTATTTGATGAGCTCATGAATGTGGAGGCGGATCCTGTTTTTCCGGTATATAAGGTCAGCAGTGATGATTCCGTGTTCAGCACCAATGTGCCGGTGAAGGATTTGCGAAAGCAAGCCGTATAACCGTTTATATGTAAACCGAAAGCCCGGTCCTTTTCCAGTACGGAAGAGGCCGGGCTTTTTTTATTTCATTGTATTGAAAAAGTTTTACCCAATATTCTCGGCGTAGTTCGGTGCGGGGATATTGATCAGAGTTACATACAGCGTGGAATTGCCGTTTCCGCCGCTGGTGTAGGAGAATTCCTCATCTCCAGTTACCCGAACGACCTCGCCGCTGCCAAGGGCCGATTCCGTACCGTTAACGGTAACGGCTCCTTCACCCTCCAGCTGCAGGATATATACGTCCGCCCCCGGATGCTTATGAGTCGGCAGCTGCTGCCCAGGGCCGAAATTCAACAGGAATATGACATGGCCTTCTTCTTTAAATAGAAGCCGCTTGGTAAACCGGCCCTCCGGAAACTCTTGGAACTCACGGATTGTTTTCTTCTCCATTTACTCCACTCTCCTTTTCCTATCGCTACAAGTACATTGTACAGTCATACAAGGATGACTTTGTGACGCACATCACAAGAGTGTTTTCAAAAAGTTTTTCACCCGCCTATGGGCACATGCATAGGATGGAGAAACGAAACATTCCATCAGGGAGGAACACCAATGAAAAGGAAAGCCGGTTTGCTGTCCGTAGCTTTTGTATTGGCTCTGTCCGCGGGGCTGGCGGCTTGCGGAGAGAAGAAGGAGGAGGGTTCAACCACTGTGCGGCTGGCAGAGGTAACCCGTTCCATTTTTTATGCGCCGCAGTATGTGGCTTTGTCCCAGGGCTTCTTCGAGGAGGAGGGGCTGAAGGTGGAGTTCCAAACCATCGCCGGCGGAGATAAGGTCTCCACAGCCCTTTTGTCCGGTCAGATTGATGTGGCGCTGGTTGGAGCGGAATCCACCATTTATGTCCGCAACCAAGGGGCAGATGACCCGCTGATTAACTTTGCCCAATTGACCCAGACGGACGGGACCTTCCTGGTTTCCCGCAAGCCTGTCCCGAACTTCGACTGGAGCTCGCTGAAAGGGGTCACCTTCCTTGGACAGCGCAAGGGCGGTATGCCGCAGATGGCCGGGGAATTTACCCTGAAGAAAAAGGGTATTAATCCCCAGAAGGATCTGAATCTGATCCAGAATGTGGACTTCGCCAATATCCCCGCGGCCTTCACCTCCGGGACGGGAGATTATGTCCAGCTGTTTGAGCCTCAGGCCACAGTGATCGAAAAGGAAGGCAAAGGCTATGTTATCGCCTCCTTCGGCAAGGAAAGCGGCAAGCTCCCCTACACGGTATTTATGTCCAAAAAAAGCTACATTACGAAAAATTCCGACACCGTGCAAAAATTCACCAATGCTATCCATAAGGCTCAAAAATGGGTAGAGTCCAAGTCCGTACCGGAGATAGCGGAAGCCATCATCAGCTACTTCCCCAACACGGATAAAGCAGTGGTGGAGGGTGTGGTGAAGCGTTATAAGGAGCAGGGCTCCTTTGCCACCGACCCTATCATTGATGAAGCAGAGTGGAAGAATCTCCAGGATGTAATGGAGGCGGCAGGAGAATTGAAAACCCGAGTCCCCCTGGCGGACCTGGTGAACAATTCCTTTGCCGAAAAAGCCGCGAAGTAGGTATGGTTGGGTGAATGGTTATGGAATAGAAATTTGAAGGCCCCGCAAAGTACCCGGAAAAGCAACAGTGAATAGGCATCACTTTGCGGGGATCTGTAGATTGGAGGCTGGCGTTCCCATGGGCTCTTCAGTCCGCTTGAAGGATGTTACACATGTTTATGTCAACAAGCAAGGCGCCACGCTGGCGTTGGAGGGCATTAATTTTACCCTGAAGGATGGAGAATTCGTCAGTATTGTCGGCCCCAGCGGCTGCGGCAAAACCACATTGCTGTCCATTATGGCGGGACTCTTCAAGCCTGCAGACGGGAAGGTGGAGGTCAATGGAGCCCTTTTGGAGGGGCCGTCGCCGCATATCGGCTACATGCTCCAGCAGGATTATCTGTTCCCGTGGCGTACCATCTGGGACAATGCACTTCTGGGCTTGGAGCTCCGCAAGGCGATTACACCGGAATCCAAGGAATACACCCTTCATCTTCTGGAGGAAATGGGGCTGGCGGACACCCTCCAACGTTATCCCTCCCAGCTCTCCGGGGGAATGCGCCAACGGGTGGCGCTGGTGAGAACCCTTGCAGTGAAGCCGGATATCCTGCTGCTGGATGAGCCGTTCTCCGCTCTGGATTACCAAACCAAGCTGCAACTAGAGGATCTGGTAGCCATGACCCTGAAGAAACACGGGAAAACGGCAGTGCTGGTCACCCATGATATCTCCGAGGCCATTGCCATGAGTGACAGAATCATAATCTTGGACCGCAATCCCGGCCGGACCCGCAGAGAAGTAGCAGTTCCAGAGGCAATCCGCAATGAATCGCCGTTTCTGGCCAGGGAGGCGGAGGGGTTTCATCCGCTGTTTCATACCATCTGGCAGGAATTCGAGGCTATAGAGAAGGATGCCGTGGAGCGGAAGGGAGGTCCCGGGCCATGAAGGAGTCCTCTGTACACCTGTCCCTTTCACGCCGTGTCTGGGAGGAATACCGCGCGGCGCAAAAGAAACGCAACCGTCTCGTCCGCCTGACCCAGCTTCTGATTCTGTTGGGCGCCTTTGGCTTATGGGAGCTGGCCGGGCGGCTGAAGTGGATTGACGTGCTGCTGTTCAGTTATCCCAGCAAGATCTTCACTCTCTTGTACGAGCAAATTTCCACCGGCGAGATGCTTCCCCATATCGGCGCTACTGTGTGGGAGACTTTGGTAGGATTTATCCTGGGAACGGTGGCGGGAACAGCATTGGCGGTGCTGATCTGGTGGTCCCCCTTTCTGGAGCGTGTGCTGGACCCTTACATCGTCGTGTTGAACAGCCTGCCCAAGGTGGCATTGGGGCCGCTGTTTATCGTGGGCCTGGGTCCCGGCTATACCTCTATTATCGGAATGACACTGGCTATCACCGTTATCATCACCACGTTGGTGGTGTACTCCAGCTTCAAGGAAGTGGATACCAATTATCTGCGGGTGATCCGGGTGTTCGGCGGAGGCAAATCGCAGATTTTCCGGAAGGCCGTTTTTCCCGCTTCGGTGCCTACTATTGTCTCCACTCTCAAGGTGAACGTAGGGCTGGCCTGGGTCGGCGTGATCGTCGGCGAGTTTCTGGTTTCCAAGCAAGGGTTGGGCTACTTGATCATATATGGCTTTCAGGTGTTCAATTTTACCCTGGTGATTGCCAGCCTGCTGGTGATTGCCGTAGTTGCCGCCTTGATGTATCAGGCTGTGGCGTGGCTGGAGAACCGGCTCAACAACCGCTGGTAAATACAATCAAAAAGGAGAGGGAATCATGTCTAATAACGTTTATACCCCCGGTCAAGTGGTGTACCAGGCGGACAATCAGCATGTGGAGGCAGCTAAAGGGGTACGGGAAAAGCTGCACGGCATCTGCAAGCAGCGGTTAATGAACCGCCACGTTATGGTAAAAACCATAGACGGGCATGAATATGAAGGGATTATCGTCTTTATCGACGACGGAAATGTATACTTGAGCCTTGCCCAGGATGAAGAATTGAACAAACGGTTTTTTCCCTACGGCGGCTTTTATGGTCCGGGTCCGGTAAATCCCGGCGGGGCCATCCTGCCGCTGGTTCTGTACAATTTGCTGGCCATTACCTTGTTGACCTGACCGATTGCATACTCCGGCTTATCAATCGCCATCGAAACCTGCGGAATCTCCGCAGGTTTTTGCTGTTTTTGTTGAAACCGCTCTGAAGGGAAACAAAAATCGTATAGAAACACCTAAAGATTCTTAAGGCCCGGAATGACAAAAACGCGGTACATTATAAACATCCCATCCAACAACGAAATTCCGCAGAAAGAAGGAGAGACCATGAAAACAGCGCCACCCGCTGTCGGAACGGGGCAAGTGCCGGCAGCCAAAGAGGCATTTTACCAGACAAAGCGGTTCAAGCAGAATATCCCGCTATTTATCATGCTTATACCGGGAATCCTCTATTATCTGATCTTCCGTTATTTGCCTATGGGCGGTCTTGTGATCGCTTTCAAAAATTACAATTTCCATGACGGCATATTGCACAGTCCATGGGTAGGGTGGAAATACTTCGAAATTTTGTTCCAGTCCCATGTTACGCTGCAAATCATCTGGAACACGCTGACCCTGAGCATTCTGAATCTGATCTTCGGATTCCCTGCGCCGATTATTATCGCCATTGCTTTGAATGAGGTCCGCAAAAACTGGCTGAAGCGCTGGATTCAAACCATCATTTACCTGCCTCACTTTTTGTCCTGGGTCATTGTGGCCGGGGTTGTACTGACCCTGTTCTCCATTGACGGCGGCACCATCAACAAGCTGCTGGGTCATTGGGGGATGGAGCCGGTTCCGTTCCTGTACCGCGCCAACTCATGGGTTGCCATCTTTATCGGCTCCGGCATGTGGAAGGAAATGGGCTTCGGCGCCATTATCTATCTTGCCGCTCTTGCCGGTATTGATCCCAGCTTGTACGAATCCGCCGGGATGGACGGCGCAGGCAAGCTGAGACAAATTTGGCATATCACCCTGCCGGGCATCCGTTCTACCATTATCCTGCTCTTGATCCTTGGTATGGGCCGCCTGATGGAGGTAGGGTTTGACCAGGTTTACAATCTGCAGAATCCTACGGTCCTGGAGAAAGCGGAGGTCATCAGCACCTACGTGTACAAGGTGGGGCTTCAGCAGGCCCAGTTTGGCTTAACCACAGCCATGGGGTTGTTCGAATCCTTTGTCGGCCTGGTGCTAGTACTGTCTGCCAATGCGCTAGCCCGTAAATTCGATCAGGGACTATTCTAAGGAAAGGAGGGACATCCTCTTGAAGGAATCCACAGGCGGAAAAGTGTTTGTCGTCTTCATTCATATCGTTTTAATCCTGATTTCGCTCACCTGTATCCTGCCTTTCCTGCATCTGATTGCATTGTCCGTAAGCTCGGGACATGCCGTTGATCTGGGGCAGGTCTGGTTCTGGCCAGTGGGGCTTGATTTCACCGTGTACAGATACTTTTTCGAGAATACACCAGCCCTCCGCGCCTTCACAAACAGTGTCACCATTACCATATTCGGAACCTTGTTGAGCATGTTGGCCACTGTACTGACGGCGTATCCCTTGTCCCGCCAGTATCTTTATGCCCGCAAGCCAATTACAACGGCCGCATTGTTCACCATGCTTTTCGGGGGCGGCATGATCCCCACTTATCTGGTCATGAACAACCTGCATTTGACCAATACCTACTGGTCCCTCTGGTTTGGCGGGCTGATCAGCACGTATAATATGCTGATTATGAAAAGCTACTTTGAGAGCATCCCGGGGGAAGTGGCGGATTCCGCCCAGATCGACGGCTGCGGCGAGGTTCAGCTCCTTACACGCATCATCCTGCCGTTGTCTCTCCCCATGCTGGCTACACTGACGCTGTTCTATGGCGTCGGTTACTGGAACATGTTCATGAGCGTCATCCTTTACATCAACAAGACGAACCTGCAGAATTTGACTGTGATCGTCCAGGGTATGCTGCAGATTCAAGGAAACTTCAACGTGTCGGCCATGGATATGATGCAGCAGCAGGAAATGGTGTCTGAAAAGCTGAAGGCGGTTGGCGTTATGGTCATGGTTGTGCCGATGCTGGCAGTATATCCGTTCCTGCAGAAGTATTTTGTCAAGGGGATTATGCTTGGCTCTATCAAAGGGTAGTCATGCAATCAATCATAGATTAAGGGGGACTCCACATGGAAAGACAATCATCTGCAACAAAAATGAAGGTCACGGTGGCATTGGGGTTGTCGGCGGTGATGGCGGCTGGGGCAGTGGGCTGCAGCCAAAAGGAAGAAGGAACAAAAGGGAAAACCGAAGAAAAAGCTACAATTACGGTTTCCAACTATGACAGAGGTAATATTCCCGCAGCGGAGGGAACCGTTGAGGACAACCGCTGGACCAAGTGGATCAATGAGCATTCTCCCGTAACGGCCAAGTATGTGCCGATTGCCCGGGCAGAAGCAGTGAAGAAGCTGAATGTGCTGTTCGCATCGGGCAGTGCGCCTGATATTGTCAATGATTATGATACGGGGTTCCGGAATTCCTTGTACCAGCAGAAGCAGCTGATGCCGCTGGACGATTATTTGAAATATGCGCCTGAATATGAGAAGCTGCTGGAGAAATATCCCCAGCTCCGCAAAATCGGCACCAAGCCGGACGGCAAGCTTTACGAAATCGGCAAAATCAATGAACCCCATCTGCAGAGCGTAGCCTTTATCCGGATGGATTGGCTGAAGAAGCTGAAGCTGGAGGTTCCCAAAACCACCGACGAATTGCTTGTGGTTCTGAAGGCTTTCGTAGAGCAGGATCCTGACGGCAACGGGAAGAAGGATACGTACGGAACCAATATGAGCTACACCTCGGACGGCATGGTGGATTCCATGTTCGGCTCCTACGGCTGGAAAATCTCCAGTGACGACAAAATTGTAAGAACCTGGGACAATACCCTGGAATCCCTGAAATTCAAAAAGAAGATGTTTGAGGAAGGACTTATCGATAAGGATTACCTGGCGGACAAGAATGGAGCCAAAGCCAAGCAGGATTTTCTGAACGGCAAAGTTGGCGTTTATCTGCCACCAGCAATCACCAACTGGTTTGAGAATACAGTTACGGATGTCAAAACCCTCAAAAAGGTTGTTCCGGAGGCGGAGATCGCACCGATGGCGCAGCCCAAGTCTGCTATGGGACAATACGTCCACCATGTGGTGAATCCGGTGCAAATGACCACAGTAATCAATGCTGCGGCCAAAAATCCCAAGGCGGCTATGGAATACATTAATTTCATTATCAAGCCGGAGACCAGTCTGATTCTCAAGAAAGGTGTGGAAGGAGAGCATTGGAAGAAGGGTGCAGACGGCTTCCCCAAGGTGATTGATCCTGCCAAGAATGCCAAGGAGCTGGATTGGGCTGCGGACTACTCCATGTTTTACTCCATCCCGGAGAATCCGCTCTTGATCTCCACTACGGCCTTTGATGTGAGTGATCCCGACCAGAAGGCAGGTCTGGAGATGCTGAAGAAAGCCGACGAATTCCTGCTGAATCCCGACGCCCAGTATCCTGCACTGAGCCATTATGAGCATATGCCTACCCTGCCCAGCGATTTGGTCGTAGTTAATACCAATGTGGACAAGGAAATGAAGGACATTTTTACCAAAGGTATTATTGGCGGGCCCAAGTATACCCCTGAGCAAGCCGTAGCGGATGCCAAGGCAGCCTGGGAAAGAGGCGGCGGCAAGCAAATTGAGGAATTCATGAATACCTGGTATAAAGAGAATAAGGACAGAGCTTTCCTTGGCAAGGACATCCTGGACCTGGTCCGTTCCCAACACAAGTAAGAGAAGGAGTATATAATCATGACAAATGAATACCTGCTGCAAAAGATCGAACTGGTCGTGGACAGGCTTATGAACCTGGGCGGCAGCGACTACGAGAAGGATAAAACTGTCGTCCACGCCGATACCAAAAAGGGAATTGTCCAACGGGATTTCGGCATTGAGGAATGGGACTGGCCCCAGGGAGTTGGCCTATATGGTTTGTATAAGCTGCAGAAGTCCGACGGCGGCAACCGGTACACGGAATTCTTCCGGCACTGGTATTCCCGCAATCTGGAGGCGGGTCTGCCCTCCAAGAACATTAACACTACTGCCCCTTACCTGGCTTTGGTTCTGCTCCTGGACCAGCTTGAAGCATCCGAACCGCTGGAGCAGTTATGCCGGGAGCATGCGGACTGGCTCATCCATGAGCTGCCGAAAACCAAAGAGGGCGGCTTCCAGCATACCGTCACTGCCATCGGCAACCGGGACGGCGTCCACCTGCACAACGGGCAGCTGTGGATTGATACCCTCTTTATGGCGGTGCTGTTCCTGAACCAGGCGGGACGCAAGTTCAACCGGCCAGAGTGGGAGCAGGAAGCGGTACGCCAAATCCTGATTCATATCAAATACCTGTACGACAAGCATACCGGACTGTTCTTCCATGGCTGGAGCTTCGAGCGCAACGATAACTTCGGCAGCATCTTCTGGTGCCGCGGCAATTCCTGGTTTACCTACGGCTTGGTGGATTATTTGGAAACCTGCGCGGATACGCTGAACCCGGGCGTTCGTCAATTCCTGGTGGATACGTATAAGGCTCAGGTCAATGCCTTGGTTCCACTCCAAGCCGCTTCAGGTCTCTGGCATACGGTTCTGCAGGACCCGACCAGCTACGAAGAGGTATCCGGATCGGCTGCCATTGCCGCGGGTATCCTCAAAGGCATCAAAACCGGTCTTCTGGATTCCTCCTATCAGGCTGTTGCGGACAAGGCCATTGAGGCGGTCTGCCAAAATATCAGCGAAGACGGAACCGTGCTGAATGTATCGGCCGGAACCGGGATGGGAATGGACAAGGAGCATTATCGAAACATCACCATCATGCCCATGGCATACGGTCAGTCCCTCACTCTTATTGCTTTGTATGAAGCTCTAAAATAATACAGCTAAACCGGAACGCTGATGTGGTGCGCTTCCTTCCCAGTAGACAGGTCAATGGAAAACCTTGTTTACGGGGAAGGAAGCGTTTTATAATACAAATGGAATTTAAGGAGGGGGCCGATTGCATCCAACAAGCTGGCCGGGTTATATAACCCGTAGAATAAAGAGCAGCTTCAAGATCAAGCTGATCGTGCTGCTCTCATGTATGGTAGCACTTGCCTTTGCCTTGGCAGGCTGGATGGTATACCGGTCCAACATCCAGTTAATGGAGGATGAAATCAGCAAGCAGTTCTCCATTGCCAACGAACAGGCATTGGCCAGACTGGAGATGTCCTTCCAGGAAATCAACCGGGTATCCCAATCCATAATCTTGAATCCGTATATCGAGCAATTCCTTAGAGAGAACACCGTTCTCCCAAGCGATTCCTATACGGAATTCAAGAACCGCAAGTATGTGGAGGAGCAGCTGAACATGCTCTTGGTGGATGCGCCGATGATCCGCTCTGTTTTTTTGTACAATGAAAATCGGGAAATGACTGTTCTCTCCAAAAACGGTGCATCCGGGGAGATGGGAGCGGATGATCTGGCACGGATGATGGACAAGCTCAAGCCTCACCGGGGGAATATAATCTGGGGCCGGGCAGAAGCGGCCAGTACCATCGATCCCGACGGGCGGAGAACCGTTCTGGTTGCTGCCAGGCGGATGCTAAATGAAAAGCTGATGCCTTATGGCACCATGGTTTTGGTAATGGAGGAAACCCTAATCTCCAAGGTGCTGCGGGATATTACGGAGAACGGCAAGGTGCTGCTGCTGGAGCCCATGGGAAGTATGCTTTATTCCAATGCCGACCAAAGCGAATTGGGCCAGCTTATGCAGCTGACACAAGAGCCTTATCCCCGGTACGTCAAAATGAACGGCATCACCTATCTGTTTGTCCGCCACGAGCTGATCCCGGCGGGCTTTACCTTATACGGCGGGGCATCCCTGCAGGAGATTCAGAGGAAAAACAAGGACATAATCCAGGTCTTTGCAGCGGCGGGAATCGGCGTGATCCTGCTCAGTGCGCTGCTGATTACCATATCCACCCGGACTCTCCTGACTCCTTTGGCACATCTGATGCAGGGGCTTCGAACGCTGCGTTCCGGTGATTTCACCGTCCGTGTGCGGGTGGACTCCGGAGATGAGCTGGGTTATATCGGCGACAGCTTCAACAGTATGGCGGAGCAGGTAAGCGAGCTGATCAATAAGGTTTATTTGGCCCAGATCAGTCAGCGGGAATCGGAGCTGAAGGCCATTCAGGCGCAGCTGAATCCTCATTACTTGCATAATCTGTTCAATGAGCTTTATTGGAAGCTGTACGGCGACGACCAGGAGGAGGCAGCGCTTCTGATCAATGCGATCTCGGAGATGCTGAAATATTCCCTGAAATCCGTCCAAACGGATACCACCCTCGGGGAAGAACTGCATCAGATCAGAAACTACATTAAAATCCAGACAGAGCTGTTTACCGGCGAAATTGAAACCATTATTCAAGCCGAAGAATCCTTATTGAGCCTGCGGATGATGAGGTCTCTTTTGCTGCCTGTGGTAGAAAATGTGTTTGTACATGCCTTCCGCGATATGGACTTGGACCGGGTGCTGCGGATTAAAGCCTACGTGCAGCAGGAAGCGCTGCATATTGAGGTGGCCGACAACGGTTGCGGCATGGATCAAACCACCCTCAAGGCTCTGACGAAGGCGGAAGCGGTGCCGGCTGATGGCAATAAAACAGGCATCGGCTACAAAAGTGTACTGCGTCGTATTGAATTGGTGTACGGGCCCGAATATGGGGTGGAGATTACAAGCACTCCCGGGAAAGGAACCGTTGTTCATATGACGCTTCCGATTCAGGCTGCTGTTCTGGAAAACGGGGAGGGGGGGAACGGATGAAGGGCAAGCTTTTTGTCGCGGAGGATCAGCCCAATTTCCGCAAGGGATTGTTGAAGCTGGCGGGAAAACGCTCCGCCGAATGGGTGGTGACAGGCGAAGCGGCCAATGGCCGGGATGCCTTGTCATTAATGGAGGGCAACGTGCCGGATCTCCTGCTGACCGATATCCGGATGCCTCATATAGACGGCCTGCAGCTGGCCGAAGAAATCCGAAACCGCGGCTGGATGACCAAAATTGTGATTGTTACCGGTTTTAAGGACTTTACGTATGCCCAGGCTGCCGTCAAGTTCGGGGTGCTGGATTTTATCACGAAACCGTGTGTGGAAACGGATATTTTAAGCGTGCTCGACCGGATTTATGTGCAGCTGATTGAAGAGAGCCAGTCCCAGCTTGTGGTGGAGGGCTGGAAGCGGCAGCATGAGGACAGTGAGCTGCGTTCGGCGATGATGGGTATGCCCTGCAATAACGCAGAGGTGGAATCGCTGCTGCGTCGGATGGGGAAGTGCGAGCTGTTTGTGCTCCGTATTCCCAACTATTTTCCTCCGGAGAAGCATTATTCCGCCCAGGATGTGCCGCTTCTGCAGTTTGCTTTCGTGAATATAGCGGGAGAACACCTGAATAAATGGTTTCCCGGAGGTTTCCGGCTGTTTCCGTTGAACGCTTCGGAATGGGCATTATTAATCGACCGGAATGTTTCCAGGCCGGAAACCGCCTTCTCCTGGCAGCAGATCCTCTCCGAATCTGTCCAGCATTATCTCCGGCTGATGCTCGAATGCAGCGTTCAAGGGGTATGCGGCAGTATGGAGCAGCTGCGGGAAGGCTACAAACGGTATTGCCGGGAGGGCGACAGAGAGCACGCCTCCGTCAATGAATCCCTCCTTAATCAGACGGCCTTGTACGAGAAGGAGACGGAGATTGTCACCTGGCTGATGTCGGAGGATAACGGCAGACTGAGCAGAGAGCTGCAGGAGCAAGCCCTGCGTATTAGCCATCTGCCCCCGCAAACTGCCAAAATCGAAGCACTGCTGCTGGCGTCCGCCATTCTCCGGCTGGTGCAGGTCCAGTTTCCCGAATGGCAAATGGCCGTATATCCCATCGAATGGGATACGGTCTACAAATGCGTCACACCGGAGGATATTACCGCTTGGCTGCAGGTATACATCCATGAATTTCTGGAGTCCTACAACAAATGGCTGGCCAGCAAAAACGATAATCCGGTGAAGCAGGCCATCCGGTTTATGGAGGAATCCTACATGGGAGGCTGCGGCTTGGCGGAGGTGGCGGCTCATGTCCATCTGAACCCCAGCTATTTCAGCAACCTGTTCAAGAAAGAAACGGGAGAAAGTGTCACCGGCTACATCCAGAATTTGCGGGTACAAAAAGCCAAGCTGCTGCTGAAAAGCACCGATATGAAAATATTCGAAATTTCCGAGGCGACGGGCTTCAATGATTCCAATTATTTCACGCATATGTTTAATAAAATAGCAGGTGTTTCCCCGAAGGAATACCGCAAACAGATGGCCGGCAAGTGATTCTCCCATGGATGGCCCTCCGAAAACAGCTCATTTACACCAAGCCGCAGACGGTGTTAATATGAGGTTTTGAAAGGAGTGGGATCGGGATCATGGGAATCCGTTTTGTCAAAACGGCGGCTGCCGTTTATTTGTCTATTCTCGCCGCCAAGCTGCTGCATCTGGATTATGCCTTAAGCGCCGGACTTATAGCGGTGTTAGGAATTGACGTTACCCTGAAGCGGAGCCTCAACACCATTCTGGTGCGTATAGCCGCTTCCTTATCAGGGCTGTTAATTGCTTCGGTTATTTTTTTGCTGCTGGGTTTTCATCTATGGACCATTCCGGTGTTTGTGCTCATTGTGTATCCTTTACAAGCCCGCTTCAAGCTAAGCGACGGGATTGTATTAAGCTCCGTGCTGGTGTTCCATATGGTGGACAAGCAGGTGGTAACCTGGGGCAACCTGTTCAATGAGGTGGCGCTCTTGTTAATCGGCATGGGGATTGCTTCTATTATGAATCTGCTGTACCGGCCGCGGACGGATGCGGATCTGGAGGCCGCCAAACGCAGGGTAAACGGGCTGTTCTCCGCCATCTTCCTCCATATGGCCGATCATCTCCGGGACCCGGCCACGGTTTGGGACGGCAATGAGCTTTTGGAGGCACCTGAGGCCATCAAGGAGGGGCTGGAGCTGTCACGCCGCACAGCCGAAAACAAGCTGTTTCAGGCGGAGGACCAGTGGACCCCTTATTTCGAAATGCGGCGCCAGCATTTTGATTCCATCCAGAGGATGATTGATCTGCTGGCCCAGGTATACCAGACGCTGCCTCATGGGGAAGCGGTGGCTGGGCTGTTCGATTCCTTAAGCGGTGGTGTGAAATCCGACTATTATGCCGGAGAGGTGGAGGTGTCCCTCTTGCAGCTGGAGAAGGAATTCAAAGCCATGCCGCTGCCTGTAACCAGAGAGGAATTCGAAATGCGCTCCGCTCTTCTCCAGCTCTGCCTGGAGCTCAAAACGTATCTGGCCATGTCCCGGAAGGGCAAAAAAATCCGCCGGCAGGAGGGGGAAGCGGCACAACCTGCCTGAATGCAGGCTTGTCCGCAACATATTTTGTCCCTTCCGGCAAAAATAGTTGTCACTCTAGACGAATGTCCTGCATACAATTACATTGAATGATTGTATGGAGGAGGTTGACAGAATGTCTACTTATACAGATAGAGACTTGCAAGCAAGAGAGATTATTACGAAAGCAGTGTGCGGCAAAGGTCGTAAGTTTAGCCAAGTGAGTCATACCGTGGTTCCGCCTCATGCTCCTACCAGCATTCTTGGCGCCTGGATTATCAACAACCAGTACGAGGCCCAAAAAGCAGGCGAGAGCGTTGAGGTAGTCGGAACCTACGATATCAACATCTGGTACTCTTACGACAAGAACACGAAGACCGATGTAGCCAAAGAAACGGTCTCTTATGTGGATACGGTGCCGCTGTCCTATCTGGACAAAAAACACAGAGGCATCACCGCCGAAGTATCCGCATTGGCTACCCAGGAGCCCAACTGCATTGAAGCAGTGGTTTCCTCCTCCGGCACAGGGGTTGTGATCCGGGTGGAGCGGGAGTTCAAGGTGGAGCTTGTGGCGGAAACCAAGGTGCGGGTCATCGTCAGCCCTTATGACCTGGACGACGAGGACAAGAATCTGGACTTCGATGCCGCCGCTGATGACGGCGACTATGAGGATTTGGATCCTGATCTTCTGGAGGACAATTGACAGCCTTCCCCCAAAAGTCCGAAGGGTCCTGCAGCGGATTTCGGTGCCTTTTGGGGGATCCCCCACCAGAATTTGCGGGTACACCGCATTTTCTGCGAAGATCCTTCTTCTTACTTACAGGATATGCCGCATAATGCTTTTCGGATGGGGGCGAATGCCCTCTTTTTTGTTAAAGTTAAAAAAATCTCCAATCATAAAAAGGCGGGATCGCCATGTCCATGTTTGTGTTATACGGTGGTGTTGCGTCGGTGGGGATGCTGCCCCTTTACTTGAGGATTCCCTCAGGAGAGCGGCTGCCGGCGGGAAAATCTCCCAAGGCCGTTCTCCAGTGGGGAGTGCCGGCTCAGGATGCCCAAGCCCAATTTGTGCTGAATCCCTTGAAAGCGTTGATCCGGGCAGGCCACCGACGCACCTGCCGGGAGTTCTGGCGACAGAACGGCATGAAGGCGGCCGGTGAAAATGAAGAATGGGCGTATGAATTCCAGGTGGCCGTGTTCCAGATGGATGCGTTGGCGATTTGGACCAAAGCGGGCCCCGCCGCGTTGGTGCCTGCCGGAGGCAGGGCCCGTATGGTCCGGAGAGGAAGGCTTTTGTCTCCGCCTGTAAGTGGCGGAGCTGCCGGATGGCGGGAGCTGCCGCCGGAGGAGCAGGAGGCTTATCATATCCGACGGGCCAAGCGGGATGCGGTTAGAGCGGTGTATACGTTGGGACTTTGTACAGGACTGGTGAAGGTGGGCATCAACCGGGAGGGGAATACGGTTCTGATCGGACTGGAGGCTTGTCCGGTATTGGATGACAGGCTGGCGGAGCTGTTTGCCGAGGCGATGAACCGGTATGCGGAGAAGCTAGAGGCGGCAGAAAAGACGGAAGGGAGCTGGCAATCCGGCCTTGCTGCGCCAGCGGGTGTCCGTCTGGGAGCAGACCCGGAGTTTGTGCTGCGCCGTCCGGACGGCGGGTTTGTGCCTGCCAACCGTTTCCTGGAAAAGTCAGGTACGGTAGGCTGCGATGCCGTTGTGCTGTCCCGGGACCGGGTGATCCATCCCTTGGCCGAGCTCCGGCCCAAACCTTGTGACACGCCCCGGGAGCTGGTACGGGAGCTGTACCGGACCATGCGCCAGGCTGCGCGGCAAATCCCGGATACCTCCTTGTCCTGGCTGGCTGGGAGTATGCCCGGCAAGGGGCTCTCCACAGGCGGGCATGTGCATATCAGCGGGGTCTGGCTGCATCATCATTTGCTCCGGGCCTTGGACAATTATGTTGCTCTTCCTTTGGTTTTGGCGGAGGGAGAGGCGGCGGGACAACGCCGGCCCAAATACGGGTTTCTGGGCGATGTCCGCCGCAAGCGCCACGGTGGCTTCGAATACCGGACGCTGCCCAGCTGGCTGTCCGACCCGGATCTGGCCTTGGCTGTCCTGACGCTGATGCATACTGTTGCCCTGTACTACCGCGAGCTCCGCCAGACACCCCTGGATCATCTGGATGTCCAACGGGCGTATTACAACGGCGATAAGGCCGAGCTTCTGCCCATTGCCCGGAAGCTGTGGGCGGATTTGATGCGCCTGCCCGCTTACCGCAACAGCCGGGCGGTATTGGAGCCGTTCCGGGAGCGTCTGTTCCGGATGGAGGGCTGGGATGAGCAGGCAGATTTCCGCAAGCCGTGGAAAATCCCGCCTTATCAAGAGAAAGGCGCCACTCCCCCCGCATTCATGCTATAATTAATGATATGTTTTGAGAATATCTGCAAGAAAATCAAATGTTTCGTGACCGTTCGACAGTACGGCGGAGGATGGATATGGCTAAATATACACCGATGATGGAACAGTATCTGGCCGTCAAGGCCCAGGTACCGGATGCATTTTTGTTTTTCCGGCTTGGCGATTTTTACGAAATGTTCTTCGAGGATGCGATTCAGGCATCCCGGGAGCTTGAGATTACCCTGACCGGCAGGGAAGGCGGCGCGGAGGAGCGCATACCCATGTGCGGCGTGCCTTATCATTCAGCGGACAACTACATCGCCCGGCTGATTGAGAAGGGGTACAAGGTCGCCATCTGCGAGCAGATGGAGAGTCCGTCGGAGACCAAAGGTATGGTCCGGCGGGAAATTGTGCGCATTGTCACTCCGGGCACCCTGATGGACGGCAAGCTGCTCAGCGAATCCGTCAACAATTACATAGCGAGTGTGATTAAAGAGGAGAATGGGATCGGCTTTGCCGTGTGCGACATCAGCACCGGTGAGCTGTATACGGCTGCATTGCCGGGTACGGAGGCGCTGTTGGATGAGCTGTCCGTATACGGTCCCAAGGAAATCATCGGCACGGCAGAAGCGGTGGAGTGGCTGAAGAGGAATGGGGCTTCGGCTCTCCGTCCGCCTGTTTATACGGTGTGGGACAAGGAGGATCCCCAAGCGCTGGAGGCCCAGTACGGGGAGGAGGAGCTGAGGAAGCTTGCTGCCTTAACCCGCCGGACCGTCTCCCTCTTGATCGCTTATTTAGGCGAAACCCAGAAGCGTTCCTTGGGGCATATGACTCGGATCGAAATTTACCGTCCCTCCCAATACATGGTGATGGACCCGTTTACCCGCCGGAATCTGGAGCTGACGGAAACGGTGCGTGATCGTGCGAAACGCGGCTCCCTCCTGTGGCTGCTGGATGAAACCGTCACCTCCATGGGTGGTCGTCTGCTCCGCCGTTGGATCGAGAAGCCCCTGGTAAACCGGGATCGGGTGGAGGAGCGGCTGGAAGCCGTGGATGCCCTGTACAATAATCTGATTGTCCGGGAGGATCTGCGGCAAAGCCTGAAGGATGTCTATGATCTGGAACGGCTGACGGCCAGAGTGTCATACGGCAGCGCCAATGCCAGGGATATGCTTGCGCTGAAGATATCCTTAAGCCGTATGCCGGAAGCGGTGCGCCTCTGCCGGGAATCCGGATCACGGTCGCTTGCGGCCCTGGTAGACGGATTGGATGAATGTGCTGATGTCCAGGAGTGGATCGCCTCTGCCATTGTGGACGAGCCTCCCGTTTCCGTCAGGGACGGCGGCATGATCCGGCTGGGCTATAACGATCGGCTGGACCAGTTGAAGGAAGCCAACCAGAACGGCAAACAATGGCTGGCCGAGCTGGAGCAGAAGGAGCGGGAGCGCACCGGAATCCGCTCTCTGAAGGTCGGCTTTAATAAAGTGTTCGGCTATTATATCGAAATTACGCGCAGCCACCTGGCCAACCTGCCGGAAGGTCTGTATGAACGGAAGCAGACCTTGGCCAACGCGGAGCGCTTCATTACCCCCGAGCTGAAGGAAAAGGAGGCGCTGATCCTCGAGGCCGAGGAGAAGATGGTGGATGTGGAGTACGCCCTCTTCAACGAGCTGCGGGAGAAAATTGCCCTCCAGGTCCACCGGTTGCAGCGGCTTGCTGAAGTGGTTGCCGCCGTGGATGTGTACCAGTCGCTGGCCTCCGTCAGCGCACGCCGGCGCTTCCGTAAGCCGGAGCTGTCGGCCGGTTATGATCTGACCGTTGCCGGAGGCCGCCATCCTGTGGTGGAGGCGGTGATGCAGGATGGCTCCTTCGTAGCCAATGATACGGCCATGACGGCGGAAGGCGGCCCCATGCTGCTGATTACCGGCCCCAATATGGCCGGCAAAAGCACCTACATGCGCCAGGTGGCCATTATTTGCATTATGGCCCAAATCGGCTGCTTCGTACCGGCGGAGAGGGCGGTTATTCCCATGACCGACCGGATCTTCACCCGGATCGGGGCGGCGGATGATCTCATCGGCGGACAAAGCACCTTTATGGTAGAGATGATGGACATCCAGGTGATGACGGAGAAGGCTACACGCCAGAGTTTGGTCATCATCGACGAACTGGGCAGAGGCACCTCCACCGGGGAAGGGATGGCCATCGCCCAAGCAGTGATCGAGTTTATGCACGACCGGGTGGGGTGCAAAACGCTGGTCTCCACCCACTTCCACGAGCTGGCCCATCTGGAGGAGAGCCTGGCCGGGCTTAAGAATTACTGCATGGCCGTGAAGGAGAGCGACGGCCAGGTTACCTTCCTGCGCAAGCTGATTCCCGGTGCGGCCAGCACCAGCTACGGCATCTATTGCGCGCGGATTGCCGGTTTGCCCGGCGGTATTATCGACCGGGCGTACCAGCTGCTGGGCGCCTTCGAGGAGCGCGCAGGGGCGGTAGAGGCGGCGGTGTCGCTGGAGCGGGAGTCTGAGGAGCCTGAGCTTGTACCAGCGGTTCCTGTTGTGCCTTCTGCCTCGGTTGCTGCTGCTCCCGAAGCCTTAGCTCCTGCGGTGCAGCTGAGCCTTTTCGGGCTGGAGGAGGACAAACCCTCTGCAGCGGATAAGGCCAAACGCAAGCAGGATGCTCGTACGGAAGGGGTTATGTCCTCCATCCGGGAGATGGATCTGATGAATATGACCCCCATGATGGCCATGAACCTGCTTTATGAGTTGAAGCGGAAGCTGGACGGAAAATAAATCCAATACAGACATGACGAGAGGGGATTCACCCATGAGATTCGCCTTAATCAATAAAAGCAGGGCGGCAGACCGCAAAAGCCGTTTGCCCGTCTGGAAGAAAATCGGCTTGTCGGCGGTTGTGGCCACCCTTGCCCTTCCTGCCTGGAGCGCTTACGCCAGCGTTTCCTCAGACAGAATGCAGCAGGTATTGGAGATTCTCTCCACAAGCCATGTGAGCGGCGCCTCGGAGGAAGCCTTAAGTGATGCGGCTATTCAAGCCATGGTGCAATCGCTGAATGATCCGTATACGGAATTTATGGACAAGAAACAATGGAGCCAATTCGAGGGCAGTCTGGCCCGCAATTATGTCGGAGTGGGGATTCTCATCAGCCAAACGATGGAAGGGGTCTACATCGAGCAGGTATTTAAGAACTCCTCTGCGGAAGCGGCAGGCCTGCGGGCCGATGATATCATCGTGAAGGTCAACGAAACCGAAATTACGGCGGACAATGCCAAGGATGTAGTCACCTTTATCACCGGTGAGGAAAATAGCAATGTCACCATCACCGTGCTCCGCGGCGGCGAGCGGCTGGCTCTGACCATGCCGCGGAAAGCCGTTTCCCTGCCTGTGGTGGACAGTGCATATCTGGATGGCGGTGTGGGGTATCTCCGGGTATACAGCTTCTCTGATAATTCGGATGAGCAGTTTACGGAAATCCTGGACGGGTTCCGCGCCAAAAGCGATTTCCGCTCTTTGGTTATCGATCTCCGGGACAACCCTGGGGGTCTCCTGGAATCCGCGGGGTACATGGCCTCCAATTTTATTAAGGACAAGATTCTGATCCACACCAAAACCCGCAACGGAACGGATAATCCGGTCAATATTGTCGGAGGCACCACCTTGTCCCAGCCCGTATACGTGCTGGTTAATGAGAACAGCGCCAGCGCTTCGGAAATCCTGGCAGGTGCGCTGCAGGATTACAAGGTGGCAGTGATTGCCGGTACCAATACCTACGGCAAGGGCAGCGTCCAGAATATCTACAGCCTGAGCGAAGGCTCCAAGCTGAAGGTAACCATTGAAGAATATCTGACGCCGTTGGGCCATCCGGTCAATAAGGTAGGCATCAAGCCGGATCTGGAGCTGGAAGGCGGTATGAACCAGCTGCTCCACGTGCTGCGTCTGGCGGGAGTCCAGAATTTCAAGGTGGAGAAAAAACGCTCTGTGGTTACGGTGAATGGCATGAAGGTGGAGGATTCCCTGCCCGCCGTTGAAGAGAACGGCAAGCTGTGGGTGCATTCCCGTGTGCTGGCTGCATTGGCCGGCGCGGAATTGAAGTGGGTTCCCGAGTCTCAGGGAGTGGAGCTGTCCGTGAAGGGACAAGCACCGGTTCTTCTGGCCGGCAGTGAGGCGAAGATGGTAGGCGATTACCTGCTTCTGGATGCCGCCGCTTTTGCCCGGAGCTTCCCTGGCATTAAGCTTGAGGGTACATTGGACCAGCTGGTGCTGAGCTCTGCTGCGGTGAACTGATATGGGTGTGATCCGGGTATTGGATGACCACATTGCCAATCAGATTGCGGCGGGCGAGGTTGTGGAGCGGCCCTCCTCGGTGGTGAAGGAGCTGGTGGAAAATGCCATCGACGCCGGAAGCACCCGGATCGATGTGACGGTGGAGGACGGCGGTCTGGCTCTGATCCGGATTGCCGATAACGGCAGCGGCATCGGGGCGGATGATCTGGAGCGTGCGTTCCAGCGCCATGCCACCAGCAAAATATCCTCGGGCAAGGACTTGTTTCATATCCGGACGTTGGGCTTCCGGGGTGAGGCTCTGCCCAGTATAGCGGCGGTATCCAAGGTGGAATGTGTCTCAGCTTCGGATGACAGCGGGCTGGGACGGCGCATTGAGCTTGCCGGAGGCCAGCTGCTTGCCCATGAGGATGCGGCGGCGAGCAGGGGCACGGACATCCGCATCAAGGAGCTGTTCTACAATACCCCGGCCCGGCTCAAATACATGAAGACCATCCAGACGGAGCTGGGACATATCTCCGACTTTATCTACCGGCTGGCCTTGTCCCATCCGCAGATCGCCTTTTTGCTCAAGCATAACGGGAATACGCTGGTTCAGACGCTGGGCAACGGGGACTTGCTGTCCGTTATTGCCGCCATCTATGGGACAGGCGTAGCCAAGAAGATGCTGCCGATCAAAGGGGAGAGTCTCGATTACCGGATCAGCGGCTATATCTGCCGTCCAGAGGAAACAAGGGCTGGGCGCCATGCCATCTCCACCGTCATTAACGGGCGGTACATCCGCAACTATGCCGTGGCGCAGGCGCTGGTCAAGGCTTACCATACACTTCTGCCCATCAACCGCTTCCCGATAGCCGTCCTGCATATTGAGATGGAGCCGTCGCTGTTGGATGTGAACGTCCATCCCTCCAAAATGGAGGTCCGGTTCAGCAAGGAGCCGGAGCTATTGGAATTTGTGGAGGAAACAGCTGCCCGCATTCTGCGGGGGACTGCCCATATCCCGCAGGGGGCCCAGCCCCAGGCCAAGGCGGTGGCTAAGCCGGCGGTGATCCAGGAGCAGCTGGAGCTGTACCGGCCCCAGCCTCAGGTTCAAGCTCAAGCTCCGTCAGGCGCAACCCCGGTAAGTGAGAAGACTGGACCTGTTCAGCCCCGTGAGCCGGAAAATGCTTGGAGCCGGGAGCAAACCCTTCCCTCCGGGAGTACACCGTACCCGGGGGAGCAGCAAGCTTCCCGCAGCACCGGGGCTGCTTCCGGTTATCCCGGTAGCCCATCTTCCACCAGAGCCGGCTCGTCCTCGGGCGTGGGGGCTGCTTCAGGCGGTTACCCGGCCCCCGCAAGAAACCTGCCCCAGCGGGAGCAGCCGCCCCGGCCTGAAACGGTGCAGAAGCTGCTGGTTTCACTGGAGCACGTGGACGGTACAGACACAGCCGATGAGGCGGAAGTGACTGATGCGCAAGCAGGTTCGAAGCGCAGCCTGCCGAGGCTGCCGGAGCTGGACCCCATCGGCCAGCTGCATGGCACCTATATTGTGGCGCAGAATCCGGAAGGGCTATACCTGATTGACCAGCATGCTGCCCATGAACGCATCAATTACGAGTATTATTACGATTTGTTCGGACGCCCCCAGGGGGCCAGCCAGGAGCTTCTGGTGCCTATAACCTTGGAATTCACTCCATCCGAGGCGGAGGTGCTGAAGGGCAGACTCTCGGTTCTGGAGCAATCCGGAGTTTATCTGGAAGCCTTCGGCGGCAGCACCTTTCTGGTCCGGGCGTATCCGCACTGGCTTCCCCCCGGGGAGGAGCGGGAGATTGTCACGGAGATCTGCGAATGGGTGCTGGCCGAACGCAAGCAGGTGGACCTGTCCAAGCTGCGGGAAAAAGCCTCCACCCTATGCTCCTGCAAGGCCTCCATCAAAGCCAATCAGTCCTTGACCCGGGTGGAGATGGAGGCGCTCCTGGACAGGCTCTCCTCCTGCAGAATGCCGTATACCTGCCCTCACGGCAGGCCCATCGTCATCAGCTTCTCCACCTATGAGCTGGAAAAGATGTTCAAGCGGGTCATGTAAACGGGCTTCGCTGCACACAAGAAAACGGACCGGAGCTTACGCTCGCCTGGTCCGTTTTCTTGTATTCAGTGCTGTCCGCTGTCAGCAGGGGCGGGGACGCGGACGGTGATGACAGGGACATGGCTTCGGCTGGGGCGGAAGCGGCCGGGGCGGATTGCCGTGATAACGCCGGTACACCCGAACGTTGGTGCGTTCGGTTATCCGAGTAAATCCATGGCTGACCAGGCAGGCATGAGCGTCGGAAAGCCTTTTGCCCACTTGGATTTCCTCCTTGCAGGGTGCGGCGCTGCCGACGACACAGCTTCCGGTAATCCGGAGCACGCCGTCAACGGTGGCAACCCGCAGAGTAACCACATCAGGCTTATGGACACGGCGGAAATTTCGGCTCATCGTAATCTCTCCTTTGCGGTAAGAGTTATTATAGTAGATGAGTCCATGAGGTTGTCTGTCACGGCCATGAGCCATGAGCCATACGCCCGATTCGCATTTCCGCGGATTGTGGTTTATAATGGGTAGGAATTATGCTAACATATTGACAGGGAATGGAAAATTATCATGCTTGTAACCACCTCGTATCATCCGTCGACTACGGAATTGGACCAAGCCCGGAGTCTGGCGGCCAGACTTGGCTGCCGGTATGTGCAGCGGAGGCAATCCTCCTTGCCCCGCCTTCAACGGGAGCATGGCACTCAAGATATTATAGTTGCTACTACCTTGGGGCTGCGGTATTTTCCCGAAGGAAGCAAGGAACCGTTTTTCTTTCATCCCAGCTCTGCCCAGGTGCGGATCAAACGACTGCTTCAGGGTATGGCCGATGGTTTGCTGGATGCGGCAGAGGTGCGGGAGGGGGATGTGATCCTCGACTGCACAGCAGGACTTTGCTCGGAATCCATTCTATTCGCCTATGCAGCAGGTCCGGCGGGAGCGGTAACCGCCTTGGAAAGCGAACCCCTCGTCGCCCTTTTGGTGGAGCAAGGCCTAAAAACCTACGAATCCGGGCTGGAGGTGCTTGATCAGGCCATGCGGCGGGTAAAAGTGATCCAGACCGACCATCTGGCCGAATTAAAGCGGCGGCCCGACAATAGTGTGGATGTGGTTTATTTTGATCCGATGTTCCGCCAGACCATTGAGGAGACTAACGCCCTTGCTCCCTTAAAGGCCATAGCCAACGATAGCGCCCTGCAGGCTGAAGCAATTCAGGAGGCCAAACGGGTTGCCCGGCGCCGGGTCGTGCTGAAGGAGCACCGGGAGAGCGGGGAGTTCGAGCGTTTGGGCTTCCGCATGTTATTGCGGCCCAATACGAAAATTGCATACGGAGTGATGGATGTATGAATAAGGCCGGACTCTTCCGTCATCCCGGGGACAAGCCGCCGCTATTGGTGCTGCTGGGGCCAACCGCCATCGGCAAAACGGGGCTGAGCGTGGAAATTGCCAAACGCTACGGCTGCGAGATTATCTCGGGAGATTCCATGCAGGTGTACCGGGGGATGGATATCGGAACAGCCAAGATCACCCGCGAGGAAATGCAGGGTGTACCCCACCATATGCTGGATATCTGCGAGCCGGATTACCCCTTTTCGGTGGCGGAATTTCAAGAAAGAGTGCGGCAGTTGATCTTTGACATCAGCAGCCGTGGTGCGGTCCCCTTTATTGTCGGGGGCACGGGGCTGTATATTGAATCCATCTGTTATGACTTCCAGTTCAGTGAGGTAGGCTCTGATGAGGAGTTCCGCGAGGAGCAGCGCCGGTTTCTTGAAGAGTTTGGACCGGAGGCTCTCCATACCAGGCTGGCCGAGATAGACCCGGACAGTGCCGGCAGGCTTCACGCCAACGATACCCGGCGGGTAATCCGGGCGCTGGAGGTATTTCACCTTACAGGACGTACGTTAACCGAGCAGCTTGCCGGTCAAACCAGAGAATCACCTTACAATCTGTGCCTCGTAGGCTTGACAATGGATCGGGATATTTTATATAACCGTATTGAAGCCCGCATTGACCAGATGATGGACCAGGGCCTGGTGGACGAGGTGAGAGGGCTTATGGCCCGGGGACTGACCCGAAGCCACATCTCCATGCAGGGCTTGGGCTACAAGGAGATTGCCGCTTACCTGGAGCAGGAGACAACCCTTCCCGAGGCGGTCCGGCTTCTGAAACGGGATACCCGCCATTTTGCCAAACGTCAGCTATCCTGGTTCCGTCATATGAAGGAAATTAACTGGATTGAAATACCGGAACATGCAAAACTTTCACGTATCCTGCACAAATTCCATGAAATACTAGCAGGAAAGTTCGAAGGACTTACGGAATATATTGGAGAGCATGAATATCCGCAGATTTGACATATAAGGCGTCTTACACTATGAAGGGGGATTCCATCCATGAACAAGTCCATTAACATCCAAGACAACTTCTTAAATCAGCTCCGCAAAGAAAACATCCCGGTAACGGTATATCTCACCAACGGGTTCCAGATCCGCGGCGTAATCAAAGCCTTCGATAACTTCACGATTATCGTGGACAGCGAAGGCAAGCAGCAGATGATTTACAAACACGCCATTTCCACCTTTACGCCGCTCCGCCCAGTTTCCTTCAACCAGGAGGTTAATAACGACTAAGCGGTCCGCGCCTGTCTGGATTGGAAAACGAAACCTTTTGCATATCCGGCACGTCAAATAGAATAGCGCCTGAGGAGCAATCCCTACTCAAGGGGTTGCTCTTATTATTACAGGACATATCCGACAAAGAGACAGGGGGATGAAGAGGTGGCCAACCGAAAACCCGCCAAACCCAAAACCAAGAAGCCGGGCAAGCGCCGCTTTTCCTATGGCAAGCTGTTTATCGCAATGGGCATTACCGCAGCAATCGCCATCGTATGCGCCACGATCGGCTACATGGTCATTATCTATAACGGCCAGAAGATTTTCAACGAAAATAAAGACAAGATGGACATGATGGAAGCCTCCATTATCTATGACATCAATGATAAGGAGGTTTCCTTACTGGGCCGGGAAAACCGGGAGCTGGTGGATAAAAGCGAAATTCCCAAGAAGGTGGCATATGCGTTCATCGCTACGGAGGATAAACGCTTCGAGCAGCATGCCGGTGTGGACTTCTGGGCCATCGGCCGGGCGCTTGTGAAGGACGTGGTTGCCCGCAGTGCAGTGGAGGGGGGCAGCACCATCACCCAGCAGCTGGCAAAAAATCTGTTCCTGGATTTCGATAAAACCTTCTTCCGTAAGGGAACCGAAATGTCCATTGCCTTGGCGCTAGAGGAGAATTTGGGGAAGGATGACATCATGGCGTTGTACCTGAACCGGATTTACTTCGGCAAGGGGGCATACGGCATTAAGGCGGCATCCAAGCTCTATTTTGGCAAGACCGATTTGAACCAGCTGGAAACGTGGGAAATCGCCGCCCTGGCGGCAACTCCCAAAGCACCGGCCATCTACGGGCCTATGGGCGACCCGGAGAAATCCAAGGACCGCCGCAATGTGGTATTGAAGCTGATGTATGACCAGGGTTATATTACCGAAGCCGAGAAGAATAAGGCCCAGGCTATGGAATATACCCCTCCGGCTCAAAAAACCGATGAGCTTCTGGTGTTTAAGGATTATGTCATCCGGGAGGCGGCGGAGAAATTCAAGCTGGAGGAGGAGGTCATCCGCCGGGGCGGTTTCAAGATCTACACCACCATGAATGTAGACGCCCAGCGGATTCTGGAAACGGCCTTTAAGGATCCGAAGTTCTTCCAGAAGGACGGCCCGGAGCAAAAAATGCAGGGCGGGATGGTGATCGTGGACAATAAGGACGGCGGGATTGTGGCCATGTCCGGGGGACGCGATTACGCAGCCAAGGGTTTGAACCGTGCATTGGTGCAGCGTCAGCCCGGCTCCTCCTTTAAGCCGCTGATTTCGTATGCGCCTGCTATGGAATTGCAGAGCAATAAATATAATCCCTACACCCTTCTGCCGGATGAGCAGAAGACCTACGCAGGCTACAGCCCCCGGAACTATGACGGCGTGTATCAGGGGGAGGTAACCATGATGGAGGCGCTCCGCAAATCCATCAACGCCCCGGCCGTATGGCTGCTGAATGAAATCGGCGTAGCCAAGGCCCGGGATTTCGTGAAGAAAATGGGGATCACCCTCGAAAGCCAGGACAACAACCTGGCCATCGCATTAGGCGGCTTGACCAAGGGTGTAACACCGCTGGCTATGGCTCAAGCCTACAGCGCCTTCCCCAATAACGGGATGATGAATACGGCCTACTCCATCCGCAAAATTGTGGACAGCGAAGAGAATACCGTTGCGTCCGTTAAGCTGGAGAAGACCAAGGTGATGTCGCCCAAAACCGCGTATTACATGACCGAAATGCTGAAGGGAGTAGTCAGCGGCGGTACCGGTACGGCGGCCAAGCTGAACCGTCCCGTTGCCGGGAAAACAGGCACCACCCAACTGGACCTGAAGGGTCTGGAGAAAAACAACCGGGATGCCTGGTTCGTCGGATATTCGGCGGAGTGGACGGCAGCGGTGTGGATGGGCTTCGACAAAACGGATACCAAACATTATGTGCTTCCGGCCAGCGGCTCCTTCCCGGCTGCCCTGTTCAAGGAGGTTATGAATAAGGCGCTGACTAATGTGCCGGCCAAGGATTTTGTGAAGCCCTCGGATGTGCCCAGCCTGACCGAGCCGCCTAAGAGTGTGGATAGTCTGAAGGCGGAGTTTATCAAGGATCCGCTGCCCAAGGTGGAGCTGACCTGGACGGGAGAAGCGGATAACAGCATCGGTGCTTATCAGATCTTCCGCAAGGAAGCCAAGGAGCAGGAGTTCCGGCAAATTTCCGAGCAGCTGAAGGGTAACCTCAAGTTCGCGGACATAACCATTAAACCGGGAGAGTCGTACGACTATTATGTAGTGCCGTACAATACCCAGTCCAATCAGGCTGGGGAAAAGTCCAATGTGGTGACGATGCAAATTCCTGCTGAATCAGCGGTCAGTCCGTCCCCGTCTGTTTCGCCAAGCGGCAGCCCGGGACCCGGCGGCAGTAATCGGCCCGGCGGCAGTCCGGGAACTCCGCGCCCCAGCGGCTCCGTGTCCCCGGCTCCCACTCCATCCTCCTCTGCCCAGGCTTCGGGTAAACGGTCGCCGGAGGGCAGCAAGGAGCCGGAGCAGGGAGGAGGCAATAACCGGCCGTCATCCTCCCCAAGCTCCAGGCCGTCTCCTGGCGGGCAGGTGCAGGGGGAAGCGAATAATGCCGGCAGTCCATCCAAAGCTCCTGCGGGAGGTCAATAAGCTGTTACACTGTCTTGCCTTTGTCCAATAAGAAGAACCAGCCTTGATGGAGGAAGCTCCATTGGGGCTGGTTTTTTGTTTTGTTTGAGCCTTTTTTCACAAATACTGCCGGATCAATACGCTCCTTAAATGCCGAAGTGGTCGTTATAATCGGCTTCTTGACGGGAATACAGCGTCCAGGAGGTCACGTTTTCGGAACCGCTTTCAACCGTCAGCTGAAACTGCTCCGCAACCTTCTCCACAAGACTGCCAAGCTGGAGGGCAGCGCTTTCAATGTGGCCTTCGATATAACCGCAATATTCCGGCACAGCCACACCGGAGCCCTTCGCTGCACCGCTGGGGGCCAAAGCCCGTGTTGTCGCTGCCGTAATCTTCACATGCTCCTGGGCACTCAAAAATTCAGCCAAAACCGTGGTAAGCTCTTCAGGCGATTGAATGGAAAAGCGGGTGTTGTCATGCTGTTGAACAAGAATCGGCATGGGAATCCCTCCTCGTCATGATTACCTAGTGTTACCTACTGCAATGTATTCCACATCTGAGGAAAAATCCCTTCTTTTTTGAATTAAAATCGTGGAGAAGGGTATTATGCCCGCGTCACATTGGCCAATGTGACAAGACATGAAAAATATGTTATTTTTAAATGTAATCAACACAGGCTGCAGCATAAGGAGGAACACAATTTATGACGATCCAGGCAAAACTTCTGACTGCCGGATTTGCAGCATGGACAGGCATGTGGATGCTGCTGTCCGGATGCGGAGCCAAGCCTGAAGCGGGTGCCGCTTCTTCTTCGCCTTCGGGAACGGTTCAGGCCGCGCCCGCAACGGTCAAGCCTTCGGCTTCGCCGTCTGTCTCACCATCCCAGAGCCCGTCCAAAAGCTGGACTCAGCCTCCGGAGATGTCCATCGACACCAGTAAGACATACAAAGCTGTATTCAAGACCAATAAGGGAAGCTTTACGGTAGAGCTGTTTGCCAAGGATGCCCCCAAGGCGGTTAACAATTTTGTCTTTTTGTCCAAGGAGCATTTCTACGACGGCGTGACCTTTCACCGCATTATCGAAAGCTTCATGATCCAGACCGGAGACCCCAAAGGCAACGGAACAGGAGGACCGGGGTATAAGTTTGCCCACGAGCCTACACAGTATAAGTATGACAAAGGCATCGTTGCCATGGCCAATTCAGGCCCGGACACCAACGGCAGCCAGTTTTTCATTGTCACCGGGAATGCCAGTCACCTGAATGCCAAGCCGGATTACACCGTTTTCGGAAAAGTAATTGAAGGTATGGACACGACTGTAACAAGCATCGCCAAAACACCGGTGAAAACCAATCCTCTTAACGGTAACGCAGAAACGCCCACGGAGAAGGTTACCATCGATTCCATTCAGATTACAGAAGAATAAAAAGCACACTGCTAGATGCACGACTACTAAGACTGAAGGGAATAACGCCTGTGAAACGTAAATATTCTGACCGGGCTAATTGGAGAAGGGTAACAGAAAAGAAATTCCAGGTCCGCACACTGCATGAACCGGAGTTTCAAGGCTACGTGGTGCTGTATCAGATCAAGCAGGTGCGGGATCCGTTGTGGAAGGAATACGACGGAAAACGGTATTGTGTCGCGGATGCCGGGTATGAGTGGCTTCAGCATTTCCAGAAGGGCGCCCATTACATTATGACCTCCATGTTTAATGACAAGGGGCAGGTTGTCCAGTATTACATCGATATCTGCAAGGTGCAGGGTGTGACGGACCGGGGTGTGCCATGGTTTGACGATTTGTATCTGGATGTGGTGATCCTTCCCGGAGGGGAGCTGTTCCTGCTGGATGCGGAGGAGCTGGAGGATGCTTTGAAGAAGGGAATTATCACCCGTGAGGATTTCGATATGGCATGGGCTGAGGCCAACAAGGTGATGGAGATGTACCGGGAAGGACGGTTTCCGCTCCTGAAGCTTTCCGGCAAACATTGGGGTTATTTCCACAGCCGTCAATAAAACAGGCTGCTCCTTTTCCATGGAGGTGAATCATGGTTGATGAAGCAGACAGGCAATAGGGTTTGTTTGCTCTTGCACGGCTTTACCGGAGGTCCTTATGAGGTGGAGCCGTTGGCGCAGGCGCTGGAGGAGGCGGGCTGGTACTGCCGTGTTCCCCAGCTTCCGGGTCACGACGAGGGGCTTGCGGGGCTCTGTGACACCACCTGTGATATGTGGCTGGAGGCGGCGTGCCGGGAAGCGGAGAAGCTGGGGCAGGAGTACGGAGAATTTGATCTGGTCGGGTTTTCCATGGGAGGCATGCTGGGCATCCATTTGGCTGCCCGGTATCCGGTCCGCAAGCTGGCTTTGCTGAGCGCCGCGGCAATCTATGTTAGCCCGGGACGGATGGTCCGCAACATGTGGCATATCCGCCATGAAGAGCGGAGTGTCCTCCAGTTTAAGCTGAAGCAGACTCCGGCCAAAGCCGTGCTGCAGTTTATGCGTCTTGTACACCGGGTTCGTCCCGATATTCCCCGGGTCACCGCTCCGGCACTGGTGGTTCAGGGCTTGCGGGATCCCATTGTTCATCCGGTCAGTGCCCGGTATCTCACCAAACGATTGCCCTGTGTGGCGGAAACGGTTTACTTCCCCCGTTCCAGGCACTTGCTGTGTTTAGAGGAGGAAGCGTCGGATGTAATCTGCAAGGTAAAGGGATTTTTTGAGACGTGAGCAGTGAAAAACGGGCACCCTTCATGGGTGCCCGTTTTCGGTTCACGGCTGCGGCTTAACCGTTAATCACAGTGCCGCCGTTGATATGCAGAACCTGTCCGGTGACATAAGAGGAGTCGCCGCTGGCCAGGTATACATACCCCGGTGCCAGCTCCTCCGGCTGTCCGGCCCGTTTCATCGGGGTATTGCTGCCGAACTCCGATACCTTCTTTTCGTCGAAGGTGGAGGGTATGAGGGGGGTCCAGATCGGGCCGGGGGCAACGGCATTGACCCGGATGCCCTTCTCAATCAACTGTGCCGACAGGGAGCGGGTGAAGGTCACGATGGCCCCCTTTGTGGCGGAATAGTCCAGCAGGTCCTTATTGCCTTTATAGGCGGTAATCGATGCTGTATTGATGATGGAGGAACCAGCGGGCAAATGCGGCGCAACTGCTTTGGTCAGATAGAAGAATGCAAAGACGTTAGTCCCGAAGGTCTTCTCCAGCTGTTCGGCGGTGATATCCTCCAGGGTGGTTTGAGGGTGCTGCTCAGCTGCATTGTTCACCAGGATATCGAGCTTGCCCAGCTGCTTCTTAGCGAAGTCCGCCAGCTCCTGGCAGGCCTTCTCCTGTCCCAGATCGCCGCTCCACAGGAAGCATTTGCGTCCTTCCTGCTCCACCTGGCGTTTGGTCTCCTCTGCGTCCTGATGCTCATTGAGATACGCCACCACCACATCGGCGCCTTCCTTGGCGAAATGGATGGCGACCGCACGGCCGATGCCGCTGTCGCCGCCGGTAATAAGGGCAGCCTTGCCGGTTAGCTTGCCTGCCGCCTTATACTTGTTATCTTCGAATGCGGGTAGGGGATTCATCTCCGATTCCAGGCCCGGCTGTCTGTCCTGGTGCTGGGGCGGGAATGTTTTCTTTTGGGTGTCCTGAGTATTGGTTGACATGATTTCATTCTCCTTTCAACGCTGGTTTCAAAAATACATGGTCCAACATCAGTTTGCCTAAATGAACAGGGTTTATGAACCTGCCTGCGACGCAAAAAGATTTTACCCTCCAGGCAAAAGGACTAAACACAATACCCCCTGAAAGCGGTGTGGCGCACCGAATGATTTTAGAGATGAAACAAGAATATTTCTCCTTTCTTTCGCCTATACTAAACAACGCAAGCTATTTTTCTTCAACACGGTCCAAGATGGCCGTGGATTGAAACTATGGAGGTTTGTTACCAGAATGCAAACAGGAACAGTAAAGTGGTTTAACGCAGAAAAAGGCTACGGGTTTATTACTTCCGACGAAGGCGGCGATGTTTTCGTCCACTACAGTGCCATCACCGGTGAAGGCTTCAAGTCTCTGGACGAAGGCCAGAAGGTCAGCTTCACAGTGGTGCAAGGCAACCGCGGTCCGCAAGCCGAGAATGTCAGCAAGTTGTAGGGCCGGTCTTCGGCTGTAACGGCGCATGACCTCAAAAAAACAAACACGCCTAAGCTTGGGCTGACCCGGCTTACGGCGTGTTTTTTTTCTGCGATTCTTTCCGTTTCTTTTTAAGCGGAGAATTGTGTACAATAAAGGCGGATGCACTTCATGGTTCAACCTTCCAATCTTGTCCGCCGCAGACGGCATTGGACAATCCGCCCGGCGAATATAATGGTCTCTAAGGACGTCGGCAAATTGGGGGAGTGGACATGAGCGTTCGCAGTATTCCGGGAGATTCGTTGGAGAGCGTCCGGGCTTCCCGCCAGATCAGTGTGGTGTTCCGCAAGGATGAACCGGCTGCCCAGCCTGTGGAGAACGGGAGCGGCATTCCCTTCGGCAATAAATTCCTGGAGCCCGGCACACCGTATGCCAATGTGTTCCGGGAGCTGAACCAGATGATCGGACTGGACAATGTGAAGGAGCTGGTGTACGAGGTATACGCCATGCTGCAGGTCAGTCAATACCGGGCGGAGGCCGGGTTAGTCGCCAATACCCACGTGTATCATATGGTGTTTAAGGGGAATCCGGGAACTGGCAAAACCACCGTGGCTAGGCTGATCGCCAAGCTGTTTCAGGAGATGGGGATCCTGTCCAAGGGACATCTCATCGAGGTGGAACGGGCAGACCTGGTGGGCGAATATATCGGGCATACCGCTTTAAAAACCAGGGAACTGATTAAAAAGGCACTGGGCGGGATTCTGTTTATTGATGAGGCATACAGCCTGGCCCGGGGCGGTGAGAAGGACTTCGGCAAGGAAGCCATCGACACGCTGGTGAAGGCGATGGAGGATTATAAGAATCAGTTTGTGCTCATTCTGGCAGGCTATCAGGAGGAGATGGAATTTTTCCTGAAGACGAATCCGGGTTTGCCGTCGCGTTTTCCCATCCAGGTGGATTTCGCCGATTATTCCGTGGACCAGCTGATGCAAATTGCCGAGCTGATGGTGAAGGAGCGCCAATATGCGCTTTTGCCCCAGACGGAGATGAAGCTGCGCCAGCATCTGGTCACCGAGAAGCTGCGGCAGGAGGACGGATTCAGCAATGCCCGGTACGTCCGCAATACCATCGAAAAAGCTATGCGCTACCAAGCGGTGCGGATTCTCCAGCAGAATCAGGGAGCGCCCTCCCGGTCGGAGCTGATGACCATCCGTCCGGAGGACTTGAAGTGGGAAAAAAAGAATGTGTAAAATGGACACGGCAAAAGGAGTCGATGCAATAGATGAAACCTATATCGCAGGATAATACGCAGCAAGCTCAGGAGCGGGCCGTTCTGGTCAGCC
Source organism: Paenibacillus mesotrionivorans (assembly GCF_046098205.1). Lineage (NCBI taxonomy): Bacteria > Bacillati > Bacillota > Bacilli > Caryophanales > Paenibacillaceae > Paenibacillus > Paenibacillus mesotrionivorans. The sequence goes on along the minus strand of NZ_JBJURJ010000001.1, from coordinate 106,630 downwards.
TGGTGTTGAAGGAGCGGGGAGCCAACGCCGAGCTGGCGGAGTATTCGCTGCAGGAATTGGTCCGCCTGGCCGAGACGGCTGGAGTTACAGTCATGGAAACCATGAAGCAAAGCCGGGATCGTGCCGATTCCAAATGGCTGATCGGCAAGGGCAAGGTGGAGGAGCTGAAGGAGAGGCTCCGTGAGCTGGATGCGCAAACGGCGATTTTCGATCAGGAGCTCTCCGGTATTCAGGTGCGGAATCTGGAGGAAGCGCTGGATGTGAAAATTATTGACCGGACCCAGCTGATTTTGGATATTTTCGCCGGACGGGCGAAAACCCGGGAGGGCATTCTCCAGGTGGAGCTGGCCCAGCACAGCTATCTCTTGCCGCGGCTGGTGGGACACGGCAAAAACCTCTCCCGTCTGGGCGGCGGCATCGGCACC